>NZ_CP086239.1:4242500-4556042 GCF_026650985.1 Clostridium estertheticum
GCTGGGAGGACCACCTCCCAAGGCTAAATACTACCTAGTGACCGATAGTGAAGAAGTACCGTGAGGGAAAGGTGAAAAGAACCCCGGAAGGGGAGTGAAATAGAACCTGAAACCGTGTGCCTACAACCGGTCGAAGCACTTTTTATGTGTGACGGCGTGCTTTTTGTAGAACGAGCCAACGAGTTACGATATGTAGCAAGGTTAAGTACTTAAGGTACGGAGCCGAAGGGAAACCGAGTCTGAATAGGGCGTTCTAGTTGCATGTCGTAGACCCGAAACCGGGTGACCTATCCATGGCCAGGATGAAGCGGAAGTAAAATTCCGTGGAGGTCCGAACCACGTTGGTGTTGAAAAACCATGGGATGAGCTGTGGATAGCGGAGAAATTCCAATCGAACTCGGAGATAGCTGGTTCTCCTCGAAATAGCTTTAGGGCTAGCGTCGATTAATTGAGTAATGGAGGTAGAGCACTGAATGGGCTAGGGGCTGACAACAGTTACTGAACCCTATCAAACTCCGAATGCCATATACTTTTATTTCGGCAGTCAGACTGCGAATGATAAGATCCGTAGTCAAAAGGGAAACAGCCCAGACCATCAGCTAAGGTCCCAAAGTGTAAGTTAAGTGGAAAAGGATGTGGGATTTCTAAGACAACTAGGATGTTGGCTCAGAAGCAGCCACTCATTCAAAGAGTGCGTAATAGCTCACTAGTCAAGAGATCCTGCGCCGAAGATGTCCGGGGCTAAAACTTACCACCGAAGCTATGGGTTTACACAATTGTGTAAGCGGTAGAGGAGCTTTCTGTACTGGCTGAAGTCATACCGTAAGGAGTGGTGGACGGTACAGAAGTGAGAATGTTGGCATGAGTAGCGAGAGTTAAGTGAGAATCTTAACGGTCGAAAACCTAAGGTTTCCTGAGGAAGGCTCGTCCTCTCAGGGTTAGTCGGGACCTAAGCCGAGGCCGAAAGGCGTAGGTGATGGACAATCGGTTGATATTCCGATACCACCAATGGACGTTATTAGAAATGGGATGACGCAGGAGGATAAGATGTGCACACTATTGGATGTGTGTCTAAGCATTTAGGCGGAGCAAGCAGGCAAATCCGTTTGCTCTTAACGCTGAGATGTAATGGGGAAGGCAATTTATTGCTGAAGTATCTGATTCCACGCTGCCAAGAAAAGTCTCTATCGAGGATATTGGTGCCCGTACCGCAAACCGACACAGGTAGGTGAGGAGAGAATCCTAAGACCATCGGAAGAATTACTGTTAAGGAACTCGGCAAATTGACCCCGTAACTTCGGGAGAAGGGGTGCCTACGTAAGTAGGTCGCAGAGAATAGGCCCAAGCAACTGTTTAGCAAAAACACAGGTCTCTGCTAAAGCGAAAGCTGATGTATAGGGGCTGACGCCTGCCCGGTGCTGGAAGGTTAAGGGGATTAGTTAGCTGAGAGCTTGCTCTTGGCGAGGCTATGAACTTAAGCCCCAGTAAACGGCGGCCGTAACTATAACGGTCCTAAGGTAGCGAAATTCCTTGTCGGGTAAGTTCCGACCCGCACGAATGGCGTAATGATTTGGGCACTGTCTCAACAGTACATCCGGCGAAATTGTAGTTCCAGTGAAGATGCTGGATACCCGCGATTGGACGGAAAGACCCCGTAGAGCTTTACTGTAGCTTAGCATTGAATTTCGGTATTGTCTGTACAGGATAGGTGGGAGACTACGATACATGGGCGTCAGCCTGTGTGGAGTCATCCTTGGGATACCACCCTGACAGTACTGAGGTTCTAACTGGAGGCCATGAATCTGGTCACAGGACATTGTTAGGTGGGCAGTTTGACTGGGGCGGTCGCCTCCGAAAGAGTAACGGAGGCGCCCAAAGGTTCCCTCAGCGCGGTTGGAAATCGCGCGAAGAGTGCAAAGGCAGAAGGGAGCCTGACTGCGACACTTACAAGTGGAGCAGGGACGAAAGTCGGGCTTAGTGATCCGGTGGTACCTCGTGGGAGGGCCATCGCTCAACGGATAAAAGCTACCTCGGGGATAACAGGCTGATCTCCCCCAAGAGTCCACATCGACGGGGAGGTTTGGCACCTCGATGTCGGCTCGTCGCATCCTGGGGCTGAAGTAGGTCCCAAGGGTTGGGCTGTTCGCCCATTAAAGCGGCACGCGAGCTGGGTTCAGAACGTCGTGAGACAGTTCGGTCCCTATCCGTCGCGGGCGTAGGAAATTTGAAGGGAGCTGTCCTTAGTACGAGAGGACCGGGATGGACAAACCTCTGGTGCACCAGTTGTCACGCCAGTGGCATCGCTGGGTAGCTATGTTTGGAAGGGATAAACGCTGAAAGCATCTAAGCGTGAAGCCCACCCTAAGATGAGATTTCCCATTACTCGCACGTAAGTGCGATGTAAGTAAGACTCCTGGAAGACCACCAGGTTGATAGGTTAGAGGTGTAAGCATGGTAACATGTTCAGCTGACTAATACTAATAAGTCGAGGGCTTGACCAAGATAACATAAATAACAATTAATATTAATATTGCGAACTAACTGTGCAATTTTGAGAGAATATTTATATTCTCATCTAGTGATTATGGCATGAAGGTAACACCCGTTCCCATACCGAACACGAAGGTTAAGCTTCAATGCGCCGATGGTACTGCAGGGGTGACCTTGTGGAAGAGTAGGTCGTCGCTAGGTAATGTTCCGCGATAGCTCAACGGTGGAGCGCTCGGCTGTTAACCGATAGGTTGAAGGTTCAAATCCTTTTCGCGGAGCCATTTTTTTATAATACAATAACATATTTGGTAGATATCAATAAATCTGGTGATTATGGCATGAAGGTAACACCCGTTCCCATACCGAACACGAAGGTTAAGCTTCAATGCGCCGATGGTACTGCAGGGGTGACCTTGTGGAAGAGTAGGTCGTCGCCAGATAAATATGGATCTTTAGCTCAGCTGGTTAGAGCTACCGGCTCATAACCGGTCGGTCCGGGGTTCGAGTCCCTGAAGGTCCACCATATGGGGATATAGCTCAGCTGGGAGAGCACCTGCCTTGCACGCAGGGGGTCAAGGGTTCGATTCCCTTTATCTCCACCAAAGAACAGTCTAATATAGACTGTTCTTTTTATTTGTAAAATAATAACTCAAAGATAAAAAACAGAATAAAGTAGTGTTTTTGTTACTATAATATTAAAGACTTCATAAGAGAGTTAAACTCCAGTGAAGTCTTTTCTTGTTGTGACAGGTATCTTTGTTTGAGAAAGCGTTTAAAACATTTTTATGTGGTGGAGAAATTTAATATGAATGTCTTAAAGATCGTTATACTAGAAAAAGAATATAATAAAATACATATGAGTTCTATTAATAAAATTTTGAATTGTTACTTAAAGCATAATGGTTTATGAAAGCTTAAGATAGTATATATAATTATTAATAGTTTTTATAAATAAACGAATTAAGTGTTGAAATGTGAATATATTATTATACACTTAACCATGTGTGTCAATATAATAAAAAGAAAGCATTAAAGAGTAATATCTAGAAAATAAGGATTAATAACCGTATATAATGAATGAATAAAATATATAGCATTACGGTTATGATAGAATACTCCTTGTCGTCACATACGAGTGACATATTAAACTAACTGACAATTACAATTTAATAAGTTTTTAGATAAAAATTTATTTTAAAGAAGTAGTTGACAAAACAAGAAAAACCTAGTATCATAGTAGAAGTCGTCACATGATGACAAAGCAAATTGGTCTTTGAAAATTAAACAGAGAAATAGGTAAAGAAATGAAATAACATTTTATTTTAACCAGTCAATTACTTTAGTAAAAGTAATATTTTAGTCGTAAGACTAAAAAGTATGTAATGAGCTTGCTAACCAACTTAACAGTTGGCGCAGATTAATTATTTCAACTAAAAAAGTGTAAACTTTTAAATTGAGAGTTTGATCCTGGCTCAGGACGAACGCTGGCGGCGTGCCTAACACATGCAAGTCGAGCGATGCGATCCTTCGGGATCAATTAGCGGCGGACGGGTGAGTAACACGTGGGTAACCTGCCTCAAAGAGGGGAATAGCCTCCCGAAAGGGAGATTAATACCGCATAATATGTTTTGATCGCATGATCTTAACATCAAAGGAATTTTTCGGAATTTCACTTTGAGATGGACCCGCGGCGCATTAGCTAGTTGGTGAGGTAAAGGCCCACCAAGGCAACGATGCGTAGCCGACCTGAGAGGGTGATCGGCCACATTGGAACTGAGACACGGTCCAGACTCCTACGGGAGGCAGCAGTGGGGAATATTGCGCAATGGGGGAAACCCTGACGCAGCAACGCCGCGTGAATGATGAAGGCCTTCGGGTTGTAAAGTTCTGTCTTCTGGGACGATAATGACGGTACCAGAGGAGGAAGCCACGGCTAACTACGTGCCAGCAGCCGCGGTAATACGTAGGTGGCAAGCGTTGTCCGGATTTACTGGGCGTAAAGGATGCGTAGGCGGACATTTAAGTCAGATGTGAAATACCCGAGCTTAACTTGGGTGCTGCATTTGAAACTGGGTGTCTAGAGTGCAGGAGAGGTAAGTGGAATTCCTAGTGTAGCGGTGAAATGCGTAGAGATTAGGAAGAACACCAGTGGCGAAGGCGACTTACTGGACTGTAACTGACGCTGAGGCATGAAAGCGTGGGGAGCAAACAGGATTAGATACCCTGGTAGTCCACGCCGTAAACGATGAATACTAGGTGTCGGGGGTCGAACCTCGGTGCCGCCGTTAACACATTAAGTATTCCGCCTGGGGAGTACGATCGCAAGATTAAAACTCAAAGGAATTGACGGGGGCCCGCACAAGCAGCGGAGCATGTGGTTTAATTCGAAGCAACGCGAAGAACCTTACCTAGACTTGACATCCCTTGCATAACTCAGAGATGAGTGAAGTCCTTCGGGACAAGGTGACAGGTGGTGCATGGTTGTCGTCAGCTCGTGTCGTGAGATGTTGGGTTAAGTCCCGCAACGAGCGCAACCCTTATCATTAGTTGCTACCATTAAGTTGAGCACTCTAGTGAGACTGCCCGGGTTAACCGGGAGGAAGGTGGGGATGACGTCAAATCATCATGCCCCTTATGTCTAGGGCTACACACGTGCTACAATGGTGAGTACAAAGAGATGCAAGACCGCAAGGTGGAGCCAAACTCAAAAACTCATCCCAGTTCGGATTGTAGGCTGCAACTCGCCTACATGAAGCCGGAGTTGCTAGTAATCGCGAATCAGCATGTCGCGGTGAATACGTTCCCGGGCCTTGTACACACCGCCCGTCACACCATGAGAGTTGGTAACACCCGAAGTCCGTGAGGTAACCGTAAGGAGCCAGCGGCCGAAGGTGGGATCGATGATTGGGGTGAAGTCGTAACAAGGTAGCCGTAGGAGAACCTGCGGCTGGATCACCTCCTTTCTAGGGAGTAGATGTATTGACTTCGGTCGATGCAATAGAAGAATTTAATTATTCTTCAAAATATCTATTGTAATTACTCGTTCCTATTTCTCTGTTTAATTTTGAGAGACTAATTATATTAACTCTTAGGAGTTAATTAATTAATAGTTTTTCTTAAATGTTCTTTGAAAATTGCACAGTGTATAAAGTTGTTTTAAAAAGATTTAAATCCACGCAAGTGGTTATAAGTTAATTTATTACGATTTCGCAAAATTAATATTAAGTAACAAGACGTCTATGTAAATAGACAGAATCAAAGGTCAAGCTACAAAGGGCGCATGGCGAATGCCTTGGCACTAGGAGCCGAAGAAGGACGCGTTAAGCTGCGATAAGCTTTGGGTAGGCGCAAATAGCCTGTGATCCAAAGATTTCCGAATGGGGGAACCCACATAGTAACAACTATGTACTGCATACTGAATAAATAGGTATGCAGAGGTACACCCGGGGAACTGAAACATCTAAGTACCCGGAGGAAGAGAAAGAAATATCGATTTCCTAAGTAGCGGCGAGCGAAAGGGAAAGAGCCCAAACCTAAGTCTTTGACTTAGGGGTTGAGGATAGATCATAAATACTGCAATTCTTTAATTGAAGATAGCTGGAAAGCTGCTCCGCAGAAGGTAATAGGCCTGTAAATGAAAAGGAAGAACAGTCAGATCTAATCCAGAGTACCACGAGACACGTGAAACCTTGTGGGAAGCTGGGAGGACCACCTCCCAAGGCTAAATACTACCTAGTGACCGATAGTGAAGAAGTACCGTGAGGGAAAGGTGAAAAGAACCCCGGAAGGGGAGTGAAATAGAACCTGAAACCGTGTGCCTACAACCGGTCGAAGCACTTTTTATGTGTGACGGCGTGCTTTTTGTAGAACGAGCCAACGAGTTACGATATGTAGCAAGGTTAAGTACTTAAGGTACGGAGCCGAAGGGAAACCGAGTCTGAATAGGGCGTTCTAGTTGCATGTCGTAGACCCGAAACCGGGTGACCTATCCATGGCCAGGATGAAGCGGAAGTAAAATTCCGTGGAGGTCCGAACCACGTTGGTGTTGAAAAACCATGGGATGAGCTGTGGATAGCGGAGAAATTCCAATCGAACTCGGAGATAGCTGGTTCTCCTCGAAATAGCTTTAGGGCTAGCGTCGATTAATTGAGTAATGGAGGTAGAGCACTGAATGGGCTAGGGGCTGACAACAGTTACTGAACCCTATCAAACTCCGAATGCCATATACTTTTATTTCGGCAGTCAGACTGCGAATGATAAGATCCGTAGTCAAAAGGGAAACAGCCCAGACCATCAGCTAAGGTCCCAAAGTGTAAGTTAAGTGGAAAAGGATGTGGGATTTCTAAGACAACTAGGATGTTGGCTCAGAAGCAGCCACTCATTCAAAGAGTGCGTAATAGCTCACTAGTCAAGAGATCCTGCGCCGAAGATGTCCGGGGCTAAAACTTACCACCGAAGCTATGGGTTTACACAATTGTGTAAGCGGTAGAGGAGCTTTCTGTACTGGCTGAAGTCATACCGTAAGGAGTGGTGGACGGTACAGAAGTGAGAATGTTGGCATGAGTAGCGAGAGTTAAGTGAGAATCTTAACGGTCGAAAACCTAAGGTTTCCTGAGGAAGGCTCGTCCTCTCAGGGTTAGTCGGGACCTAAGCCGAGGCCGAAAGGCGTAGGTGATGGACAATCGGTTGATATTCCGATACCACCAATGGACGTTATTAGAAATGGGATGACGCAGGAGGATAAGATGTGCACACTATTGGATGTGTGTCTAAGCATTTAGGCGGAGCAAGCAGGCAAATCCGTTTGCTCTTAACGCTGAGATGTAATGGGGAAGGCAATTTATTGCTGAAGTATCTGATTCCACGCTGCCAAGAAAAGTCTCTATCGAGGATATTGGTGCCCGTACCGCAAACCGACACAGGTAGGTGAGGAGAGAATCCTAAGACCATCGGAAGAATTACTGTTAAGGAACTCGGCAAATTGACCCCGTAACTTCGGGAGAAGGGGTGCCTACGTAAGTAGGTCGCAGAGAATAGGCCCAAGCAACTGTTTAGCAAAAACACAGGTCTCTGCTAAAGCGAAAGCTGATGTATAGGGGCTGACGCCTGCCCGGTGCTGGAAGGTTAAGGGGATTAGTTAGCTGAGAGCTTGCTCTTGGCGAGGCTATGAACTTAAGCCCCAGTAAACGGCGGCCGTAACTATAACGGTCCTAAGGTAGCGAAATTCCTTGTCGGGTAAGTTCCGACCCGCACGAATGGCGTAATGATTTGGGCACTGTCTCAACAGTACATCCGGCGAAATTGTAGTTCCAGTGAAGATGCTGGATACCCGCGATTGGACGGAAAGACCCCGTAGAGCTTTACTGTAGCTTAGCATTGAATTTCGGTATTGTCTGTACAGGATAGGTGGGAGACTACGATACATGGGCGTCAGCCTGTGTGGAGTCATCCTTGGGATACCACCCTGACAGTACTGAGGTTCTAACTGGAGGCCATGAATCTGGTCACAGGACATTGTTAGGTGGGCAGTTTGACTGGGGCGGTCGCCTCCGAAAGAGTAACGGAGGCGCCCAAAGGTTCCCTCAGCGCGGTTGGAAATCGCGCGAAGAGTGCAAAGGCAGAAGGGAGCCTGACTGCGACACTTACAAGTGGAGCAGGGACGAAAGTCGGGCTTAGTGATCCGGTGGTACCTCGTGGGAGGGCCATCGCTCAACGGATAAAAGCTACCTCGGGGATAACAGGCTGATCTCCCCCAAGAGTCCACATCGACGGGGAGGTTTGGCACCTCGATGTCGGCTCGTCGCATCCTGGGGCTGAAGTAGGTCCCAAGGGTTGGGCTGTTCGCCCATTAAAGCGGCACGCGAGCTGGGTTCAGAACGTCGTGAGACAGTTCGGTCCCTATCCGTCGCGGGCGTAGGAAATTTGAAGGGAGCTGTCCTTAGTACGAGAGGACCGGGATGGACAAACCTCTGGTGCACCAGTTGTCACGCCAGTGGCATCGCTGGGTAGCTATGTTTGGAAGGGATAAACGCTGAAAGCATCTAAGCGTGAAGCCCACCCTAAGATGAGATTTCCCATTACTCGCACGTAAGTGCGATGTAAGTAAGACTCCTGGAAGACCACCAGGTTGATAGGTTAGAGGTGTAAGCATGGTAACATGTTCAGCTGACTAATACTAATAAGTCGAGGGCTTGACCAAGATATAATAATAAAATGCGAAAACACTGTGCAATTTTGAGAGAATATTTATATTCTCATCTAGTGATTATGGCATGAAGGTAACACCCGTTCCCATACCGAACACGAAGGTTAAGCTTCAATGCGCCGATGGTACTGCAGGGGTGACCTTGTGGAAGAGTAGGTCGTCGCTAGGTAATGTTCCGCGATAGCTCAACGGTGGAGCGCTCGGCTGTTAACCGATAGGTTGAAGGTTCAAATCCTTTTCGCGGAGCCATTTTTATAATGTAATAATATATTTAAGATATACAAAAGCTAATTATTAGCTTTTTTTATTTTGGGGAGAATTATAGGACTAAGTCAATGAAAAAACATTATATTAAATGTGTATAATAAGTATGAGTGTTATTAGTAATTTATATTTATTTATAATATGTAGTTAAGTACCAATAATTTTATATTATAGGTGCTTTTATTTTTTATAATAAATACGGATATTTTACCTGAAATTACAGAACCTAATGTTAATCATAGTAAAGAGGGGGAAATGAAATGTCTGAATATAGATTAGATATTCCTGGAAATATTAATTTAAGTGATTATAGTAGCATTCATGATTATATGGGAATAATTTCACAAAATGATAGATTTACAATTACTTCAAGAATGAAAAACTCTGAGGAAATGAAAATACTCTGTGAAATGTTAGAAAATAATAGTTTTACTATTGTGAATCAAGGAGATACTCAAAATGGTGAATACTATATTACTTCGCAAAAGGAAAGATAGTTATGAAGTTACAATATTTTCAAGAAAATAGGTAAATATTCTAAAGAGGCTTAGTATAAAGTCTTGAACGTCATTAAACTGAGTGATATGTTATAATAACAAATAATACATTTTAAAATATTCACTGGGAGGGGAATTGAAATGAAAAACACATTATTTAATACAAATAGGAAGAATCTTTGGGAAAGCTTAGAAGGGAATTCAATAACATTAATATTTGCAGGTGAAGCACCATATAAATCAGCAGATGAAAAATATGAATTCACTCCAAATAGGAATTTTTATTATTTAACAGGTGTTGATAAAGATAAAATGATTTTAATGATAGTAAAAATAAAGGGGACGGTTGAAGAGACATTATTTGTAGAGAAAAGTGATCCCATATTGGCTAGGTGGGTAGGAGATAAAATGTCTAAAGCTAAGGCAAAAGAAATCTCTGGTATACAAAATATTGAGTTTGTAGAGAATTTTAAAAATATATTTAACGCAATTTTAGAGAAAACAAAAATCGAAAATTTATATTTGGATCTTGAAAGACAAGGGTTTGATATATCAATGTCTACATCACAAAGGTTTGCAAAAGTGGTAATGCAAAGGTACCCTTATTTAAGGGTACAAAACATATACCATGAAATAGCGAGTCTTAGACTTATTAAATCAGAGGAAGAAATAAAGTTAATAAGGAAAGCTATAGATATTACAGACATGGGTATAAAACAACTAATGAAAAATTCGAAAGTCGGTATTAAAGAATATCAATTAGAGGCCTACTTTGATTTTTCATTGAAAAGTTACGGTGTAACTGATTATGCTTTTCATACCATTGCAGCATGTGGTAAGAATGCAACTATACTTCATTATGTAAAAAATGATAGTGAGCTTCAGGATGGTAAATTAGTGTTGTTTGATTTGGGGGCTCAGTATAAATATTACAATGCGGATATAAGCCGTACATTTCCTGTTAATGGAAAATATACAGAAAGACAAAAACAAGTTTATAATGTAGTATTAAAAGCGCAAGAAGCAGTAATAGCAATTGCAAAACCTGGTATATTGTTTTCAGTTCTAAATGAAAAGGCTAAAGAGGTACTTGCGGCTGGATGTATAGAGTTAGGTCTTATTAAAGAACCGAGTGAACTATCTAAGTATTATTTCCATGGGGTAAGTCATTATTTAGGATTAGATACTCATGATGTAGGGAACCGTGATATAGAATTGAAGCCTGGTATGGTATGTACTAATGAACCAGGACTTTACATAGAAGAAGAGAATATCGGAATTAGAATTGAAGATGATATATTAATTACAAAAGATGGGTGCGAAAATCTTTCAAAACAAATAATTAAGACTGTAGACGAAATTGAGGCATTTATGGCTAAGTAAATTTATATAAATGATTAAGTGTGAATAAATAGTAATTATAGAATTACTATTTATTTTTTAGCGTTAATAAATAATGTGTTATAACCATGCAATAATATTACTAGGTAAGTAATTCTTATTTTAAAATATTTACATATTATTAATATATTATGAATAAAAATGTAAAAAAAACCATTAATAAAATTATGATAGAAACAAGGTATAAAAATAGTTTTATAGAATAGTAAATATATGGAATGAAACAACCGAGAAGTTCTATGTATTTATTGGTATAAGAAAAGATTAAAATTAAATTAAATTAGGAGGAATGAAATGATTAAAAACAAGAATAATATTGTAGAGCTATTAGGTGAAATTAAAAGGTTCACATATTTTAAAGATAATTCAGAAATAGACGTAGTTTTAAAAGAGAGTGAAAAGATTAACATTAGATGTTATGATGATAAATGTATAATCATTAATTTTTTTGATTATGAAACGGGTATTTCTATGCTGTATAAAGATAGAAAATATATTAATATGAGAATTTCTTAATGATTTACCATATAAAGAAATAGATTTTAATAAGGACATGCTTAAAGTATTTTAGTATAAAATATTTTAAGCATGTCCTTTTTTATTAAATAATTACATAAGGTTATTATATCATGCAATAATTAGGATAAAATTGGGCATAATTAAAGTAATAAGAAAATTTATTGCAAGTGAGGTGTTTGAACATGATGTTCAACAAATTTACAGAAAGAGCACAAAAGGTTTTGGTATATGCCCAAGAGGAAGCACAACAATTAAAGCATGGTTATGTAGGGACAGAACATATACTCTTAGGAATTCTAAAGGAACCAGATGGTGTATGTAAAAAATCATTGAATAATATGAAAGTTTTTTCAGGTGAGGTAAAAAAATTAGTGTTAGAATATGAAGGTGAAGGCGACGTTGAAATGCGCAGAAATGAGATACCGCTGACACCAAGAACGAAGCGCCTATTAGAACTAAGTTTACTTGAAGCAAGAAATTTAAATCATAATTATATTAGTCCAGAACACATTTTACTTGCATTGATTAGAGAATCAGAGGGAGTTGCATATACAATATTAGCTAACTTAGGAGCAGACTTTAATATACTAAAAAATGATATATTAGATAATTGGTGCTCCGAGGGTAATCTGAAGGGAAGTATATTGAAAGAAAAACAAAATCATAGTACGCCAACTTTAGATAATTTTGGAAAGGATTTAACTGAAATGGCAAAAGAAGGTAAGCTTGATCCTGTTATAGGAAGAGATAATGAAACTCAAAGGCTTTTAGAAATTTTGTGTAGAAGAATGAAGAATAATCCATGCCTTATAGGGGAGCCGGGCGTAGGTAAGACTGCTATAGCAGAGGGACTTGCACAAAAAATAGCATCTGGGAGTATCCCGGAGATTTTAAAAGATAAAAGAGTTATAACTTTAGATATATCGTCTATGGTTGCGGGTTCGAAATATAGAGGAGAGTTTGAGGAAAGGCTTAAAAAGGTTATGAAAGAAATAGTCGTCGCAGGAAATGTTATTATATTTATAGACGAAATTCATACTATAATAGGGGCCGGGGGAGCAGAGGGGGCTATTGATGCATCTAATATATTAAAACCAGCACTTGCTCGTGGGGAAATACAATGCATAGGGGCAACAACTATAGACGAATATAGAAAGCACATTGAAAAAGATGCGGCACTCGAGAGAAGATTTCAACCTATTATTGTAGGAGAGCCAAGTAAGCAAGAGGCTGTTGAAATATTAAAAGGATTAAGGGATAAGTATGAAGCACATCATAGAGTTAAAATTACCGATGGCGCCATAGAGGCCGCTGTTAGTTTATCTCATAGGTATATTGCGGATAGATACTTACCTGATAAAGCAATAGATCTTATAGATGAGGCGGGGGCAAAAGTTAGGATTCAAAATTTGACTGCTCCGCCAAATCTTAAAAATTTAGAAGATGAAATAGATAAAATTTCTAAAGAAAAATTGGATGCTATATCAGTACAGGATTTCGAGAAGGCGGCTAAAATAAGAGACACCGAAAGAAAGTTAAAGGACAAATTATATAATTCTAAAAACAGTTGGAAAACACAAAATCAAGCGGATGAACTAATAGTTTCAGAACTCGAAATTGCTAATGTTGTATCAAGATGGATTAACATTCCAATAGAAAAATTGACGCAAAAAGAATCAGAGAAATTATTAAAATTGGAGACGTTACTACATGCGAGAGTGATAGGTCAATATGAAGCAGTTAAATCTATTTCAAGTGCAATAAGACGTGCAAGAGTAGGGTTAAAAGATCCCAAAAGACCAATAGGTTCTTTTATATTTTTAGGGCCGACTGGTGTAGGGAAAACAGAATTATCTAAAGCTCTAGCAGAGGCTATGTTTGGTGATGAAAATAACATGATAAGAATAGATATGTCAGAATATATGGATAAGCACACAGTTTCGAGGCTTATGGGTTCACCTCCAGGATATATTGGATTTGATGAAGGTGGACAACTAACAGAAAAAGTGAGAAGAAACCCATATTCAGTAGTTCTTTTCGATGAAATTGAAAAAGCTCATCCAGATGTAGTTAATATTTTATTGCAAATATTAGATGACGGAAGGTTAACCGATGGAAAAGGTAAAACAATAGACTTTAAAAATACAGTAATTATAATGACATCTAATGTAGGGGCGTCTGCTCTTAAAAAGCAAAAGTCTCTAGGATTTGATATAAAGGAAAATGGTGTGAGTTCTGAATATGAAAAGATGAAAGAAAATATAATGAAAGAGCTAAAAGTTTCATTTAGACCAGAGTTCTTAAATAGAATAGATGATATTATTGTATTTCACTCACTAGAACAGGATGATTTATGTAAAATAGTAGATTTAATGCTTAAAGTTGTGAAGGAACGTCTTGAAGATCTTAAAATTAATATTAGTTTTGATGATGAAACTAAGAAACATTTGGCTAAGGCAGGATTTAATAGAAATTATGGAGCAAGACCACTAAGGAGGGAAATAACTAAAGTTGTGGAAGATAAATTGTCTGAAGAAATACTGAGGGGGAATATTAATAAAGGTGATAATGTAAGTGTTGTTATGGAAAATGGTGAATTGATTTTTAAAATTTTACATATTTAATATTGTTTATATACATTAAAAAGTATATAATTAAAATGTAATATTTTTTTGAAAACCACTCTAGAGTGGTTTTTTAATTTATAGAAAATATATAAAATATAGAATTTATTTTAATATATAATTTTAATTTATAATTTATTAAGTAGGGAGAAAAGGATGAGAGAAGAGAAAAGCAAGGAACTTATGATTATATTGAAAATGCTGGCACCTGGTACTTCGCTTAGAGAAGGACTTGAAAATATTCTTAGAGCTAAAACTGGTGGACTTATCGTTTTAGGAAATGGTAAGGAAATATTAGATATTGTAGATGGTGGATTTGGAATAAATGCGGACTATAGTCCTGCTTATATATATGAATTAGCAAAGATGGACGGAGCTATAGTAATAAGTAGCGATTTGAAAAAAATATTATATGCTAATACTCAACTTATGCCAAGCTCCACAATACCAACTTATGAAACTGGAACAAGACATAGAACTGCGCAAAGAATAGCTAAACAAACAGGGTATGTTGTTGTTGCAATATCACAAAGAAGAACTATTATAACTGTTTACAAGGATGATATAAAATATGTGTTAAGAGATAGTAGTGTTATTTTAGCAAAAGCGAATCAAGCTATCCAAACATTAGAGAAATATGTTTCAGTGCTTGAACGAGTAGTAAGTAATTTAAACCTTTTAGAATTTCAAGATTTAGCTACATTATTTGATGTACTATCAGCAATACAAAGGACAGAGATGGTTATGAGAATAGTCGGCGAAATAGAAAGGCATATATGTGAACTAGGCAATGAGGGTAGGCTAATTTCAATGCAACTAAATGAATTAATTAGAAGTGTTGAGGAAGATGGAATATTATTAATAAGAGATTATTGTCAAAGTGGTATGGATTATACCCAGATGTATAGACAAATAGAAAATATGACTTCAGGTGAACTAATAGATTTAGATTTTATATCTAGAATTATTGGATATGTAGGGGTTCCTTTAGTTGATACTTTAATTTCTCCAAGAGGATATAGGATGCTAAATAAAATACCTAGAATACCTGTAAATGTTATTGAAAATCTAGTTAAGCACTTTAGAGAATTAAAAGCAACAATGGAAGCTTCTTATGAACAACTTGATAGCGTAGAGGGAATCGGGGAAGCAAGAGCTAAAGCCATTAAAAACGGATTAAGAAGGTTGAAAGAGCAATTTATGCTAGACAAGCAAATATAGCACAAAATAAGGATTAACTTATCTTGTGCTGTATTTACTAGCGCATACTATATTTACCAAGGGTACTAATTTTGTCATACTCTTTTAAAAGAATATCATATAAATTTAAATCTAAAATATTACATAATGAGGTAATATAAAAAAGATTATTACCAAGCTCTTTTTCTAAAACTTCCCTACAGTTTTCACATAGAGCACCTTGCACAGGAGAATGTAAAGCAGTGGGGGTATCTAAATTTAAATCGTCTATATTAGGTGGTGTGTACATGTTTTTTTCTTCTAACTTAATACAGCCACAATTGGTAATAGATTTTGCAACAGCCCTACTGACTCTAGCGTCAGATTCTTGAAGTTTAGTAATTACATCGAAAACACTTCTATGCCGTAATAGGGATTCATCTACAGAATTTTGAAAATTATCAAATATACAATCTTTCATTAAGTTCAACTCCTTGTAAAAATTTAATTAGCTATATTATAGGATTCACATTACGGTTTTGTCAATAAACTAAGTACGTATTTCACCTTATGAATATATAATAAATCAACAGGAGTTTTATTAATAGGGGGAATGGTATGTTAAATATTGGTGAGAAAATATTTATATCAGATTATGGTGCTGGATATGTAAAGGACATTGATGACGAAGAATCATCTAATATAGAATGTAAATATGTAAATATATATCTTTTATTAGATAACATGAATTTTATGATTCCAATAAATAAAATTGAAAATTATAGAGTAAGGAAAATTTTAAATAAAGTAGAATTAGAGGTTATTTTAAATACAATAGGGAGTGATTCAGATTTTATTGAAAAAAATTGGAACAACAGGTATAGAAGCAACAAGAAAAAAATTCAAAGTGGGAGTGCTTTGAAAATGTGTGAGGTAATTAGAGATTTATATTATTTACAAAAGAAAGATATGCTACCGCCAGGAGAGGTCAAGATTTTAGAAAGAGTTGAAGGAATGGTTGCTAGTGAAATAATGTTAGCTTTTGAACTTAACATGGAACAAGCATTATGTAAAATAAGGAGTTTAGTTTAATAAATTGTTGATTGTGTGACATATTTTATTGAAATACACTCATTTATAGTATATATTAGATAATAACGGGATATAAATTCAAATAAGTGTTAATAATTTAAAGGGAGGTGAAATTTTTTGTTAAAAAAAATTTTTAGAGGACTTTTTACAATCATAGGATTAATTTTAGGTTATTTAATAGGTGGTATGCTTCTAAGTACAAGTTATTTAGCAGGGTTTAGTTATTTTAAAGAGGGTACAATTCAAGGAATGATATTCATCATTTTTTCTACTTTGATTTTCGGGGTTATTTTATTTTTGATATCTCCTATACTAGTGTCTTTTATAATGAAATTCATGGAGTATGTAGTGAAAAGCACACAGAAAATGCCAACGTCACAAATTGTTTTTGGTACAGGTGGAGCGATAATAGGGCTTGTAATTGCATCTTTATTTGCAGGGTTATTTAATTATAAATCGCCTTTATGGACTATTATTGTAATTATTTTTACAGTTATAATGATAGCTTTAGGAGCAGATATCTGCGCTAGAAAAAGAGATGAAATATTAGCTTTTTTTACAAGTATCAAAAAAAACAATGGGTTTAAAGATAAAAAAATCAAGGGGTTTACTAATGAAAATCCAAAAGTATTAGATACATCTGTAATAATTGATGGCAGAATATTTGATATTTGTCAAACTGGGTTTGTTGAAGGTCCACTCGTAATACCAACTTTTGTATTAGAGGAGCTTAGGCATATTGCTGATTCATCAGACGGGCTTAAGAGGAATAGGGGAAGACGAGGATTAGATATATTAAATAAAATACAAAAGGAATTAAATATTGAGGTTGAGATTTGGGAAAAAGATTTTCCAGACATTGCAGAAGTAGATAGTAAATTACTCAAATTAGCTCAGGTTTTGAATGGTAAAGTAATTACAAACGATTTCAACCTTAATAAGGTAGCTGAATTTCAGGGAGTTCCGGTTTTAAATATTAATGAACTTGCAAACGCAGTAAAACCAGTAGTACTACCGGGGGAAGAAATGAAAATCCAAGTTATGAAAGATGGAAAAGAATCAGGGCAAGGAATAGCTTATTTAGATGATGGAACAATGATTGTTGTTGAAGGTGGACGAAAGTATATTGGTGAGAATATAGTTGTTATTGTAACATCTGTACTCCAGACGGCTGCAGGTAGAATGATTTTTGCTAAAAATAAAGATTCTTTAGTGAAAAGTTAGTTGCAAGATGTAAGTGAGGATTTTTATGGGTAGAAACTGCGCCATAATTTTGGCGGCGGGTAAAGGAAAAAGGATGGGAAAATCTATTAATAAGCAGTATCTAAATATTAAAGGATACCCAATTTTATACTATACTTTAGAGGCTTTTTCAAAAAGCGATTTTATAGATGAAATTATAGTGGTTGCTGCAGATGCTGAAGTCGATTATTGTAATGAACAAATAATTAAAAAATATAAATTTTCAAAGGTGAAAAGTGTTGTTAGCGGTGGTAAAGAAAGACAATATTCAGTTTTAAATGGTCTAAAGGCTGTAACAAATTGCGAAATTGTGCTTATTCATGATGGGGCTAGACCTTTTGTTAACGAAGATATTATTAGAAATGCTATTATTTATGCTAATTTATATGGATCGGCAGCTTGTGGAGTACAACCTAAAGATACTATTAAGATTAAAGATTCTTTTGGGTTTTCTATAAAAACACCTAAGAGAGAGATGCTTTTTTGTGTTCAAACCCCACAAGCCTTTAGGTATAATCTTATATTAGAATGTCACGAAAAAATTAGTCGTGAGGGTATTAAAGTAACTGATGATACGATGGTGGTTGAACAATATGGTAATAAAGTATACCTTTACGAAGGTAGTTACGATAATATAAAGGTTACAACACCAGAAGATTTAGATATAGCTACTCAAATATTGCAAAGAAACTACTGTTGACAGTATCGGATATAATGTGTATATTTATTAGTAACTATAAAATATCACACATAAACTAAATATTAAGTAATGATGAAGAATAGTAGAAACCATTTTACAGAGAGAAAATACTAGGTTGAGAGATTTTCAAAGGTTTTGAACCTGCTTTGGAGCTGTAGCAAAACTACCGGTAATATATACCGTTAACAAATAAGTACAAATTTAGGTGGTACCGCGATGAAATTCGCCCTAAAACAGGGTGGATTTTTATTTTTTTTGTCGTTTTTATTTTAAAATCGGTATATGTAAAAAGTAAATCTAAAATAGGAATGTGTAATATTAAAAAAGGAGACTAATCATGGAATTTAATATGCTAAAGGGCAAATTTACAGTGGCACAAGTTAGGCAGTTAAATCCACTAGTGCTTGCAATAGTTGGAGATGCAATTTATGAGGTGTTTATCAGATCTTACCTCGTAGAAAAAAATAGAGATATGAATGCACATAAAATTCACGTTAAGGCGGTTTCATATGTAAAAGCGCATGCGCAAAGTGAGTATATGAAAAATTTAATAGCAGATTTAGACGAAGAGGAACTTGGAATTTTTAAAAGAGCTAGAAATTCTAAAAGTGGCACAACACCTAAAAACGCAGATTTAAATGAATATAAGTGGGCTACAGGCTTTGAAGCTTTAGTAGGTTTTTTATACTTAAGTGAAAAGAATGAAAGGTTAAACGATATTTTCGAGAAAATTATAAATCTTGATTTGGGAGATGAGTAATTATGCTTAAGGTTAAATTAATAGAACATACACCGAATCCTGAAAAAATTGTAGCAGCAGCAGCTAAACTTTGTTATAGTCAAGTAGGAATTGATGAAATATTAGAAAATTTAGATGAACAAAAAACAAATAAATTTATAAAAACGCTAATGACTTATGGACATCATTCACCAATAGAACATGTAAGCTTTACTTTTGCAGTTGAGGGGATATCTAGAAGTTTGACACATCAATTAGTTAGACATAGGGTAGCATCATATTCTCAACAGAGTCAGAGATATGTACAACTTAAACAATTTGAATACATAATTCCACCTAATATTGAGAAAGATGAGCAGGCTAAGGAAATTTTCATACAATCCATGAAGCGTGTTCAAGAAGAGTACAATAAGTTAGTTGAGATATTGTCTAAGAATGAATTAACAAACTTTATAGAGGAATACTTAATGGCTGAAAAGCTTACAAATGTTGAAGAGATTGAAAAAAAACAATATTTAGTTCTTAAAAATAAATCGGAGAAAAAAGCCATCGAAGACGCACGGTATGTATTCCCAAATGCTTGTGAGACTAAAATAATAGCTACTATGAATGCTAGAGAATTAATGCATTTCTTTAATCAGAGATGTTGCACAAGAGCTCAGTGGGAAATACGCCAAATGGCCAAAACAATGCTGATGCAAGCTAGAGAAGTAGCACCATCACTTTTTAGATATGCAGGACCAAGTTGCGTTAGTGGACAATGTCCTGAGGGTAAAATGTGTTGTGGAAAGACTTTGGAAGTAAGAAAAGAATACGAGATGAAATAGATGGAATGGAGAGGAATTTAAAATGAGTGATAATAAAAAATATCAAGGAAATAAAGGTAGTAATGGATTTGCAAGTAGTAGAGAAGAAAGACCAGGCTTTGCATCTAAGAGAGATAGGACTAGTGAAAAAGGTGCTAAAGTAACTAGGGGATTTTCAGGTAGCAAGGAAGATAAAAGTGGAGCAATGCCTAGAAGAAATAGAACGGGAGATCACGGTGTTAAGGAAAGTAGAGAATTTACAGGTAATAAAGAAGATAAAAACAAAGTAATAAATAGAAAAACTAGGCAAAATGAAGAGAATGTAGTAGCAAATAATAAGGGTAATAGAGTGAAATCTGAAATAAGTTCTAAGAATGGTAATACAGGCGGAGAAAGTGAACCTAAGATTATTAGAGAAGATTTAATTGAAGGAAGAAATGCAGTTATAGAAGCATTAAAATCAGATAGAACTGTAGAGTATATTCTTATTGCTAAAGGTGATATGGTAGGATCTATAAGCGTAGTATTAGCATTGGCTAAAGAAAAGGGAATTGTTACAAAAGAAGTAGATAGAAGAAAGCTAGATGAAATGGCACAAACTTCATCACATCAAGGGGTTATTGCTGTAGTAACACCATACAAATATTTTGAAATAAATGATATATTTAAATATGCAGAGGAAAAAGGAGAAAAGCCTTTTATAATTATATTAGATGAAATCGAAGATCCACACAATTTCGGGTCTATAATACGAACTGCAGAGGTATGTGGAGCTCATGGAATAATAATACCTAAGAGAAAAAATGTAGGAGCTACGCCTACGGTGTATAAAACATCTGCTGGTGCAATTGAACACGTGAAAATAGCAAAAGTAACTAATATAAATGTAGCCATAGAAGAAATAAAAAAACGTGGAGTGTGGGTTTACGGTGCTGATATGGAGGGGGAAGATTATATTTTCAATACTGATTTAACAGGATCTGTGGCACTTGTAATTGGAAGTGAAGGTAGAGGCATTGCAAAACTTACAAAAGAAAAATGTGACGTTCTAGTGAAAATACCAATGGTAGGAAAAATAACATCTTTAAATGCTTCTGTTGCAGCTGGCATAATAATGTATGAAATTATGAAACAAAAAATTAGATGAGGTAAAAAGTGAGAACACTTTTCGTTGATGGGTATAATGTTATTAATAGTTGGCCAAGTCTTAAAAAGGTTAAAGAATATAGTTATGAATCTTCGAGGGTTCAGCTTGTAGGTATCCTTCAAAACTATGTAGCATTCAAGGGCTATAAAATGGTTATAGTCTTTGATGCACAATTAGTTAAGGGCAGCATTCAAAAAAAAGAGAGACAAGGGAACTTAGTTGTGGTTTTTACAAAAGAAGGCGAAACAGCAGACAATTATATTGAAAAAATGGTTAACAACATAGGGCGAAACACTGAAGTTTGCGTAATTACATCTGACTCTTTAGAGCAACAGATTACATTCCAAAGAGGAGCTACAAGGATGTCGTCAATTGAATTTTATCACGAAGTAGTCAGTACACAAAAGAAGATTGAAATGGAGATTGAAAAAAAATATTTGGAAAAAAGAAATTGGTTAGAAGAGAGAATAGATGAAAAAACATTGGAAAAACTTGAGAAAATGAGAAGGAGTCGCTGAATTTTCTTGACTATATAAATTGCTCTGAGGTATAATCATTTATATGACACATGGTTGGTGTGGAGGGGATATTTGTTGGAAAAAATCATTAAAGCTAGTGTGAACACTTCAAGCTTTGAAGAAAGATTGGATGAGGAAGTTGTTATTGAAGCACAAATTAGCAATGTTCGTGCACAAGAATATTTAATTAATAAATATAAAAATTTTGTTAAGGCAAAGGCTAAGTCTTATTTTTTGATTGGTGCCGATAAAGAAGATATTTACCAGGAAGGAATGATAGGTCTCTATAAGGCTATTAGAGATTTTAAGGCAGATAGATTATCTTCTTTTAGGGCTTTTGCAGAAATTTGTGTTACTAGGCAGATAATTACAGCAATAAAAACAGCCACTCGTCAAAAACACATTCCCCTTAATACATATATATCATTAAATAAGCCAATATATGACGAGGAATCAGACAGAACATTATTGGATGTGTTATCAGGTGCTAAAATTACTGACCCGGAAGAATTGGTTATAAGTCGTGAGGAAGTAATAAGTATTCAAAATGAAATTGGCGAAGTCTTATCGGAACTCGAGATGGAAGTGCTTATGTCATACCTAGATGGTAAATCTTATCAAGAAATTGCTTGTGATTTAGACAGGCATGCAAAGTCCATTGATAATGCTTTGCAAAGAGTTAAAAGAAAATTAGAAAAATGTCTAAGTAAAAGGTAAAAATGTATTGACAAAAAAAACAAACAATAGTAAAATTAATAACTGGTGTATAGCTTTAAGTTGTACTTCAGCGGGAGTAGCTCAGTGGTAGAGCACCAGCTTCCCAAGTTGGGTGTCGCGGGTTCAAGCCCCGTTTCCCGCTCCAAAATTAAATGCCCATATAGCTCAGTCGGAAGAGCGTCACCTTGGTAAGGTGGAGGTCACCGGTTCAATCCCGGTTATGGGCTCCATAGCTATTAAGGTCATGCAGTACACTAGGATGAGTTTACGAACGAAAAAACGGTATTATTTAAACAAGGAGGAATATAAAATGGCAAAGGCAAAGTTTGAAAGAACCAAACCACATGTAAATATAGGAACAATAGGGCACGTAGATCACGGCAAGACAACATTAACAGCTGCAATAACTGCTGTACTTGCAACTAAAGGATTAGCAGAAGTATCAAGATTCGACCAAATTGATAAAGCACCAGAGGAAAGAGAAAGAGGAATAACAATTAATACATCACATGTTGAATATGAAACAGAAAATAGACATTATGCACATGTTGATTGCCCAGGACATGCAGATTATGTAAAGAACATGATTACAGGAGCAGCACAAATGGATGGAGCAATCCTAGTTGTTAGT
Organism: Clostridium estertheticum; assembly: GCF_026650985.1. GTDB lineage: Bacteria > Bacillota > Clostridia > Clostridiales > Clostridiaceae > Clostridium_AD > Clostridium_AD estertheticum_C. Next base: position 4,265,272 of record NZ_CP086239.1, read on the forward strand.
GCAGCAGATGGTCCAATGCCTCAAACAAGAGAACATATATTACTTGCAAGCAGAGTTGGAGTAGGTTATATAGTAGTATTCTTAAACAAAGCAGATATGGTAGATGATCCAGAATTATTAGAACTTGTTGAAATGGAAGTAAGAGAACTATTAAGTGAGTATGACTTCCCAGGTGATGATATTCCAATTGTAACAGGATCAGCATTAAAAGCATTAGAAAATCCAACAGATCCAGAAGCATCAAAATGCATATTAGAATTAATGGAAGCTGTAGATAGTTACATTCCAACACCTGAAAGAGCTACAGATAAAGCATTCTTAATGCCAGTAGAAGATGTATTCACAATCACAGGTAGAGGAACAGTTGCTACAGGAAGAGTTGAAACTGGGATACTTAAGGTTGGAGAAGAAGTAGAAATAGTTGGACTTAGCGAAGATAAAAGAAAAGTTGTATGTACAGGAGTTGAAATGTTCAGAAAACTTCTAGATCAAGCAATGGCTGGAGACAACATTGGAGCATTATTAAGAGGAGTTCAAAGAGCTGACATTCAAAGAGGTCAAGTACTTGCAAAACCAGGTTCAATACATCCACATGCAAAATTTGTAGGGCAAGTATATGTACTTAAAAAAGAAGAAGGCGGAAGACATACACCATTCTTCGACGGATACAGACCACAATTTTATTTTAGAACAACAGATGTAACAGGATCAATAAAATTACCAGACGGAATGGAAATGGTAATGCCAGGAGATCACATAGACATGAATGTAGAATTAATCACTCAAGTAGCAATGGATGAGGGATTAAGATTTGCAATCAGAGAAGGTGGAAGAACAGTAGGTTCTGGAGTTGTTACTTCAATAGTTAAATAGTATAGAAAAGCCACAATGGTACTAGGTATAAGGTAAAAAAATGACTTATGCTTAGTTCTTAGAAAATAAAATATGATGCTGAATTATTAACAGCAGTACGTTTAATGGAAAAGTGTCCTTAACTAATTCATTGACATATGTATTAAGTTGTGATAACTTATATAAGTATAATAAAAATGCTAAAGATAGCTTAGCGCTTAATAAGCATGAGTTTTCTGAAATAGATGAAAAATCGGGAGGTGTAGATTGTGAGAGTAAAAGTAACTCTAGCTTGTAATGATTGCAAACAGAGAAATTACAATACAATGAAAAACAAAAAAAATAATCCAGACAGAATAGAAATGAAGAAATACTGTAAGTTCTGCCACAAACATACACTTCATAAAGAAACAAAATAATATAGCATAAACACAAAAACAGTGGGGATGTGAATAAGATGGCTGTTACTGGGAATGTTAAATTAAAAGAAAAACCAAACAAAAGAGGCATAGTAAATTTTTTCAAGGAACTTAAGGCAGAAACGAAAAGAATAACTTGGCCTTCAAAACAAGATGTTAAAAAAGCAACTTTTGCAGTGGCAAGTTTTACTTTACTTTTTGTAGTATTTGTAGGTTTGTTGGATTATGGGTTTAATAACCTCTATATGCTAATCTTTAAATAAGGTAAAGGAGGGAGGTAGGGGACGGAATTCTCCACCCCTTGAGCTATGGCAGATAAAGCTAAATGGTACGTTGTACATACATATTCTGGTTATGAAAATAAAGTTAAAGTTAACCTAGAAAAAGCGATCGAAAATAGAAACCTTGAAGAATATGTACATGATATTCAAGTTCCTATGGAAGAAGTAGTTGAAGTAAAGGATGGAAAACAAAAAATAACTTTAAAAAAAGTATTTCCAGGTTATGTGATGGTGAAAATGCTTATGACAGATGAATCTTGGTACATAGTTAGAAACACAAGAGGAGTAACAGGGTTCGTAGGGCCGGGTTCTAAGCCAGTAGCTCTTACTGAGGATGAAGTTAGAACTATGGGGATTGCAGAAAAAACTATAGTTTCTGATTACGAAGTAGGCGAGAGCATACAGGTAACATTCGGACCATTAGAAGGATTTGTTGCTCTAATACAAGAAATTCATTTGGAGAAGCAAAAAATCAAAGCACTTATAAATATGTTTGGCAGGGAAACCCCTGTTGAGCTAGAATTTAATCAGATACAAAAATTAGACTAAGTACTAAATAAAACGAAAGTTTTATTAAGTGGGAGGATTTTTAATCCGATTACCACAATATAGGAGGTATAAATTCATGGCTAAGAAAATAACAGGGATGATAAAACTTCAACTTCCAGCAGGGAAAGCTACTCCGGCACCACCAGTTGGACCAGCACTTGGACAACACGGTGTTAATATCATGGGATTTTGTAAAGAATTCAATGCGAAAACTGCTGATCAAGCAGGCATGATAATACCAGTAGTTATAACAGTATATCAAGATAGATCTTTTAGTTTTATACTAAAGACTCCACCAGCAGCTATATTATTAAAGAAAGCAGTTGGTTTAGAAAGCGGTTCTGGTGTTCCAAACAAAACCAAAATTGCTACAGTTTCTAAAGCTAAAGTAAGAGAAATAGCAGAACTCAAGATGCCAGATTTAAATGCAGCATCAATTGAATCTGCTATGAGTATGATAGCTGGAACAGCAAGAAGTATGGGAATAGTTGTAGAAGAATAATTTTGAATTAATTACGTGGGAGGTAAAAACCGTTATTACCACGAAGGAGGATACTATTATGGGAAAAAATTACAAAGAAAGCGCTAAACTTATAGATAAAACTGCTTTATATACACCAAAAGAAACTATGGACCTTGTAGTAAAAACATCTAAGGCTAAATTCGATGAAACAATAGAGCTTGCTATAAGTCTTGGTGTTGATCCAAGACATGCAGATCAACAAGTTAGAGGTGCAGTAGTACTTCCTTATGGAACAGGCAAAAGTGTTAAAGTCCTAGTTTTTGCTAAAGGTGATAAAGCTAAAGAAGCAGAACTTGCAGGAGCAGATTTTGTTGGAACTGATGAATTAGTTGATAAAATTCAAAAGGAAAATTGGTTTGGATTTGATATAGTTGTTGCTACTCCAGATATGATGGGTGTTGTTGGTAAATTAGGTAGAGTGCTAGGACCTAAGGGTTTAATGCCAAATCCAAAATCAGGAACAGTTACATTTGATGTTACTAGAGCAATAAATGAAATCAAAGCTGGTAAAGTTGAGTATAGAGTTGATAAAACTTCTATAATTCATGTAGCCATTGGAAAAAAATCTTTTGGAGCTGAAAAATTAATTGCTAACTTTCATGCATTAATGGAAGCAGTAGTTAAAGCTAAACCATCAGCAGCTAAAGGACAATATTTAAAATCAGTATCAGTTTCAAGTACTATGGGACCTGGAATAAAAGTAAATCAGGCTAAAGTGTTAGATTAGTATAGACAAATAGGCTTAAACATGGTATGATTTTTAAAGTAAAATAAATGATATTCCGTAGATAGTGGGTGCGAAAGCGTAAAAGACAACATACCTACCGAGGATTCCAATAAATGTGCTTGTGTACAGATATTAGGTCTCTTCGTGTCTACGGAGAGATTTTAATTTTCTTATAAAGCAGTTAAAAACTGTTAGGAGGTGGATACACAGTGTTAAGCAATAATAGACAAGTAAAAGAAGTAAAAGTGGCAGAAATAAAAGAAAAATTAGCAAAAGCTAAAGGTGTAGTACTTAGTCAGTATCAAGGTCTTAATGTAGAAGAAGATACAGAGTTAAGAAAAAACCTTAGAGAAGTTGGGGTAGAATATAAAGTATATAAAAACACTTTAGTTATTCTAGCGGCTAAGGAATTAGGAATTGAAGGTATAGATACTTACCTACAAGGATCTATTTCATTAGCATTTGGATATGAAGATGCAACTGTTGCAGCTAGAGTTTTAAAGGAGTTTGCAAAAACTCATAAGAAATTAGAGCTTAAAGCAGCTTTAATCGAAGGTAAAATATTTGACAGCGCAGAAGTTAACGCACTTGCATCAATACCATCAAGAGATGTTCTTATTGCAAAATTACTTGGAAGCTTCAAGGCTCCATTATCAAATCTTGCATACCTATTGAACTCAATTAAAGAGCAAAAGGAATCAGCACAATAATATTTTAAGTATTATGTGAAGGTACATAGCTAATTAATTTAATTGTTTCAAATCATACCTTCTATGAAGGTGATTATGCCTTGTTTATAGGCAAATATAAATATATACATGAAAAAAATTCGGAGGTGCATTTATAATGACAAGAGAAGATATTATTCAAGCTATAAAAGATATGAGTGTTTTAGAATTAAATGAACTAGTAAAAACTTGCGAAGAGGAATTTGGCGTAAGTGCTTCAGCACCAGTTGCTGCTGCAGGAGCTGCTACAGCTGTCGCTGAAGAAAAAACTGAATTTGACGTAATTTTAAAAGCTGTAGGACCTAACAAAATTAAAGTTATTAAAGTTGTTAGAGAATTAACTGGACTAGGACTCAAAGAAGCTAAAGATATAGTTGATGGAGCTCCAAAAACTATAAAAGAAGCTGTAAGTAAAGATGATGCTGCTGCAATGAAAGCTAAACTTGAAGAAGTTGGCGGCGAAGCAGAAGTAAAATAATTTTATTATAAAACAAGGGTACTTTTATATAAGAGTGCCCTTTTTTAAAATGTTATGTTGACATAGAATTATAATTATGATAATATAGCGTAATGTAAGAAAACTAGTAATTTTACATTGAAATAAATGCAATTATTGGTTATTGTGAATTAAATTAACAAATAAGGTTATAATAATATGATAAGTGTCTGAATCCAGAAGCATAATGTCCTAATGGAAAGTGTGTTTTTGGTTATTTTAGTTTATACAAGGGGTGAAAGCTGATGGTACATCCTGTCCAACTAGGTAAGAGAACAAGAATGAGTTTTTCAAAGATTGCAGAAGTAACTGATATGCCAAATTTAATTGAGATACAGTTAGATTCTTATGATTGGTTTTTGAAAGAGGGACTTCAAGAAGTTTTTGATGATATAAATCCTATTCAAGATTATACGGGAAATCTTGTTCTAGAGTTCGTAGGATACAAACTTGATATAGAAAATATTAAGTATACTGAAGAACAATGTAAAGAAAGAGATACAACTTACGCAGCACCTTTAAAAGTTAAGGTTAGATTGCGTAATAATGAAACAGGTGAAATCAAGGAACAAGAAGTCTTTATGGGAGATTTCCCACTGATGACACCACAAGGAACGTTTGTTATCAACGGTGCAGAAAGAGTTATAGTAAGTCAATTGGTTAGATCACCAGGTGTTTACTACAATTATTCAGTTGACAAGACAGGAAAAAAACTATACTCAGCTACTGTAATTCCAAACAGAGGAGCATGGCTAGAGTATGAAACAGATTCTAACGATATCGTATATATTAGAATCGACAAGACTAGAAAATTGCCAATAAGTATCTTAGCAAGGGCTATGATGGATAATGGTAGTGATTTAGACTTACATCAATTATTGGGTGAAGAAGAAAGATTAAAAGCAACAATAGAAAAAGATAATACTAAAACAAGAGAAGAAGCTTTGATAGAAATATATAAGAGATTAAGACCAGGTGAACCACCTACAGTAGATAGTGCGGTATCTCTTATTGATTCATTATTCTTTGATGCGAAGAGATACGATTTGTCAAGAGTTGGTAGATATAAATTCAATAAAAAATTATCAATTAATCACAGAATTGCAAATCAAATCGCTGCTGAGAATATTGTCAACCCTACAACTGGTGAAGTTATAGTTGAAAAAGATCAAAAAATAGATAGAGAAACAGCTTTAGAAATTCAAAATCTAGGAATTAATGTAGTAGATCTTCAAGTTGAGGATAAAGTAATAAGAGTTATAGGAAATAATTTTGTTAACCTTAATAAAGTAGTTAACTTTGATATTTCTGACCTTAATATTAGGGAAATGGTTCATTATCCAACATTAAAAGAGATACTAGATAATTATAGTGATGAAGATGAGATTAAAGAGCAAATAAAAGCCAATAAAACTAGATTGATACCAAAACATATAATTAAAGATGATATGTATGCTACAGTGAGCTACGAGTTAGGACTAACTTACGATATCGGTTATATTGATGATATTGATCATTTAGGAAATAGACGAATTAGATCTGTAGGGGAACTTTTACAGAATCAATTTAGAATAGGATTATCTAGAATGGAAAGAGTTGTTAAGGAAAGAATGACAATTCAAGACCAAGAAGGAATTACTCCTCAAGCACTTATAAACATAAGACCAGTAGCAGCAGCTATAAAAGAATTTTTTGGAAGTTCTCAACTTTCTCAATTTATGGATCAAACAAATCCATTATCAGAACTTACAAACAAAAGAAGATTATCTGCGCTAGGACCAGGTGGGCTTTCTAGAGAGAGAGCTGGCTTTGAAGTTAGGGACGTTCATTACTCACATTATGGTAGAATGTGTCCAATAGAGACGCCAGAAGGACCCAATATAGGGCTTATTAACTCGCTTGCAAGTTACGCTAAGGTAAATGAATATGGATTTATCGAAACACCATATAGACTTATAGATAAGAAAACATCAATAGTTACAGACAAGATTGTTTATATGACTGCAGATGAAGAAGATTCATATCTAGTAGCACAAGCAAGCGAACCAATTAGTGAAGATGGTACTTTTGTAGATGATAAGGTAACTGTAAGAAAGACAACAGAAATAATGATCGTTCCAAAAAATGAAGTTGATTTAATGGATATATCACCAAGACAAATAGTTTCTGTTGCAACTGCTATGATTCCATTTCTTGAGAATGATGATGCAAGTCGTGCACTTATGGGTTCGAACATGCAGCGTCAAGCAGTACCATTACTCAAATCACAATCTCCAATTGTAGCTACTGGTATAGAATATAGAGCTGCAGTAGATTCTGGTGTTCTTCCGAAAGCTAGAAATGCCGGCATAGTTGAGTACGTAAGTGCTAACGAGATTAAAGTAAGAAGAGATTCAGACAGTGGACTTGATGTTTATAAAATTCTTAAGTTTAAAAGATCAAATCAAGGTACGTGTATAAATCAGAAACCTATAGTTAATAAAGGAGAAAAAGTTGAAGTAAACACTGTTTTAGCAGATGGACCTTCAACAGATCTTGGAGAAATAGCTTTAGGTAAGAACATACGTATTGGGTTTGTAACTTGGGAAGGTTATAATTATGAGGATGCAATGCTAATATCTGAAGAACTTGTTCGTGATGATATATTTACTTCAGTTCATATTGAAGAATACGAATCAGAAGCAAGAGACACTAAGCTTGGACCGGAAGAAATAACTAGAGACATCCCAAATGTTGGAGAAGATGCACTTAAAGACATAGATGAGGGTGGAATAATAAGAATTGGTGCTGAGATAAGATCTGGAGATATCCTTGTGGGAAAAGTAACACCTAAGGGAGAAACAGAGCTTACCGCAGAGGAGAGATTATTAAGAGCAATATTTGGTGAAAAAGCAAGAGAAGTAAGAGATACATCACTTAGGGTACCTCATGGCGAGGCTGGAATAATAGTCGACGTTAAGGTATTCACTAGAGAAAATGGTGATGAACTTCCACCAGGTGTAAATGAACTAGTTAGATGTTATATAGCTCAAAAAAGAAAGATATCTGTAGGCGATAAGATGGCAGGAAGACATGGTAATAAGGGAGTTATCTCAAGAGTATTACCAGTAGAAGATATGCCATTTTTACCAGATGGAAGACCACTTCAAATATGCTTAAATCCACTAGGAGTTCCGTCTCGTATGAATATAGGTCAAGTACTTGAGGTTCATCTAGGATGGGCAGCTAGTGAATTAGGTTGGCACATTGCAACTCCAGTATTTGATGGTGCACAAGAGGAAGAAATTGAAGCGTGCTTGATAAAAGCAGGATATGATGCAGATGGAAAAACTGATTTGTATGATGGACGTACAGGAGAAGCACTTGATAGCAGAGTTACTGTTGGATATATGTATATCTTGAAATTACATCATCTAGTAGATGATAAAATACATGCTAGATCTACAGGACCATATTCTCTAGTAACACAGCAACCATTAGGTGGTAAAGCACAGTTTGGTGGCCAAAGATTTGGAGAAATGGAAGTTTGGGCACTGGAAGCTTATGGTTCAGCTCATACATTGCAAGAGATTCTAACAGTTAAATCTGATGATGTTGTAGGTAGAGTTAAAACATATGAAGCAATTGTTAAGGGTGAAAATATCCCAGAACCAGGTGTGCCTGAATCATTTAAAGTTCTTATAAAAGAACTGCAAGCCTTATGTCTTAATGTTAAGGTTCTTACTGATGATAGAGAAGAAATTAAAATTAAAGAGTCAGTAGACGATGAAATGGAAGAATTAAATCTAAATGTTAACATAGAAGGTTCAGAAGATGTAGTGCCTGAATCGCCAACTGAAGAGTATGTTGAACTTATTGATGAAGATGAAGAAGTAGATGTTGATATAAATTATGATGAAGTACCATTAGAAGATTTTGGTGAAGATTTAGAATTGAATGATTTTAATGATGAACATTAATATGAAGGGAGGCTGGACCCTTGTTTGAATTTAATAATTTTGATGCTATTCAAATAGGATTAGCATCACCGGAACAAATTAGAGAATGGTCGAAAGGTGAAGTAAAAAAACCTGAGACTATAAACTATAGAACTTTAAAACCTGAAAGAGATGGACTTTTTTGCGAGCGTATATTTGGACCAATAAAAGATTGGGAATGTCACTGCGGAAAATACAAGAGGGTAAGATATAAGGGAATAGTTTGTGATAGATGTGGTGTTGAAGTTACAAAATCAAAAGTAAGACGTGAAAGAATGGGGCATATAGAACTTGCTGCTCCAGTATCTCACATTTGGTATTTTAAAGGAATACCATCTCGTATGGGACTTATTTTAGATATGTCACCTAGATCACTAGAAAAAATTCTTTATTTTGCTTCTTATGTAGTATTGGATCCAAAAGAAACATCACTACTAAGAAAGCAAATCCTTAGTGAAAAAGAATATAGAGAAGCTATTGATAAATTTGGAAATGATAGCTTTGTTGCTGGTATGGGTGCAGAGTCTGTTAAAGTGCTTCTACAAGGTATAAACTTAGAGGAATTATCTAAGGAATTAAAAGAAGACTTAAAAACAAGTACAGGACAAAAAAGAATTAGAAGTATAAGAAGGTTGGATGTATCAGAGTCATTTAGAAAATCTAAAAACAAGCCTGAGTGGATTATAATTGATGTAATCCCTGTAATACCACCTGATTTAAGGCCAATGGTACAATTAGATGGGGGAAGATTTGCTACTTCTGATTTGAATGATTTATATAGAAGAGTAATAAACAGGAATAATAGACTTAAAAAGCTTTTAGATTTAGGGGCTCCAGACATAATCGTTAGAAATGAAAAAAGAATGCTTCAAGAAGCTGTAGATGCATTAATTGATAATGGAAGACGTGGAAGACCAGTTACAGGACCAGGTAATAGGCCTTTGAAATCTTTATCTGATATGTTAAAAGGTAAACAAGGAAGATTTAGACAAAATCTACTTGGAAAACGTGTTGATTATTCTGGACGTTCGGTTATAGTTGTTGGACCGGAACTTCAAATGTATCAATGTGGTCTTCCAAAAGAAATGGCTTTAGAATTATTTAAGCCTTTTGTTATGAAAAAGTTAGTTGGTAGTGGAGTGGCTCATAATATTAAGAGCGCTAAGCGTATGGTTGAGAGGGTTATGCCTCAAGTATGGGATGTATTAGAAGAAGTAATAGCTGATCATCCGGTATTGTTAAATCGTGCACCTACACTGCATAGACTTGGAATTCAAGCTTTCCAACCTATATTAGTAGAGGGTAGGGCTATTAAGCTACATCCACTTGTATGTACAGCTTATAACGCTGACTTCGATGGAGATCAAATGGCAGTACATGTACCTTTATCTGTTGAAGCTCAAGCTGAAGCAAGGTTCTTAATGCTTGCAGCTCACAATATAATGAAACCGTCAGATGGTAAACCAGTTTGTGTACCTACTCAAGATATGGTTTTAGGAGCTTACTACTTAACTATTGATAAAGATGGTGCAAAAGGTGAGGGAAGAGCATTCTCATCACCAGATGAAGTAATGATGGCATATCAAGTAAAGGACATTGCTATTCATGCAAAAATTAAAGTTAAGGTATCTGGCGTTGTTAATGGCATTAGTGTAACTTCTGTTATAGAAACTACACCAGGAAAATTAATATTTAATGAAACTATACCTCAAGATTTAGGATTTATTGATAGAAGTATTCCTGGCAATGAACTTAAGTGTGAAATAGATTTCTTAGTAAGTAAAAAGAATCTTGGTAGCATTATTGATAAATGTTACTTAAAATATGGTCCTTCAGAAACTTCTAAGATGTTAGATAAGATAAAGGCCAAAGGATATCATTACTCAACAATTGGAGCAATTACTGTTGCTACATCTGATATGCAAGTTCCGGAAGCTAAAAAAGAATTGTTAAGAGATGCTGATGAAACTGTAAATAAAATTGAGAAAATGTATAGACGAGGATTTATATCTGAGGAAGAAAGGTACCAAAGAGTAATAGAAAAATGGACTAAGACTACAGAAGATGTAGCAAATGCATTAATGGATAGTTTGGATAAATTTAATCCAATATTCATGATGGCAGATTCAGGAGCCAGAGGGTCTAAGAGTCAGATTAAACAATTGGCTGGTATGAGAGGCCTGATGGCTAATCCATCAGGTAAGATAATAGAGTTACCAATTAGAGCGTCATTTAGAGATGGACTAACCGTATTAGAGTATTTTATCTCAACACATGGAGCTAGAAAAGGTAATGCAGATACAGCACTTAAGACTGCCGATTCAGGTTATCTAACAAGAAGACTTGTTGATGTATGTCAAGATGTTATAGTAAGACACGAAGATTGTGGAACAAACGAAGGGTTTGAGGTTTCAGAGATTTGTGATGGTAGTGAGGTAATTGAACAATTAGTTGAAAGATTAACTGGGAGATATTCTGCTGAAGATATTATTCATCCAAAGACAGGCAAAGTAATAGTTCCTAAGGGTGAATATATGGACATAAATTTAGCACAAGAAGTTCAAAATTCTGGTGTTAAAAAAGTTATGATTAGATCAGTATTTACATGTAAGGCTAAAATCGGTGTTTGTGCTAAATGTTATGGAATGAATATGGCAACTTCTCAAAAAATAAATATTGGAGAAGCCGTAGGAATAATTGCAGCTCAATCTATCGGAGAACCAGGAACACAACTTACAATGAGAACATTCCATACTGGTGGAGTAGCAGGATCAGATATTACTCAAGGTCTTCCAAGGGTTGAGGAATTATTTGAAGCTAGAAAACCAAAAGGACTTGCAATAGTAAGTGATGTAACTGGTAGCGTTAAAATGGAAGATACTAAGAAAAAGAGAGTTGTAATTGTAATTGGTGATGCAGGAGAAGAATTAAGTTATGATATACCATTTGGTTCAAGATTAAAAGTTGCAAACGGTGATAGAATTGAGGCTGGAGACGAAATAATTGAGGGTTCAGTTAATCCGCATGATATTTTAAGAATCAAAGGCGTTAATGGAGTTAAAAATTATTTATCATCAGAGGTACAAAAAGTTTATAGACTTCAAGGTGTTGATATTAATGATAAGCATTTAGAGGTTGTTGTAAGACAGATGACAAGAAAAGTAAAAATCGAAGAATCTGGAGATACTGAACTACTTCCAGGAAATTTAGTTGATATTTTTGCTTTTGAAGATGCTAATTCAAAAGTTGAAGCTGAAGGTGGCGTACCTGCTGTGGGTAAGATATCCCTATTAGGTATAACTAAAGCCGCACTTGCAACAGAATCATTCTTGTCAGCAGCATCATTCCAGGAGACAACAAGAGTTCTTACTGATGCAGCTATCAAGGGTAAAATTGATCCATTACTTGGATTAAAAGAAAATGTAATAATTGGAAAATTAATACCTGCAGGTACTGGTATGACAAGATATAGGACTATAAAGATAAATACTGAAGATGAAGTTAAGGTAGAAAATGAAAATGATTTAGAACTATAACTTGTAACTAGTTGACAGGCGGATACTAAAATGATAAAATACACCTTGTGTGTGATTTAAATCGAGTAGATGTATCTTAATTAGATAAATCTTATGATTGTAGTTATGAAGGGAGTTATAAATGGTAGAAAAAATTGTAGGTCAGAAGGTCGTTGGAGTTAAACAAACCCTAAAAGCATTAAAGAATAATCAGGGTAAGGTTTTGTATATAGCCAAAGATGCTGATAATAGTATTACTGAGCCTATTTTAAAATTAGCCAAAGTTAATTCCCTGCAAATAGTATTTGTAGACACAATGAAAGAACTAGGAAATCTTTGTGACATAGATGTTGCATCAGCAACAGCATTGCGTTTTGAAGATTAAATTATTGCTAGCAACTAAATAATATAGATATATCATGTGATAACATAACGTTAAGTTGTGTTATGACACATTGATATAAATGAAAATTAGCTTATAAAAATGGGGAGGTGAAACCATGCCAACTATTAACCAATTAATAAGAAAAGGCAGAAAGACATTAGCTACAAAATCAGCTGCACCAGCATTAAAAAATTGCCCACAAAAAAGAGGCGTTTGTACAGTAGTTAAAACGACAACTCCTAAGAAGCCAAACTCAGCATTAAGAAAAGTTGCAAGAGTAAGACTTACAAACGGATATGAAGTTACTGCGTATATTCCAGGTGTAGGCCACAACTTACAAGAACATAGTGTTGTTCTTATAAGAGGTGGAAAAGTTAAGGATTTACCAGGAGTTAGATACCACATCATCAGAGGAACATTAGATTCAGCTGGAGTTGCAGGAAGACTACAAAGTAGATCTAAATATGGTACTAAAAGACCAAAGCAGGCAAAAAAATAATGCTTTGAACTAAGGTGCAATGTCTTCAGCATTTATATATATGATAATTTAAATATTTACATACATTTGCAGAAGTACAGAGTGCTTTGCGGTAGAAATATCGAGTACCTATGAGTTAATTAAAATTGTTAAGGAGGGAAGTAAAGTGCCGAGAAAAGGATATATTGCAAAAAGAGATGTATTACCAGATCCTATGTACAACAGCAAAGTCGTTACAAAGTTAATAAACAATGTAATGGAGGATGGTAAAAGAGGAGTAGCACAAAAAATATGCTATGAAGCTTTTGACATAATCAAAGAAAAGACAGGTAAAGAACCTTTAGAGGTTTTTGAAGCAGCATTAAATAATGTTATGCCATTACTTGAAGTAAAAGCTAGAAGAATAGGTGGAGCTAATTATCAAGTGCCTATCGAAGTTAGACCTGAGAGAAGACAAACATTAGGATTAAGATGGTTATTAATCGCTGCAGATAACAGAGGCGAGAAATATGCAAGAGAAAAACTTGCTAATGAGTTACTTGAGGCTTCAAACAACACTGGAGCAGCAGTAAAGAAAAGAGAAGACATTCACAAGATGGCTGAAGCTAACAAGGCTTTCGCTCATTACAGATATTAATAACAAAACTGTTTTGGCTTTGCCAAGACAGTTTTGTCAAATTTAAAATCACTCGTTGAGAGGAGGAACAAATAGTGGGAAGAGAATATGCTTTAGAAAAATTCCGTAACATAGGTATTATGGCTCATATTGATGCTGGTAAAACAACTACTACTGAACGTATACTATTCTATACAGGAAAAACACATAAGATTGGTGAAGTTCATGATGGTGGAGCTACAATGGATTGGATGGTACAAGAACAAGAAAGAGGTATAACAATAACTTCTGCGGCTACAACTTGTTTTTGGAAAGGTTATAATATAAACATTATTGACACACCAGGGCACGTAGATTTCACAATTGAAGTTCAGAGAGCTTTGAGGGTACTTGATGGTGCAGTTGCTGTATTTGCTGCAAAAGGTGGAGTTGAACCACAATCTGAAACAGTGTGGAGACAAGCTGCTAAGTACAATGTTCCAAGAATGGCGTATGTTAATAAAATGGATATAATGGGTGCAGATTTTTATAGAGTTGTTGAGATGATGAGAGAAAGACTTCATGCTAATGCAGTTCCAATACAACTTCCAATAGGAAAAGAAGAAGGGTTCCTCGGAATTATAGATTTAATTAGAAATATTGCAGAAGTCTATAAGGACGATTTAGGAACACAAATAGAAGAAATAGAAATTCCAGAAGATATGAAAGAATTAGCAGAAGAATATAGAGCAGCTATGGTTGAAGCAATAGCTGAGCTAGATGAAAATCTTATGATGAAATATCTTGATGGTGAAGAAATAAGTGAAGAAGAATTAAAAGCAGCATTAAGAAAAGGTGTGCTTAACAATGAAATAGTACCTGTAATCTGTGGTTCTTCATACAAAAACAAAGGTGTTCAAATGATGATAGATGCTGTTATAGAATACATGCCATCACCACTTGATATACCAAATGTTAAAGGACAGGATATTGATACTGCCGAACCATTGGAAAGACATCCAAGCGATGATGAACCAATGGCAGCATTAGCATTTAAAATAGCCACAGACCCATTTGTTGGTAGACTTTGTTTTACAAGAGTTTACTCAGGCATAATGAAAACTGGTACATACGTTTTAAATGCTAACAAGGGTAAAAAAGAGAGAATTGCTAGGCTAGTTAAAATGCATGCTAATCACAGAGAAGAAGTTGATGAATTACGTGCAGGAGAATTAGGTGCAATAATTGGACTTAAAAATACAACTACTGGAGAAACTTTATGTGATGAGGATAATCCAATATTGTTTGAGACCATGGACTTCCCAGATCCAGTTATTCATGTAGCTATTGAGCCTAAAACTAAAGTAGGACAAGAAAAATTGGGAATGGCTCTTGCAAAACTCTCAGAAGAAGATCCTACGTTCCAAACTTATACAGATCAAGAAACTGGTCAAACAATAATTGGTGGTATGGGTGAGCTTCATCTAGAGATTATTGTTGATAGACTTCAAAGAGAATTTAAAGTTGAATGTAATGTAGGTAAGCCACAAGTTGCTTATAAAGAAACAATACGTAAGCAAGTTAAAGCAGAAGGTAAATACATTAAACAATCAGGTGGACGTGGACAATACGGTCACTGTTGGATAGAGTTAATACCAACTACTGAACCTTACTCGTTTGAAAATGCTACTGTTGGTGGATCTATTCCAAAAGAATTTATAGGACCAATAGAAAATGGAATTAAAGAAGCATCAAAAACTGGTATTCTTGCTGGATACCCAGTTCTTAACTTTAAAGTTAAAGTAGTTGATGGTTCATACCATGATGTTGACTCAAATGAAATGGCATTTAAGGTTGCTGGTTCTATGGCTTTCAAAAATGGTATGGCAAAAGCAGATCCAGTATTGCTTGAACCAATAATGAGAGTTGAAGTAACAGTGCCAGAGGAATACATGGGTGATGTTATGGGAGATATTAATTCAAGAAGAGGTAGAATTGAAGGAATGGAAGCTGAATCAGGCGCTCAAGTAATAAGAGCAATGGTTCCATTATCTGAAATGTTTGGATATTCTACAACACTTAGATCAAGAACTCAAGGTAGAGGAGTATACAGTATGGAATTTGCTGCATACGAACCAGTTCCAAAGAGCATTCAAGAACAAGTTATAGGCGAAAAATAATAATTAATATATGAGATAATATGTAAATATAAGGAGGAATACAAAATGGCAAAGGCAAAGTTTGAAAGAACCAAACCACATGTAAACATAGGAACAATAGGGCACGTAGATCACGGCAAGACAACATTAACAGCTGCAATAACTGCTGTACTTGCAACTAAAGGATTAGCAGAAGTATCAAGATTCGACCAAATTGATAAAGCACCAGAGGAAAGAGAAAGAGGAATAACAATTAATACATCACATGTTGAATATGAAACAGAAAATAGACATTATGCACATGTTGATTGCCCAGGACATGCAGATTATGTAAAGAACATGATTACAGGAGCAGCACAAATGGATGGAGCAATCCTAGTTGTTAGTGCAGCAGATGGTCCAATGCCTCAAACAAGAGAACATATATTACTTGCAAGCAGAGTTGGAGTAGGTTATATAGTAGTATTCTTAAACAAAGCAGATATGGTAGATGATCCAGAATTATTAGAACTTGTTGAAATGGAAGTAAGAGAACTATTAAGTGAGTATGACTTCCCAGGTGATGATATTCCAATTGTAACAGGATCAGCATTAAAAGCATTAGAAAATCCAACAGATCCAGAAGCATCAAAATGCATATTAGAATTAATGGAAGCTGTAGATAGTTACATTCCAACACCTGAAAGAGCTACAGATAAAGCATTCTTAATGCCAGTAGAAGATGTATTCACAATCACAGGTAGAGGAACAGTTGCTACAGGAAGAGTTGAAACTGGGATACTTAAGGTTGGAGAAGAAGTAGAAATAGTTGGACTTAGCGAAGATAAAAGAAAAGTTGTATGTACAGGAGTTGAAATGTTCAGAAAACTTCTAGATCAAGCAATGGCTGGAGACAACATTGGAGCATTATTAAGAGGAGTTCAAAGAGCTGACATTCAAAGAGGTCAAGTACTTGCAAAACCAGGTTCAATACATCCACATGCAAAATTTGTAGGGCAAGTATATGTACTTAAAAAAGAAGAAGGCGGAAGACATACACCATTCTTCGACGGATACAGACCACAATTTTATTTTAGAACAACAGATGTAACAGGATCAATAAAATTACCAGACGGAATGGAAATGGTAATGCCAGGAGATCACATAGACATGAATGTAGAATTAATCACTCAAGTAGCAATGGATGAGGGATTAAGATTTGCAATCAGAGAAGGTGGAAGAACAGTAGGTTCTGGAGTTGTTACTTCAATAGTTAAATAGTAATTAATAAGATATTTTTTATAATCAATTGATGATTTTAATATAATAAAAGCTTTTATTATTAAGGGGAAGAGGACGCTCTTCTCCTTTTAAATACGAAAAAAACCATGTATAAATATGAATAAAAATAGCTTATATAAAAATAATTAAATAATAAAAAAAAAACTTGTCAAAGTAAAAGAAATGTTGTATACTTTAGAGGTTGTATTGTGTTAACAGTGATGAGGTAAGAGGTTGCCGGACTTCCGGGTAATTCTTCACCGAACATGTCCTGATCTTGAATCGGGCGACGGGGTTCCTACAATTGTTTCATGTTTTTATTTCACGAAACACCCGGAACAGTTTACAGAACATCCGCTGTTGTACGTAAGAAGTAGAGCGTGCGATGAAAAGGAGGAAATAATAATGATAAAGCAAAAAATTAGAATTAGATTAAAGGCTTTTGATCATAATATATTAGATCAATCAGCTGAGAAAATTGTTCAAACTGCTAAAAGTACAGGAGCTAAAGTAGCTGGTCCAGTACCACTACCTACAGAAAAAGATGTAATTACAGTATTAAGGGCTCCACATAAATATAAAGATTCGAGAGAACAATTCGAAATAAGAACTCATAAGAGGCTAATAGATATCATTAGTCCATCACCTAAAACTGTTGATGCTCTAATGAGACTCGACTTACCAGCTGGTGTTGATATCGAAATAAAACTATAAGCGTACATAGAAGTGCGATAAAACGTAAGTAATAGGTTTCTATTACTAACTATTATGATCACCATTGTGGTCCGCTAATAAGTAGGAGGTGTATTTTCATGAAAAAAGGTATAATGGGTAAAAAACTTGGTATGACTCAAATATTTGATGAGAATAGAAAAGTTGTTCCAGTAACAGTTGTTGAAGCAGGTCCATGTGTTGTTGTTCAAATAAAAACTGTTGAAAATGATGGTTATAGTGCAATTAAAGTTGGTTTTGGTGACATAAGAGAAAAGTTAGTTAACAAACCAATGCAAGGACAATTTGCTAAAGCAGGTACTTCTTTAAGAAGATTCGTAAAAGAATTTAGAATGGAAGATACAAGTGCTTATGAAGTAGGTCAAGAGTTTAAGGCTGATATATTCGCAGCTGGAGATAAAATTGACGTATCAGGAATATCTAAAGGTAAGGGATTCCAAGGTTGTATTAAAAGATGGAATCAGCACACAGGACCAATGAGTCATGGTTCTAAATTTAAAAGAGCAGTTGGATCAATGGGAGCATCTTCTGATCCATCAAAAACGTTTAAAAATAAACGTATGCCAGGTCATATGGGTAATGTTAGTAGAACAGTATTAAACCTTGTAATAGTTAAAGTAATGCCTGAAAAGAACATTATATTAATTAAAGGTGGTATTCCAGGACCAAACAAAGGTACAGTTGTAATAAGAAATGCTGTTAAAGCGTAACTTTAAAGAAAGGAGGATGCAGAATGCTTACATTAGATTTATTTAATAAACAAGCACAAAAAGTTGGAGACATTCAGTTAAATGAAAGTATATTTGGAGTTGAAATCAATGCAGATGCTATGCATCAAGTTGTTGTTGCACAACTTGCAAATAAAAGACAAGGAACTCAATCAGCTAAAACTAGAGCTGAAGTTCGAGGCGGTGGAATTAAGCCTTGGAGACAAAAGGGAACTGGTAGAGCAAGACAAGGTTCTATTAGAGCGCCACAATGGATACATGGTGGTATAGTATTTGCTCCAAAGCCAAGAGATTACCGTATGTCTGTACCAAAGTCAATGAGAAGAGTTGCTTTCAAATCAGCTTTATCAGCTAAAGTAGCTGAAAATGAAATGATAGTAATTGATAGTTTAGAATTTGACTCACCAAAAACTAAGGCAATGTTAGAGGTTTTAAAAGCTTTCGATGCTAAGAAAACTTTAATAGTTGTTGAAACTTCAGATGAGAATGTTTATAAATCAGGAAGAAATATACCTGGAGTACAAGTTACACCAGTAAATAACTTGAATGTTTATGACATACTTAAATATGAAAAATTCATAGTTACAAAGGATGCTGTATCTAAGATTGAGGAGGTGTATATATAATGAAGCTAACTAGCCATGATATTATAAGAAAACCAGTAATTACTGAAAAAAGTATGGCGGTAATGGCTGATAAAAAATACACCTTTATAGTTGATATCCATGCAAATAAAACTCAGGTTAAAAAAGCAGTAGAAGAAGTATTTGGAGTTGTCGTTGAAAATGTAAGAACTTTAAAAAATATAGGTAAAACTAAAAGAGTTGGAGTTCACATTGGAAAAAGGGCAGACTTTAAAAAAGCTATTGTTACTTTAACAACAGAAAGTAAAACAATTGAGTTTTTTGATGGTATGTAATTATTAAGCTAGTATTGGCAGAAGCCAGATAAGCGAGAAAAAAGGAGGGAATTCACATGGCAATTAAAAAATTTAGACCCACCACACCTTCAAGAAGAAATATGACTATGTCTGATTTTGAAGAAATAACAACAGATAAGCCACTAAAATCACTTCTTGTAAGTACAAAAAGACATGGTGGTAGAAATAACCAAGGTAAGATAACTGTTCGTCACCGAGGTGGTGGAGCAAAACAGAGTTACAGAATAATTGATTTTAAGAGAAATAAAGATGCTATTCCAGCAAAAGTTTCTACAATTGAGTATGATCCAAACAGATCTGCTTACATAGCTCTTGTTGTTTATGCTGATGGTGAAAAAAGATACATAATCGCTCCAGTTGGTTTGAAAGTTGGAGATGTAATTGTATCCGGTGCCGATGCTGATATAAAAATTGGAAATACACTTCCAATAGTTAATATACCATTGGGTTCTACAATTCATAATATAGAATTACAAGTAGGAAAAGGTGCTCAACTTGTAAGATCTGCAGGTTCTTCAGCTCAGCTTATGGCTAAAGAAGGAGAATATGCTCAAGTAAGACTTCCAAGCGGTGAAGTAAGATATATTAGATTAAACTGTAGAGCTACTATAGGAACAGTTTCTAATTTAACTCACGACATTGTTAATATAGGTAAAGCAGGAAGAAAGAGACACTTAGGATTTAGACCTACAGTCAGAGGATCAGTAATGAATCCGAACGATCATCCACATGGTGGTGGAGAAGGTAAATCACCAGTTGGTCACGCTAGTCCGATGACTCCTTGGGGTAAACCAGCATTAGGATATAAAACTAGAAAAACCAAAAAATACTCTGACAAATTTATTGTCAAAGGTAAAAATAGAAAATAGTTTGAGGAGAATTTATCTTCTTTACAACTATGTTTATTGTGTATGAAGGGAGGCCACAAAGTGAGTAGATCAGTAAAAAAAGGACCTTATGTACAAGAAGTTCTGTTAAAAAGAATAAATGAAATGAACAAAAATGGTGAGAAAAAAGTAATAAAGACTTGGTCAAGAAGTTCTACTATTTTCCCACAAATGATAGGGCATACTATCGCAGTTCATGATGGAAGAAAACATGTGCCAGTTTATGTTTTAGAAGATATGGTAGGACATAAATTAGGAGAATTCGCATTAACTAGAACATTCAAAGGACACATTGACAGAGAAAGAACTAGCAAAGTAAGATAGTGCTGGAAGGAGGAAACAATCAATGGAGGCTAAAGCTATAGCTAAATACGTAAGAACTTCTTCGATGAAAATGGGGATAGTTCTTGGGTTAATAAGAGGTAAAAATGTAAATGAAGCTTTTGCTATATTACAATACACTCCAAAAAATGCAGCTGAAGTAGTTAATAAAGTACTTAAATCAGCTGTAGCAAATGCAGAAAACAATTTAAATTTAGATATTAATAGACTATATGTTGCTGAAGCTTATGCATGCCAAGGTCCAACACTTAAGAGGTTTAGACCACGTGCACAAGGAAGAGCG
Source organism: Clostridium estertheticum (assembly GCF_026650985.1). GTDB lineage: Bacteria > Bacillota > Clostridia > Clostridiales > Clostridiaceae > Clostridium_AD > Clostridium_AD estertheticum_C. Next base: position 4,286,128 of record NZ_CP086239.1, read on the forward strand.
TATAGAATAAGAAAAAGATCTAGTCATGTCACTATTATAGTTACAGAGAGATCATAAGAAGGAGGGTTATAGCGTGGGACAGAAAATACATCCACATGGCTTTAGAGTCGGTGTAATAAAGGATTGGAGTTCTAAATGGTATGCAGATAAGAAGAACTTTTCAGATAATCTTGTTGAAGATTTTAAGATTAGAAAATTCTTAAAAAGCAAACTTTATACAGCTGGAATTTCTAAGATTGAAATTGAAAGAGCAGCTAAAAGAGTTAAAATCAACATACACACTGCTAAGCCAGGAATGGTAATTGGTAGAGGTGGCTCTGGTATTGAAGTTATAAAACTTGATATGAAAAAATTAGTAGCAGATAAAAATGTTTTAATTAACATAGTAGAAGTTAAACAAGCAGAAAACAATGCTCAATTAATGTCAGAAAATGTTGCTTCTCAATTAGAAAAAAGAATTTCTTTTAGAAGAGCAATGAAACAGACAATTCAACGAGCTATGAGATCTAATGTAAAGGGAGTCAAAATTGCTTGTGCAGGAAGACTTGGCGGAGCTGAAATAGCTAGAACTGAACATTACCATGAAGGTACAATACCTTGTCAAACATTAAGAGCTGATATAGACTATGGATTTGCAGAAGCAAATACAGTATATGGTAAAATAGGCGTTAAAGTTTGGGTATATAGAGGTGAAGTTCTTCCTACAAAGAAAACCGTTAAGGAAGAAGTAAAAGCGTAAGGAAGGAGGAATAAGACATGTTAATGCCTAAGAGATCTAAACATCGTAAGGTTCAACGTGGTAGAATGAGAGGAAAAGCTACAAGAGGAAACTTTATTGCATATGGTGATTATGCATTACAAGCTATGGAATGTGGCTGGGTTAAAAGTAATCAAATTGAAGCTGCCAGAGTTGCTATCAATAGAGAAGTTAAAAGAGGCGGTAAGGTTTGGATAAAAATCTTCCCTGATAAGCCAGTAACTGAAAAACCGGCTGAAACTCGTATGGGTTCAGGTAAAGGATCAGTAGAATATTGGGTAGCAGTTGTTAAGCCAGGTAGAGTCTTATTCGAAATCGCAGGAGTAACAGAAGAAGCAGCTAGAGAGGCAATGAGACTTGCTTCACACAAACTTCCAATAAAAACTAAGTTTGTATCTAGAAAAGATTTCGAGGAAATGGGTGGTGAAGTCATTGAAGGCTAATGAATTAAAAGAATTAAGACAAAGTAATCCTCAAGATTTACTAGTAAAAATGTCTGATCTAAAGGCAGAATTATTTAACCTTAGATTTCAGTTAGCTACAGGGCAACTAGAAAATCCTATGAGAATTAAGCAAGTAAAAAAATCTATAGCCCAAATTAAGACCATCCTTAGGCAAGAAGAAATAAAGGCTTTAGAACAGTAAAACTGAAAGGAGGTTGCTTTTGTGGAAAGAAATAATAGAAAAACAAGAACAGGTAGAGTAGTTTCTGATAAAATGGATAAGACAATAGTTGTTGCAATTGAAACAAAAGTTCGTCATCCATTATACGGAAAAATAATTAATACAACAACAAAATTTAAAGCTCATGATGAAAAGAATGAAGCTAAAATTAATGATAAAGTTACAATTATGGAAACTAGACCATTGTCTAAAGATAAAAGATGGAGAATTACTGGTATAGTTGAAAAAGCTAAATAACATTTCAGTTCAACGACTGAAAGGAGGGTATTCGATATGATACAACAGCAAAGTAAATTAAAAGTCGCAGATAATTCTGGTGCAAAAGAAATTATGTGTATTAGAGTATTAGGTGGTTCCAAGAGAAAATGGGGAAACATCAGTGACACAATAGTTGCTAGCGTAAAAAGTGCAACACCAGGTGGAGTTGTTAAAAAAGGTGAAGTTGTTAAAGCAGTTATAGTCAGATCAGTAAAAGGGTTAAGAAGAGCAGACGGAACATACGTTAGATTTGATGATAATGCTGCTGTTATTATAAAAGACGACAAAACCCCAAAAGGAACTCGTATATTCGGACCTGTTGCAAGGGAGTTAAGGGATAAAGACTTCACTAAGATCTTATCACTAGCGCCTGAAGTTCTATAAGATAGGAGGTGTCTAACATGGCAGTTAAAAAAGTACACGTGAAAAAAAATGATTCAGTAATGGTTATTTCAGGTAAAGACAAAGGTAAAATAAGCGAAGTCTTAGCTGTATATCCTAAAACTGGTAAAGTTTTAGTGAAAGATGTTAGTGTAATTACAAAACATCAGAAACCAAGCAAACAAAATATGCAAGGTGGTATAACTCACAGAGAAGCAGCTATTAATAGTTCTAAGGTTATGTTATATTGTACAAAATGCAAAAATGTAACGAGAATAAATAGTAAGATTCTAGAAGATGGAACTAAGGTAAGAGTTTGCAAAAAATGTGCAGAAACATTTTAATTCCTGAAAGGAGGTTTAACATATGAGTTCAAGACTACAAGAAAAATATGAAAAAGAAGTAGTTCAAGCTTTAATGGAGAAATTCGGTTATAAAAATATAATGGAAGTTCCTAAGCTTGAGAAAATAGTATTGAATATGGGAGTTGGAGAAGCTAAAGATAATTCTAAGGTTTTAGATGCAGCGCTTAGTGATATGCAGATTATTGCAGGTCAAAAGCCAATCATAACAAGAGCAAAGAAATCTATAGCTAACTTTAAATTAAGAGAAAATACACCAATAGGGTGTAAAGTTACTTTAAGAAAAGCTCAAATGTTCGAATTTGCCGATAAATTAATGAACGTTGCATTACCTAGAGTTAGAGATTTTAGAGGAGCTTCTTCTAAAGCATTTGATGGTAGAGGGAATTATGCTATAGGAATTAAAGAACAACTTATTTTTCCTGAAATAGAATATGATAAAATTGATAAAATTAGAGGAATGGATATAATATTCGTTACTACAGCAAAGACAGACGAGGAAGCAAGAGAATTATTAAGATTCCTTGGAATGCCATTTGCTCAATAATTAGGAGGGAAACATATGGCACGTAAGGCTTTAATAGAGAAATGGAAAAAAGAACCTAAATATTCAACTAGAGCTTATACAAGATGCAGACTTTGCGGAAGACCACATTCAGTATTACAAAAATTTGGTATATGCCGTATCTGTTTTAGAGAACTTGCACACAAGGGAGAAATTCCTGGTTGCAGAAAAGCAAGTTGGTAATTAGAACATTCTAATGAAAGGAGGCACGAAAAATGGTTATGACTGACCCAATCGCAGATTTGCTAACACGTATAAGAAATGCAAATGTTGTAAGACATGAAATAGTAGAAGTACCTTCATCAACTATAAAGAAGGAAATAGCAAATATATTACTTCAAGAAGGGTACCTTAAAAATATCGAAGAGTACAATGATGGTGTCGTTCCTATGATGAGACTTGCAATGAAATATGGTCAAAACAAGGAAAGAGTTATCACTGGACTTAAGAGAATATCTAAACCTGGTTTAAGAGTATATTCTAAAAATGAAGATATTCCAAAAGTATTGAATGGATTAGGAGTTGCTATAATATCAACTTCTAAAGGATTAGTAGCAGATAGAGAAGCTAGAAAATTAGGCCTAGGCGGAGAAGTTATTTGTTATATTTGGTAGTCTAATAATTCTAAGGCATAACGACTATAATTTGTTATGTACATAGTAATAATAGATAATTAGTTAACAATTAAAAGAGATATATGGGATATAATTATTAATAATGGTTATATGTCTGAAAAGAATACAGGAGGTGTAAGTATGTCAAGAATCGGAAGACTTCCAGTAGTTATACCTAATGGAGTAACTGTTACAGTTTCACCAGTGAATGTTGTTAATGTAAAAGGACCAAAAGGTGAACTAACTCAAAACATGAGTACTAAAATGAATATAGCTATGGAAGACAATACTGTGGTAGTTACAAGACCGAGTGATGTAAAAGAGCATAGAGCTCTTCATGGATTGACAAGATCATTAATAAACAATATGGTTATTGGTGTTGTAGAGGGATATGAGAAAACACTTGAATTAGTTGGCGTTGGTTATAGAGCTCAACTTAAAGATGGTAAAATAACATTAAGCCTCGGATATTCACATCCAGTTATAATTGATGCAGTTCCAGGAATCCAATTTATATTACCAGATGCTAATAAAATAATAGTAAAAGGTATTGATAAACAATTAGTTGGAGCTGTTGCAGCAGAAATAAGAACTTGGAGAAAACCAGAACCTTACAAAGGCAAAGGAATCAGATATTCTGGAGAAATTGTTAGACGTAAGGAAGGTAAAACAGGTAAATAAGTAGGAAGGAGTGAATGATGTGTTCAAGAAAGACGATAGACAAAAGTCAAGAGTTAAGCGTCATCTTAGAGTTCGTAAAAAGATCTCTGGTACAGCAGAAAGACCAAGATTAGCTGTATATAGAAGTGAAAAGAACATATATGCTCAAGTAATAGATGATGTTGCAAAAATCACATTAGTTTCTGCTTCAAGCATAGATAAAGCTTTTGAACCAAAAGTAGGAAGTAATAAAGATGCGGCAAAATTAGTAGGTAAAATGATTGCTGAAAGAGCACTTGAAAAAGGAATAAAAGAAGTAGTATTTGACAGAGGCGGATATGTATATCACGGTAGAGTACAAATCCTCGCTGAAGGAGCAAGAGAAGCTGGACTTAAATTCTAAGAGAAGGAGGGAAACACATGAAAATTGATCCTAGCACATTAGATCTTAAAGAAAAAGTAGTTAACATAAACAGAGTTGCTAAGGTTGTTAAAGGTGGAAGAAACTTCAGATTCAGCGCATTAGTTGTTGTTGGAGACGAAAACGGACACGTTGGCGTTGGTATGGGTAAATCTGTAGAAATTCCTGAAGCAATTAGAAAAGGAATAGAAGATGCTAAGAAAAATCTAGTAAACGTGGCTATGGTTGGAACAACTATTCCACATACTATTGATGGTAAGTTTGGTACTTCTGTTATACACATAATGCCTGGCGCTGAAGGTACAGGAGTTCTTGCTGGCGGTCCAGTTAGAGCGGTTCTAGAATTATCAGGATTAAAAGACGTTAGAGCTAAATCTTTAGGTTCTAGTAATCCTAGAAATGTAGTTAATGCTACTATTGATGGGTTATCAAGATTAAGAACAGCAGAAGACGTTGCTAAATTAAGAGGTAAGACTGTAGAAGAAATTTTAAGATAGGAGGGGAAAACCTTGGCTAAAGTTAAAATAACATTGGTTAAAAGCTTAATTGGTAGAAAGAAAGAACATATCGCTACTGTTAATGCTTTAGGATTAAGAAAAATACGAAAAAGTGTTGAGCACGAGGAAACTCCTCAGATCAAAGGCATGATTAACAAAGTAATATATCTAATAAATGTAGAGCAAGTATAAAAACGAGGAGGTGTTGACATGAAACTTCATGAGTTAAAACCTGCGGAAGGTTCAAAAAAATCTCCAAAGAGAATCGGTAGAGGTACTGCTTCAGGTTGGGGAAAAACTGCGGGAAGAGGTCAAGATGGACAGAACTCTAGATCTGGTGGTGGAACAAGACCAGGATTCGAAGGAGGCCAAATGCCTTTATATAGGAGATTACCTAAAAGAGGTTTTACAAATATTTTTGCAAAACAATACTCTTGTATAAATGTAGATAGGCTTAATGTATTCGAAGATGGTACTGAAGTTACACAGGAATTGTTAGTAGAGAAAAGAATCGTAAGAAAGATACACGACGGAGTTAAAATACTTGGTAATGGTAATTTAGAAAAGAATTTAACTGTAAAAGTATCTAAACTCTCGAAAGCAGCAGCTGAAAAAATTACAGCAGCTGGGGGAAAAGTTGAGGTGATATAAATGCTATCAACCATACGTAATGCCTGGAAAATTCCTGATTTAAAAAAACGTATGATATTTACGCTACTTATGGTTGTAATTATACGGGTAGGTATTTTCATTCCTGTTCCGGGTGTAGATGCTAGCAAGTTAGCAAGTTTAACTAGTAATGGAGGAACATTATTTAGTTTTTACGATATGCTTTCGGGTGGTGCATTTGGTAAATTTAGTATTTTCGCGATGGGTGTTGGTCCATACATAAATGCATCTATTATAATGCAATTACTAGTAATTGCAATTCCATACCTAGAGCAACTTTCTAAGGAAGGGCTTGAAGGGCGTAAGAAAATACAAGATTATACTAGATATGCTTCAATAGTACTAGGGGTTTTACAATCTTTTGGTATGTATGCAATTATTGCAGGGACTGGAGCATTTTCAAATACATCTAGTTTAACCATATTTTTAGTGGTACTAACGATGACTACTGCATCAACGTTTTTGGTGTGGATAGGTGAACAAATCACAGGTAAAGGTATTGGTAATGGTGTTTCATTGATAATATTTATTAATATTATATCTGGGCTACCTGCACTTGCATATAAAATCGCTGGACTTCAAAAGGCCGGCACTGTAAGTTTCGTAGGGGTTATATTGTTTGTTGTAATTGCTGTGGCATTATTAGTTGCAGTAGTAATAGCAAGTTTAAGTGAAAGAAGAATTCCGGTTCAATATGCAGGTAAAGCTGTTGGAAACAAGGTTTTCAAAGGGCAATCAACACATATTCCAATTGGTGTAAATGCATCTGGAGTTATCGGTATAATCTTTGCAATGTCAGTAATGACATTTCCAGCAACAATAGCACAGCTAAAACCGACATCTTCAATTGCAAAATTCATCACAGGAAGTCGTTGGAGCATATTTGAAGCAAATACTTGGAAATATGCAGTGGTGTATTTTGTATTAATAGTATTTTTTACATGGTTTTATACTCAGGTAACATTTAAACCAGATGAAATGGCAGAAAATATGCATAAATCATCAGGTTTCATACCAGGTATTAGACCGGGTGAGAATACAGCAACATATATCGATAGTGTACTTACTAAGATTTCAATCCTTGGAGGAATTTTTGCAGGTGTTATAGCATTATTTCCTATTATTACAGAAGGCTTTACTCAATTCAAGGGAATATACTTTGGAGGTACAATGTTATTAATTATGGTTAATGTTGGTATTGAAACGTTGAGACAACTTGAATCACAATTGGTAATGCGTCATTACAAAGGATTTCTTAAATAAAATAATACCAGGAGATGATACTATGAGAATAATCTTATTAGGTCCTCCGGGAGCTGGAAAAGGAACTCAAGCTAAATCAATTAGTAATAAGTTCTCAATACCACATATATCAACAGGGGATATATTCAGAAAAAATATTTCAGAAAAAACCCCTCTTGGAATTGAAGCTAAGAGACATATTGATAAGGGGCATTTAGTTCCTGATAAATTGACTATAGATATAATAAAAGATAGGTTAGATAATGAAGATTGCGTTAATGGATTTTTATTAGATGGCTATCCTAGAACTGTTAATCAAGGTGAAGCTTTAAAAACTTTATTGGATGAAAAAGATATTCACCTTGATACAGCATTATTAATAAAGGTTCCTAGAGAATTCATTCTAGATAGAATGACTGGTCGTAGAGTTTGCCTTGCCTGTGGTGCTAGTTATCATATTACATTTAATCCATCGAAAGTAGATGGTAAGTGTGATTTATGTGGAAGTGATCTTGTTCAAAGAGCTGATGACACTGAAGTAACCGTTAATGAACGGATTGACATATATGAAGCTCAAACACAACCATTGATAAAGTATTACGGTGACAAAAACTTATTATCAGAAGTTGATGGGACACAAGAAATTAATAGTGTATTTGACAGCATCTGTAGTATCTTAGCTGAGATAAAAAAATGATAAACATTAAAAATGATGTGGAAATTTAATTTATGAGAGATGCGGGTAAAGTGGTTGTAGAAGCTCTTGCAATAATTGAAGAGGTAATAAAACCTGAAATAACCACTGCAGAACTAAATAAATTAGCTGAAGAGTTCATAATAAAACAGGGTGCTAAACCATCTTTTAAGGGTTATTGTGGATTTCCAGCGTTCATATGTACATCTGTTAATGATGAAGTGGTTCATGGAATTCCATCTAACCGGGTTTTACTTGAAGGAGACATAATTAGCATAGATTGTATTCCTGAAATATTAACATTGAACTAATTGAGGTGAATGATTTGGAGAAAAATAGCCTTATAGGTAAGGTGGTACATTCTAAAGCAGGCAGGGATATGCACAAAACATTTATTGTTGTAGGTATACTAAGTAATGAATATGTGTATATTTCTGACGGAGAGTTAAGAAGGATCGAGAAACCTAAAAAGAAGAAGATTAAACATCTAAATTTTACAGGCACTGTAGCTGAAGAAATTAGAGATATAATTTTATCTAAAAAAGAGGTTACTAATTCTAAAATTAAAATATTTTTGCAGTCTGCAGATATTGGTAAGGAGGTTTGATTACCTTATGTCAAAAGATGATATAATAGAAATGCAAGGTGTGGTAGTAGAAACTTTGCCCAATGCGATATTTCAAGTTGAATTGGAGAGTGGGCATAAAATATTAGCTCATATCTCGGGTAAATTAAGAATGAATTTCATAAGAATATTACCAGGAGACAAGGTTACGGTAGAACTTTCCCCATATGATTTGACACGTGGGAGAATAACTTGGAGAGACAAGTAATAAGGAGGGTTAGCTATGAAAGTAAGACCATCAGTTAAACCTATGTGTGAAAAATGTAAGGTTATTAAGAGAAAAGGAAGAGTAATGGTTATCTGTGAAAATCCTAAGCATAAACAAAAACAAGGTTGATCGGTTTTATTTATAAAAAGTATTAACATACGTAGTAAATGTATAGTTAATATTAATAATAATAAATCGTTATTACATCGTTTAAAAGATATAGATGTGATAAAATTATAACAACAATTACGTGGGAGGTGTAAACAGTAAATGGCAAGAATAGCAGGTATTGACCTACCAAGAGAAAAAAGAGTTGAAATAGGTTTAACATATATATTTGGTATAGGCTTAACAAAATCACAAGGTATTATTAAAACTGTTGGGATAAATCCTGATACAAGAGTTAAGGACTTAACAGAAGAAGAAGTTAATGAGTTAAGAACATACATTCAAAAGAATTTTATAATTGAGGGTGACTTAAGAAGAAGAGTTGCACTAGATATAAAAAGGTTAATGGAAGTTGGATGTTATAGAGGCATAAGACATAGAAAAGGTCTTCCAGTAAGAGGACAAAAAACTAAAACTAATGCAAGAACAAGAAAAGGCCCTAAGAAAACAATGGCGGGTAAGAAGAAATAGTAAGGAGGGAATAACATGGCTCAGAAAGTTAAAAGAAGTAGAAGAAAAAAAGAAAGAAAAAATGTTGAGCACGGTTGTGCACACATAAAGTCTACTTTCAATAATTCCATCGTTACACTTACAGATGCAGCTGGTAATGCTTTATCTTGGTCTAGTGCAGGTGGATTAGGTTTTAGAGGATCTAGAAAGAGTACTCCATTCGCAGCTCAAATGGCAGCAGAAGCTGCTACAAAAGCAGCTATGGAGCACGGACTAAAGAGTGTTGACGTATTTGTTAAAGGACCAGGAGCAGGTAGAGAAGCGGCAATTAGGTCACTTCAAGCGGCTGGATTAGAAATTACATTAATCAAAGACGTTACTCCAATTCCTCATAATGGATGTAGACCACCAAAGAGAAGAAGAGTTTGATTTATAGTTTATAAAAACAGGAGGTGTAATTTGAATGGCAAGATATACTGGAGCTACTTGTAGACTTTGCAGAAGAGAAGGTATGAAGCTCAACCTTAAGGGTGATAGATGCTTTACAGATAAATGTGCATTTGCCAGAAGAGGCTATGCACCAGGACAACATGGACAAAGCAAGAAAAAAATGTCCAATTACGGATTACAGTTAAGAGAAAAACAAAAAGCTAAGAGAATATACGGAGTACTTGAGAGTCAATTTAGAAGATACTATGAAAAGGCTGACAAGTTAAGAGGAATAACAGGTGAGAACCTATTAAGACTCCTAGAAGTTAGACTTGATAACGTAGTTTATAGATTGGGTTATGGTAATTCAAGACAAGAAGCTAGGCAACTAGTTACTCACGGACATTTCTTAGTTAATGGTAAAAAGGTAGATATTCCTTCTTACAGTTTAACAGCAAATGAAGTAGTGTCTGCATGTGAAAAAAGCAGAGCTACTGAGAAGTTTAAGGTTTTCCTTGAAAACCCTAAAACTTTACCAAATTGGTTAGAAGCTAACTTAGAAAAGTTTGAAGGAAAAGTTTTAGCACAACCAACTAGGGAAGATATAGATGTTCCTGTTAATGAAACGTTAATCGTCGAATTATACAGTAAATAGTCATCAATATAGAATCAGTTGCCCTCATAATAGGTTGCCAATTAAAAAAGGGAGGGTTTATATGTTGGAAATAGAAAAGCCAAAAATAGAATGTGTAGAAACAGCTGAAGATGGTTCTTATGGTAAATTTATAATTGAACCATTGGAAAGAGGTTATGGTATAACTTTAGGTAATGCATTAAGAAGAATTCTTCTTTCTTCTTTACCTGGAGTTGCTACAACAGCGGTTAAGATTGATACAGTACTTCACGAATTTTCCACTGTTAAAGGTGTTAAAGAAGATGTTACAGAGTTAATTCTAAACATCAAAAGCTTAGCACTTACAATGGAGGGTGAAGGTCCTAGAACAGTTTATATTGACGCTAAAGGACCCGGAGTAGTTACTGGAGCAGACATTAGCACTGATGGAGATGTAGTGGTAGTTAATAGTGATTTACATATAGCAACATTGGATGACGATGCTAAATTATATATGGAACTAACTGTTAATAAAGGTAGAGGATATGTGTCTATGGCTAAAAACAAGACAGATGAATTGCCAATAGCTACGATACCAGTAGATTCAATTTATACTCCAGTTAAAAGAGTAAATTTTGCTGTTGAAAACACAAGAGTAGGCCAAATCACTGATTATGATAAATTGACAATTGAAATTTGGACTAATGGTACAATTAGACCAGATGAGGCTATTGGTTTATCAGCTAAAATTCTTATCGAACACTTTAAATTATTTATGACATTAACAGATCATGCTGATAATGTTGAAATAATGGTTGAAAAAGAAGAAGATAAGAAAGAAAAAGTTCTTGAAATGACTATTGAAGAATTAGATCTTTCAGTTAGAAGCTATAATTGCTTGAAAAGAGCTGGAATTAATACAGTTCAAGAATTAACAGAAAGATCAATGGATGATATGATGAAGGTTAGAAATTTGGGTAAGAAATCACTTGAAGAAGTTGAACAGAAACTTCAAGCTTTGAGTTTGAACTTGAAACTAACTGAAGAGTAAGGAGGGAAATACATGGCAATGTACCGTAAATTAGGCCGTTCAACTGATCAAAGAATTGCAATGTTTAGAAGTCTTGCAACTAATTTGTTGAAGTATGGTAAAATTGAAACTACAGTAACTAGAGCAAAAGAAACTAGAAAATTTGCTGAAAGAATGATAACTCTTGGAAAAAGAGGAGATCTTCATGCTAGAAGACAAGCACTTGCATTCATTACTGAAGAAAGCGTAGTTAAAGAGTTATTTGATAATATTGCACCCAAATACGCTGAGAGAAACGGCGGATATACTAGAATTATGAAAATGGGTCCAAGAAGAGGCGACGCAGCAGAAATGAGTATAATAGAATTAGTATAGTTTAAGCAAAGGGGATTAAGTGGGAACAAACTTAATCCCCATTTTATTATTAATATTTAATTGATTTTGAAAAAAATTTCTACTGAAGTTGTGATTAACTAATTTAGTAGATTTTTAATTTTATCATATTTATAAACGTTGGGAGTGACACTTATGGGTGAAAAAATGGTTATATGTAATAAACTTGTTTATAAGTACCCGCAAAGTGAAGGTGAAGAACCTAAGGTGGCTATAGATGGAATAGATCTACAGGTTAATAAGGGTGAATTTTTAGTAGTACTAGGGCATAATGGCTCAGGAAAATCAACTTTTGCTAAACATATAAATGCACTACTAATACCAACAGACGGGGAAATTTATGTGGATGGATTACAAACATCTGTAGAAGCTAATCTATGGAACATTAGAAATGTAGCTGGTATGGTGTTTCAAAATCCGGATAATCAAATTGTTGCAACTATAGTAGAAGAAGATGTAGCCTTTGGTCCAGAGAACTTAGGATTAGACCCTAAGGAAATTAGGAAAAGAGTGGATGATGCATTAAAAAGTGTACATATGTACGAATATAGAAAACATGCTCCACATTTGCTTTCAGGTGGTCAAAAACAAAGAGTAGCGATTGCAGGTATTCTTGCTATGATGCCCAAATGCATTGTTTTCGATGAACCAACAGCTATGCTTGATCCGTATGGAAGAAAAGAAGTTATGAGCACTATAAAAAAAATAAACAAAAATTACGGGATAACAATCATTCTAATAACTCATAATATGGAAGAAGCAGTAGAAGCGGATAGAATAGTAGTTATGGATAGTGGTAAGATTGTAATGAACGGAAAACCAAAAGAAATATTTAAAAATGTAGCTATTATGAAGGAAATAGGCCTAGATGTTCCGCAGGTAACAGAACTTGCATACGAACTTAGACAGAAGGGCATTAATATAGGATCTGATATACTAACTATAAATGAGATGGTGAATGCATTATGTCAATTAAAATAGAAAATTTAACATATATATATATGCCAAAAACTCCTTTTGAAAAAAAAGCTATAGATAATGTATCTATAGAAATAAAGCAAGGCGAATTTGTGGCACTCATTGGACATACCGGCTCAGGTAAATCGACACTAATTCAACATATAAATGGGTTACTAAAACCAACTTCAGGTACGATTTTAGTAGATGATATTGATATAACAAAGAAAAAAATGAAATTAACAAGTATAAGAAAAAAAGTTGGGCTAGTATTTCAATATCCTGAATATCAACTTTTTGAAGAAACTATTGAAAAAGACATTTCATTTGGACCTCGAAATTTAGGTTTAGATAATGATGAAATAAATAGAAGAGTTCAAAGAGCTATGAAAATTGTTGGACTTGGTTATGAAGAATATAAAGATAAATCACCTTTTGAGATAAGTGGTGGGCAAAAGAGAAGAGTAGCTATTGCGGGAGTAGTGGCTATGGAACCAAAGGTATTAATCTTAGATGAACCTACTGCAGGACTTGATCCAAAAGGAAGAGATGACATCTTAAATAAGATTGTTGAGCTTTATAAAGCAAACAATATGACTATAATTTTAGTATCGCATAGTATGGAAGATGTAGCTAAAGTTGCAAATAGAGTTTTAGTAATGGATAAAGGAAAATGTATCTTAGATGGAACTCCTGAGAAAGTTTTTAGAGAGATAGATACTTTAGAAAGTGTTGGTCTTGCAGTACCACAGGTAACATATTTAATCAGGGAACTTCGTAATCAGGGATTTGATTTATCACAAGATATATTCACCATAGAAAAAGCAAAACAAGAGTTGTTTAAGATACTCAAAAAAGATTAGTATGACTCTTTTGCTTGACTAAGACATCATATTTAAAACAGTAATATGTGCTTTTTATAGCGTTTTGGAGGAATTTGTATGATCAAAGATATTACAATAGGACAATATATACCAGGGGATTCTTTTATACATAAGTTAGACCCAAGATTTAAGATATTAATATCTATATTATTTATTATTGACTTATTTCTGGTAAATAATTTTGAAGGCTACTTATATGTATTTATATTTATATTAGCCACAATACTAATAGCAAAGCTATCTTTAAAGTACATTTATAGCGGATTAAAGCCAATCTTAATTTTATTACTTATTACGGCAGTATTAAATATTTTTATGACTGGTGGGAATGGAAGTCTTCCACTTATTCAATGGCATTTTATAAAAATTTATAAAGAAGGTTTAATTATTGCCGCGTTTATGATTATTAGACTAGTGTTTTTAATTATGGGAACATCAATACTAACACTTACAACATCACCTATAGAATTAACTGATGGTATAGAGAGCCTCCTTAATCCATTTAAAAAAATAGGAGTGCCAGCTCATGAGTTGGCAATGATGATGACTATAGCATTAAGATTTATTCCGACGTTGATGGATGAGACCGATAAAATCATGAAAGCACAAATGGCCCGAGGTGCTGATTTCGAATCTGGTAATTTAATAAGTAGAGCTAAAAGTTTAATTCCTATTCTAGTACCTTTATTTATAAGTTCTTTTAGGCGAGCAGATGAATTAGCGATGGCTATGGAATCTAGATGTTATAAGGGTGGAGAAGGAAGAACTAGAATGAAACAACTAAAAATAACTAGAAGAGATTATATTGCAAGTTGTTCTTTTATACTGCTGTTTGTAATTACTATTGTTAGTAGAACATAATATTCTCCTAAATTGCAAAGGGTTATTAAATCCTAGCTATAAGTAAAAAGGGGGATGATACAGTGAGAAACATCAAGATTATTATAGAATATGATGGAACAAACTACTCAGGATGGCAAAGACAAAATAATGTTATGACTATTCAAGAAAAAGTTGAGAGTGCTATCGAGGAACTTACGGGCGAAAAAACTCAGATTACAGGATCTAGCAGAACTGATGCTGGAGTTCATGCAAAGGGCTATACCGGTAACTTTTATACTAATAGCAAAATAGGTATAGAAAAATTTACAGGAGCTATTAATAGTAAGCTCCCAAGAGACATTGTGATTTTACATTCTTTTGAGGTTCCATATGAGTTTCATTCAAGGTATAACAGTATAGGGAAGATGTATAGTTATACTATAATTAACAGACGACAAGCTGTTGCAGTAGGGCGTGATTACATATACCATCATAAGCAAATATTAGATGTAGAGGCTATGCAAATAGGTGCCCAGTATTTTATGGGTACTCATGATTTTTCTGCTTTCAAAAATTTAGGTAGTTCTGCGAAAACTTCAGTAAGAACTATTTCTAGGCTAGATATTGTAAAGAATGAAGGGCTTATAAAAATATATATTGCAGCTGATGGATTTTTATACAATATGGTTAGAATAATAGTTGGAGCATTAATTAGAGTTGGGGAAGAGAAAATAAAACCAAGCGAGATTAAAGATATAATTGAGTCGAAACAGAGATCAAAGGCTGGAAAATCTGTTCCGGCGAATGGATTATGTTTAGAAGAAGTTTTTTATTAAAATAAAAGTAATAAAATTGTAACATGCTTATGTAAAAGCATTGACACACCCGGTAGAATGTATTATACTTATTAATGTTTGTATAAAATATC
Source organism: Clostridium estertheticum (assembly GCF_026650985.1). Classification (GTDB taxonomy): domain Bacteria; phylum Bacillota; class Clostridia; order Clostridiales; family Clostridiaceae; genus Clostridium_AD; species Clostridium_AD estertheticum_C. Next base: position 4,301,439 of record NZ_CP086239.1, read on the forward strand.
GTGTATAAGATCCACTAGCCCCGGATCTTTAGCATAGAGTTTTAATTGTTAAAAGTTCAGGGAGGGAAAATAATGAAATCATACTTAGCAAAACCACTAGAAGTAGAAAGAAAATGGTTCGTTGTAGATGTAGAAGGAAAAGTTTTAGGAAGGGCAGCAAGTCAAATAGCTGCAATACTAAGAGGAAAACATAAACCAACATTTACGCCACATGTAGATACAGGTGACTTTGTAATTGTAATAAATGCAGATAAGATAGTTTTAACTGGTAAGAAATTAGACCAAAAAATGTTAAGACATCACTCTCATTATCCAGGTGGATTAAAAGAAGTTCCATATAGAGTAGCATTAGCTAAAAAGCCTGAGTTCATTTTTGAAGAGGCAGTTAGAAGAATGCTTCCAACGGGACCATTAGGTCGTCAAACACTTAAAAAAATGATCGTTTACAGAGGACCAGAACATAAGAATGAAGCACAAAACCCAGAAGTACTAGTACTTAAATACTAATTAGATTCGAAGGGAGGATATATAATGGCAAAGGTTCAATATATAGGAACAGGAAGAAGAAAGACATCAGTTGCTAGAGTAAGACTTGTACCTGGAGAAGGTAAAATTATTATAAATAAAAGAGCTATAGAAAACTATTTTGGATTAGAAACTTTAATTCTTATAGTTAACCAGCCGTTAGTATTAACTGGAACTAAAGATAAATTTGATGTTTTAGTTAATGTTAATGGTGGCGGATATACAGGTCAAGCTGGAGCAATAAGACATGGTATTTCTAGATCTTTATTAAAAGCTGATCTAACTTTAAGACCAGAACTTAAAAAAGCAGGATTCTTAACAAGAGATCCTAGAATGACAGAAAGAAAGAAATACGGTCTTAAAAAAGCAAGAAGAGCATCTCAATTCTCAAAGAGATAATAATAGCAAAGTTAAAAACCCTTCAAACATTTATGTTTGCAGGGTTTTTCTTTTTAAGAATACATAAAAAAATTGAAACGTAACTAACAAATAATTAGTAGATATTTGGAGATTATTTTAGTAAGAATAAGGACAATATCTGTTTTTTGTAATATTCTTTGACATTATATCCATAGACTTAAGGGGAGAAATATATTTCTCGAATCTTTCATTTAAAACATTCCAATTTATATTCTCAATAAATGTAGAAATGTATTTTTTTCTATTTGTTCCAAAATCCATAAAGTATGCATGCTCGTAAACATCCATTATGAGTATTGGACAAGAAAGCCATACTGCACCATCATCGTGTGAATCGCTTCCAACTATGTGCAAACTGTTATCAAGTAGATCAAGGGTAAGTACTGCCCAACCCCTCATTGATAAGCCTACATTTGTAAGGTAAGAAATAAAATTGTCATAGGATAAATATTGATTTATTATAGCATTAAATATTGGACCATAGGGTGTGTTATTGCCTCCGGTCATATTTTCAAAATAAAGGTTATGGAGTTTTACACCGTTCAGTGAGTATGTTTCGCCTCGTTTTAAAGAACGCATTTTAGAATAAGTGGGGTTGCTATCAGCATAATTATCAGGTGTGTATGGAGTATTCCAAATTTCATTTAATTTGGTTACATAACCTGTATACAATTTATAATGTTCATCTAGTTGTTTTTTAGAAATTCCTTGGACTGATTCAAAATCAAATGTTTTAGGCTTAAGATTATACATTAAATCACCTCTTTAAATAATATATTATGTTATATAATATGTAATAAAATTAGAGTGGTGTATTTATTCTTTTTTGAGCACTTAAATAATAATAAAATAAGGAACTGTTGAATAAAATTACACATAGCAATAAATAAAAGGATGGGTGAATTGAAGTACAGAAATAATAAAATGATAGCTATTGTCATGGTAATTGCTATAGGAATGGTAAGTTTTATAGGTATAAATATAGGTATTGCGAAGGAAACTATGAATTCTAATCAACTAGGTAATAAAAAAATACTTATTGATTCTGGTCATGGGGGAATGGATGGTGGAACTAGCTCTAAGGATGGGACTGTAGAAAAAAACATCAATTTAATTATAGCAACAAAACTTAAAGCTAGTTTGCAAAAGGCAGGATATGAGGTAGTTATGACAAGAGAGGATGATACAGGACTTTATTCAAATAAGGGGACTATAAGAGAGAAGTATCGTGAAGATTTAAAAAAGAGGTGTGATTTAAAAAAGTCCAGTAATTGTGATATGTTTGTTAGCATTCATTTGAATTACTTTACGGAGAGTAAATATTATGGAGCACAAGTATGGTATTCAAATTATAAAGATAGTTCTATATTGGCGAGTGTAATTCAGAAAAATTTCAAGGTAGATTTAGATTCTAATAATAAAAGAGTACCTAAAGCTGCTAAAAGTTCTTATAAGATACTAAGGGAGAATGATGTTATGCCGAGTGTCATAGTGGAATGTGGATTCTTATCAAATTATGAGGAAGAACAAAAATTGAAGTCTGATGAGTATCAAGGAAAAATTGCAGGATCAATAAGTAAATCAATATGCGAATTTTATAAAGGTAATTTACAGGAATAAACAATTATATTGGGGCATGTTTAGAATTCTTTTAATTGCAAACTAAAGAGATATATTATTAAAACAATATGTCTTTTTAGTTTGTATTTTTTGAATAACATTAGATATGAATTAATTAGTGTTAAAATGAAGTTATAGATTGGGGGCATCTTCTAATTGATGGATATACTTGTGCCGTAGGGTATAGAGGTATAGATATATTTAGCATCATCAATAGCAAGCCTTATGCATCCATGGGATAGTGGATTTCCAAGTCTGCCATCTATTATATTTTTGTTGTTATCAAGTAGTACTGTATGGAACAAATAGTTGCCGGAAATGCGTGTATAGTAATTGCAGATAATGTTTGATCCTGCTCTAAACATAGGTCCTTTATCGCTAATTGTAAAGTTGCCGGTTATAGTGGGGGTACTTGATGCTCCAGAGGAACATAAAAATGATTTATCTAAAACCCATTTATTATTAGATTTTATAAAAATATTAACTCTCTGATTTGGTAAATCTACATCAATATGATAGTTTGTTGCGCTAAAAACCTTTGAAGAATTTATTGATGATGTAAGTTCCGTAATAGATTTATAATTATTTAAGGATATATTAGAGGTTGTATTTTTGCTGTTAGTTAATGAGACTGGCTTAGTATTAAATTCTATATTATCGACAGGAGGTATGTTTAGTTTTACTAAAGTTTGCATACCAACTTCACCGTCAAACTCTAACCTGCAGCGATACTGAAAATTTAATATTGCATCATAAGTAGGGGCTGTATACAAACCATCAGTGGCTATATTATATCCATAATCAACTAGTCTATTTTGTATATACTTTACAGCAGCACCACGACTACCAATTTTAAGTACATTACTAATTGTGGTAATATTAAGGGGATATTGCGATAATAGTTCTTTTTTTAGGGGATAGATCTTATATACGTTATTTTTAGTGGGAAAATTTATAAAATCTATTTTTGAAGTAGGCGCGATGTATGGTGAATTTGTTGAAGATGATACATAATTAGAATATGACCAGTAGCAAGTTGTAAGTAGTAAAATTATAAAAAGATTAATAAGGTTTTTTTTATGCATAGAACTTCCTTTTCTTTATTGATCCATATCATAATATGAGTAATTTAAAATTTTGCTACAAGGTTATGAATTTAAATTACATTTTTTTATTATGGATGATTATATTAAAAAAAACAAATCCTATGATATAATTGGTGTAATCATAAATATATGAAATAAAAGGTGAAGTTATGGATAAATCAGGGAAAATATATGTAAAAGCAATGAATAAGTACAATGATGGCTATATAGACAAGGCGTTAGACCTTTGTGAAAAAAGTATTTCTTTAAAGAGTACAAATGCTGCTGCTCTAAATTTAAAGGGTATTTTATATTATCTAAAAGGTGATTTAGAAAATGCTAAGAAAATGTGGGATATCAATTATAAAAGAAATAATGATAAAGTATCAAAGAAATATCTATCCGATAGTTTGAGAGATAAGAAAAGATTACAATTATATATAAATGCATTGGAGTTAATAAAGCAATTAAACATATGTGAGGCCTTAGAAACTTTAAAACAGTGCCAAGATAGTGACTTTAATTCTATAAATGTGAATAACAACATAAGTCTTTGTTATATAAAGCAAGGTGAATATGATAAAGCATTACAATATATAAATGAGGTTATAAAAGTAGATAAGAAGAATGCCGAGGCGAGTATTAATAAGGAAACATTAATAAAATATGGAAGCTTAAAGAGAAAAATAAATCATGTAAAAATAGGTGTAGTTACTGTGAGTATATTATTAATTATAACTGTGATATTTATAGGTGAAAAAAATATTTACAATATAAAACATATTTCAATAATGGGTGCACAAAAATTACAAAGTGGAATATCAATAATAAAGGGAAATGATAAGGATGAGACTAAAAGCTCAGAGAAAGTAGGAAAAAACAAATTAGTAGCAATTAAAAAGAATACTAATTTAGATAAATCGGGTACAAAAACGGTAGGGAATAAAGTACAAAAAATTCAAGAATTTCCACGAGAACAATTTAAGGTAAGCATAAAGAATAACAATATGGAGCAAATAGTTTCATATGTTAATAGATGGAACAAAGCTGATTTAGAGATGAATGATAAGTTACTTACGGTAAAAGGTGAAGAAATTATAAAAAGCGATGGAGTATTATACTTTTATAATAAAGGTGTAGGTTATATAAATGATAAAGAGTATACTAAAGCTCAAAAGTATTTTTTATACGCATTACCATATTCTGAAGGTAATTATTTACATGAACATATCGTTTACATGTTAGCAGTAAGTTATAAAGCTAGTTCTGACTTCCAAAATGCTGTTAAATACTATGAGCTTATTTTAAAACAATTTCCCAGTGGAAGTTACACCGAGGAAGTCTTATATAATTTAGTTTTAATAAATAAAGATGTAGATCCAAATAAAGCAAAACTTTATGCAGAAAAATTAGTGGAACAATTTCCGAATTCTTTATATAAGAACTCGATAGTAAACAAAATATTAGGTATATAAAAATAAATAACATATCAAAGGTGTAATAGACATCTTTAAGTTTTACTTTGGGTATACTAATTTTAAAATATGTAACACAAATTTCACAACCCTGTTACACATTTTGAAAATATCAATATAGAAGAGGTCAATTTGCAATATTATTGACTAGTAACATTATAAGGTATACAATAATAACAATATAAAGATACCCTAGCGGGGTATAATAAATGGAGGTAATAATATGATTAAAGAAGTTAATGATATAAATTTTAATGAAGAAATAGGAAATTCAGATAACATAGTTGTAGTTGATTTTTGGGCACCTTGGTGTGGACCTTGTAAAATGTTAAGTCCAGTAATTGAAGAATTAGCAAATGAGATGGGGAAAAACGTTAAATTTGCTAAAATAAATGTGGATGAAAGTCCTATAACAGCATCAACATACAAAATTTCAAGTATTCCAACAGTTATGGTATTTAATAAGGATTCTGTTAAAGAAACATTAGTAGGATTTAGACCAAAAGCTGAGCTTAAGAAAGTAATAGAGAAAAATTTATAAAATTTTAAGTACCATCAAAGTTATGAACTACTTAGAAAACGAATAAAACAATAAGATAACATATATAGTTAGTAAAATATTTTGGAGATATATAATTTAAATTTTTATAATTTAAATAAGTATCTCCATTTTTAAAGGTATAGAATATTTACTAATGATAAAAATAAGCTGTTAATTATTGTGTATTTAGGAAAAATAAGAGGAGGAAAAAGTATGAGTGAGAGATATGATATAGCTATAATTGGAACAGGCCCAGCAGGACTAGAAGCAGCAATTAATGCTAAAATCAGAAATAAAAATATAATAATATTTGGGAATAAAGATCTGAGTCCTAAATTAACAAAAGCGGCAAAGGTAAATAATTATTTAGGCCTTTATAACGTTACAGGAATTGAACTTAAAAGCAAATTTGCAGATCATATCGCGGCTATGGGTGTAGATATTGTAAATGAAAAAATAAACAATGTTTATGCTATGGGAGATTATTTTGCTCTGATGGTAAATGAAAAGATATATGAGGCTAAAGCTATAATACTAGCTACAGGTATAGAATATACCAAGCCATTAATAGGAGAAGAAGAATTCTTAGGAAAAGGAGTAGGGTATTGTGCTACTTGTGATGCTCCATTATATAAGGGGAAAACAGTTGTTATAGTTGGTTATAATAAAGAAAGCGTTGAAGAAGCTAATTATGTAAGTGAGTTAAGTGGAAAAACATATTATATACCAATGTATAAAGGCAAATATAATTTAAATGAAAACATAGAAATTATAAATAACAAGCCTTTAAAAATAGTTGGAGATGATGTGGTTACTAAGATGATTTTAGATCAAGGTGAAATAGCTACAGATGGTATTTTCATGTTAAGAGACAGCGTATCTCCGGGTCAATTAGTACCAGGTATCGAGATAGAGAATGGTCATATAAAGGTCGATAGAGATATGAAAACGAATATAGAAGGATGTTATGCAGCAGGAGATTGTACTGGCACACCATATCAGTATATGAAATCTGCAGGGGAAGGTTTAGTAGCAGCATTATCTGCAGTTTCTTATGTGGATAAGTTACATGCAAATAAATAGAAATATAAATGAATTTTAATTTTATTAATTTATCTAATATAATTAGTAAAACCAGGTAGTTAGCAAAAGTTAACTGTCTGGTTTTAATTTTATGAGCTTTATTTTTTTATTTAACTACAAAAAAAACGTGATTTCCTATAGTCTTTATATTCGTTTTGTTTATACTTTTCATCCACCCTGAAGTAGCTATTTCAGGATTATAATAGAAAACAGCATCATAAGTAGGATCTTTACCCTTTAATGCATCGAGTACTGCAGTGTAACAGGCTGAATCAGGGATAACATTTGATTTGCCATTGTGATATACCTTTCCATTTTCAACACAAGAGAAAGCATTTTTTTGATTAATAACACCGGAAATAGATTTTGGAAAATGGATATCGCTAGCACGATTTAATATAACTGATGCTACTGCAAGTTTGCCACTATCAGGTTCGCCACAACTCTCAGCATATACAACTTGAGACATTAAATAAATATCATTATCGGTAATACAAATTGAGCTATTTGACTTATTAAATACTTCTACTGCCTCTACTTGTTCATTATATAAATCTTTACTCGCTGATCCAAATGAATACAAATGTTCACCACTTACGCTTAAACTTGGAAATGCTAAAAACAATGTTAGCAGCATACATGATAAAAAAGTAAGCTTTTTCATATTTTTTCTCTCCTTTTGCCTACGGAGTTAGCTGACGGGTTCGGGAAAGGTTTAACCTACACAATTAGTGATTCACCCCAGATGCTTGGTTCCTCCGCGTATTTTTTACTTCGGCTAATATAGTATGACCTAGAGTGTGAAAATAATACATTAATATTTTATTATATAACATAAAGCAGTGTAAATTGAATAATATAGACTTATTGATTCTTTAGCTCAGTATAGTATTTAATATAATTAGTATATGAAGTTTCTACGTCGTTAAATAGTGTATTAGACGAAGTATATAAAGTTTCCAATACTTTCGGAGTTAGCGATGCATTTGAAGTTTTGGAATTTTCACTTGTCATAGCAAGTTTGAAATTACTTAAGTAATTTTCATATTTATCTAATAAAATTTTGAAGGATTCATAAGTGGGAATTGCGGAGGTAGGAACAGTTAAAATTTTAAATGTACTTTGAAGATTGGTTAGTTTTGAAAAATCGTCATCAACTAGTTTTGAAAGATTATAATAGGACATCTCCTTTTTTCTCACTTTTATTGTATATGAGTAAAGATTACTTTTAACATTTAAGAAATCAGTTGATAGGCCATCAATATCACTTATAAACTCTTGGTTTTGACGTGACTTAAGAACTGTTTCCTTTTTTATCATTACAGCGGTATCACTGTAATCAAGAATATTATCAATGAAAGTTAAAGAGATTTTTGGCAGTGATATTGAAGTATTATGAACATCTATTAATGAATAAAAATTTATGCAGTCATTTCTAAAAGTTTTAAGATTCTCCATAGACGTTTCTACATCATTTCCAGAAGGATTATTTAAAATTGCTAAAGTCTGTCTATATATTAATAAATTTTTATCTAGGCCAGATTTTAAATTATCGTTATCTTTTTTATATTTAGTAGTAGGCTGTGAATTTAATAAATTAGCCCTAAAGACAGATAAATCATTAATGATTTTAGGTAATTGTTTTTTTGCATAGTCAACATCTATTGTTTTATTGCTATTAAATTGGGATACATTTTTATTGACATCATTTATACCGTTAATGGTGGTTATTAAAGTAGTTTTATAGGAACTATACGCATTAGTTATAGATGAATAATAACAAATCAAGAAAATACATGTGGAGAGCATAATAATTGATAAAAAAAGTATTAGTTTAAAGTTTTTTCTCTTGTTACCAGTATTTATATTATTTTTATTTATACCCAAAATAATTCACTCCTTCATTAATTTCATTATATTCTTATATTAATATGATACATATATTATTCTAGTTAAATTGCAGAATTATACCATTTTAAATTTAAAAGTATTACACATTTAATAGAATGATTTTAAATATATGCTTAATTGTTACAATAAAATTAACTTATAATATATACTAATAAAGCAAAGCATAGTGTATAATTGGAAGTAAGAGTTTTATTAGAGGGGTGTGAGCTTTATGGAAGTATATAAGTTGATTATGAATACGATCAAAAATATAAGTGTATATTCAATTCTAGATATACTAGTGGTGGCTTTTATATTTTACAAAAGTTACATGCTAATGAAGGAAACAAGAGCTATACAGTTATTAAAAGGAATTATTTTTATTTTTGTACTTATTCCAATAAGTCAGTTTCTTAATTTAACAGTATTAAACTGGATATTAAACAAAACAATAACAATTGGGGTTTTAACTATTGTTATCATCTTTCAACCAGAGATAAGAAGAGCTTTAGAGCATATTGGAAGAACGGCTTTTGCTGATAAACACATATTTGAGGATGAAGAGGTAATGGAGAAGGTTATAACTGAAATTGTTAATGCTGTTGAAATACTATCAAAAAGTAAAACAGGCGCACTAATAGTAATAGAACAAAGAACAGGTATTGGGGAAATAATTAAAACAGGAAATACTCTAGATGCAGTAATATCTGCTGCGTTATTAGAAAATATATTTGTAGTTAACACGCCCCTTCATGATGGTGCCACGGTAATTAGAAATGATAGGATAATAGCCGCAGGGTGTTTTCTACCTTTAACTAATAGTGACAAAATAAGTAAAAAATTAGGAACAAGGCATAGAGCAGCAATAGGAGTGACAGAAACTTCAGATGCTTTAACAATAATAGTATCAGAAGAAACAGGAGTTATATCTCTTGCAATGAATGGAAGATTAATGAGAAACTATGACAAGGATAAGCTTAAAAATGTACTTGTTCAAATAATAAAGAGAAGACAAACTAAAAAAGTAACATTAAAGGAGAGAGTAAAGGCATGGATAAAGAACGGAAAGAACAATTAATAATTAAAATTTGCTGCGTAATAGCTGCCTTTGCGCTATGGCTTTTCATAACAGGAACGGAAAATCCGTTGACTGCTTACAAAATTAAAAATATACCTGTAACAATGCTAAATAGTGATGTATTAACTAAATCGAATCTTGTTTTAGTTTCAGGACAAGATTTAACAACATCCCTAAATATTAAAGGAGCTAATACTAGCATACTTCTGGCTATGAAAGCATCTGATTTTACGGTGGTTGCAGATTTAGGCGCATATGCGCTTAAAAGTGGGGAATATAAGATACCTATTCAAATAAAAAAAAGTCCAGATAATATAAATGTGGTAAATAGTGATGGTCTTTTTATAACAATACAGTTAGATGAACTTACTAAGAAAAAATTGCCTATAAATGTAAATGTAAGCGGAAAACCTAAAGAAGGTTTTTACGCATCAAAGCCGGAGCTATCATCAGATTATGCTACGGTATCAGGTGGTTCAAAGGTTATAAGTGAAGTGAAAAAAATAGTAATTGACGAAAATATACAAGGTTTAGAATCAAATACATCAAAAAAATACAAGCTTAAAGCAGTAGATGAATCCGGAAAAGAAATAAAAGAGGTTATTGTAAGTCCGGCTTATATCAATGTTAAAACTCTTGTAAAAAAGACAAAATCTGTAGAGGTTACTGTGAAAACCACAGGGAGTTTAGATCCTAAGTATACGCTAGGAAGTATAAAAGCAATACCCGAGACAGTTGATATAACTGGGAGCTTAGCTGAACTTGATAAATTAAAATACTTAAACACAGAAGCTGTTGATTTAAGTAAAATAACTAAGAGTACAACCATTGAAACAAAGGTTGTAATTCCAAATGGATTAAATTTAGTCGATGGGGATGCTATGGTTAAGGTCCAGGTTAATTTAAGTAGTCCAAATGCAGCAAGTGGGGCAGCTACAACAGAAAAGGTAGACAAGACAATTCAAAAGGATTTAAGTTTGGATATCAAGTACAATAATTTGGGTGAAACTTATGTAGCCACATTAGATAATAATAAGACATCAATATCGGTTTCCGGAGTAGAATCAGTTATTAATAATCTGGATTTAAATAATTTTTCCGCGCAAGTAGATTTAACAGGTTTAACAGAAGGCAAACAAAGCGTGAATGTAATTGTGTCTATACCAAAAGGAGTAACTTTAATATCACACAACCCAGATAAAATAGGAGTAACTATTACGAAAAAGCAAACGGAGGTACCAGTGAGCAATGACAATAAGAGTAAATAACATAACTTTAGATATAGATGAATCAATAGACGATTTAAGGATAAAAGCTGCAAAATTAATGAGAGTTTCTGATAGTGAAATAAAGAAAATTAAAATAGCTAAAGAATCTATAGATGCTAGGAAAAAAAATAATATTAAGTTTAATTATGCCGTTAATATTACAATGGATAATGAAATAAATGTAGTCACAAGAGCAAACAATAAAGATGTTAAGCTTGAAGAAGAAAAATACGAGGCTGAGTTTGAATTTGGAACTAAAAAAATGAATCATAGACCAATAATAGTAGGAATGGGACCAGCAGGAATGTTTGCTGGTATTCTTATGGCGCAAAAGGGATATAAACCTATAATTATCGAAAGAGGAGAAAAGGTAGAGAATAGAACAAAGACCATAAATAAATTTTGGACAAGAGCAGTATTAAATACAGAATCTAATGTGCAGTTTGGCGAAGGTGGAGCAGGGACTTTTTCAGACGGAAAGCTAACTACAAGAATAAAGGACAATAGATGTGATTATATATTAGAAGAATTTGTAAAAGCTGGTGCGCCGGAAGAAATAGTATATATTGGGAAACCTCATATAGGTACAGATGTATTAAAAGACGTTGTGAAGAACATTCGAGAAACTATTATTAAGTTAGGCGGAGAAGTAAGATTTAATAGTAAACTTGAAGATATTAAGATTAAAGATGGAAAACTGCAGAGTCTAATAGTAAACGGAGAAGAAATACCTTGTGATAATTTAATTTTAGCACCGGGGCATAGTTCAAGGGACACTTACGAAATGTTATATAAAAATGGCGTATTTATGTCTAGTAAACCATTTGCAGTTGGAGTTCGAATAGAGCATCCACAAGATATGATTAATGAAAATCAATATGGAAAATATGCAAGCCACCCTAGATTAAAAGCTGCAGATTACAAACTTACTTATAAAAGTGGCAAATTGGGCAGATCAGTATATAGTTTTTGTATGTGTCCAGGAGGAGCCGTAGTGTCCGCAGCATCCGAACAGGGAAAACTTGTGATAAATGGTATGAGTGAGTACAATAGAGATAAAAAAAACGCAAACTCAGCAATAGTGGTATCAGTAGGACCTAAGGACTTCGCTTCAGATAATCCACTCGCTGGCATTGAATTTCAAAGGTATTATGAGGGACTAGCATATAAGATAGGCGGAGAGAACTATAATGCACCAGTGCAATTAGTTGGTGATTTCCTTAAGGGCAATGTTAGTGATAAAATAGGTAGTATAAAGCCAAGTTATACACCTGGTTATAAATTAGCAAACCTTACTAACTGTTTACCGGCATATGTAACAGATGCTATAAAAGAGGCTTTACCTAATTTTGAACATAAAATAAATGGGTTTTCAAGAAATGATGCAATACTTACGGGTATAGAAACAAGAACATCTGCACCAGTAAGAATTGATAGAAATGAAGAGTTTCAAAGTATATCTTTAGAAGGGTTGTACCCAGCAGGAGAAGGCGCTGGATATGCAGGTGGAATAATTTCTGCAGCAGTTGATGGATTAAAAATTGCTGAAAGTATAATGAAAAAATGGAAATCTGTATAATAATTTTTCTAAACTCTTGATTTTTCTTTATGAAGTTTGTTAAAATGGTACAGAAGATAAAAAACGCAAAACAGAAACGATAATACATATCAGGCAAAGATTAAAGTTAATACATAATACAAAATATATAATATAAAATATAAAATCGAGGGAGTGTAATTGAATGAGTAAAACATTTGATAAAATTTTAGACACAGCAAAAGCACAAGGAATGAAAACCGTAGTAGTAGCTGTAGCACAGGATGAACCAGTACTTGAGGCGGTTCGTGATGCTAAGAAAAATGGTATAGCAAATGCAATATTAGTAGGAGATAAAGAAAAGATAATATTTATTGCTAAAAACATAGGTATGGATGCAGCAGAGTTTGAAATTATTGATGAGAAGAATGTTTCAAAAGCAGCATTAACTGCAGTTCAGATTGTATCATCAGGAAAAGCTGATATGCTTATGAAAGGGTTAATTGATACAGCAACATTCTTAAGAGCCGTGTTAAACAAAGAAGTAGGTCTTAGAACTGGGAAACTAATGTCACATGTAGCCGTATTTGAAATACCAGAGTATGATAGACTAATATTTTTAACAGATGTCGCTTTTAATATGTACCCAGAACTAAAAGAAAAAAAGAGTATAATAAACAATTCAGTAGCAGTAGCAAAAGCGTGTGGAGTTGAGCTTCCTAAAGTCGCAGTAGTTTGCGCAGTAGAAGTAGTAAATCCAGGAATGCCAGCAACACTAGATGCAGCAATGTTATCGAAAATGAATGATAGAGGCCAGATAAAAGGTTGTATCGTTGATGGACCTTTATCTCTTGATATTGCAATATCTGAGGAAGCTGCAAATCATAAAAATATACAAAGCCCAGTTGCAGGAAAAGCGGATATTCTTGTAATGCCAAATATTGAAGCAGGAAATTCTATGTATAAATGCTTGAATTACACTACTAAATCTAAAAGTGGTGGATTACTAGTAGGTACTTCTGCTCCTGTTATATTAACTTCTAGAGCTGATACTCCTGAAACAAAATTACATTCTATAGCTCTTGCAGCATTAGTTGCAGAATATAACAAATAAAATTGCCGATTGTTTAGGAACATGAAAATATACTAGCGTATCTATTTGTTATTTATTTAATGTACTTTATAGCACAAAGGAGGAACAATATGTCATATAAATTATTAATAATTAACCCAGGGTCAACATCTACTAAAATAGGTGTATATGAGGATGAAAAGGAAATATTAGAAGAAACATTAAGACATCCATCAGAAGAAATAGATAAATTTAAAGGTATATTTGAACAACTTGATTTCAGAAAAGACGTTATCTTGAATGTTCTTAAGGAAAAGAATTTTGATATTAAAACTTTGGATGCCATAGTAGGCCGAGGTGGAATGTTAAAACCAATTGAAGGCGGCACTTATATTGTAAATGATGCTATGCTTAATGATTTGAAAATTGGAGTACAAGGTCAACATGCTTCTAATTTAGGTGGAATAATTGCAAATGAAATTGCAAAAACTTTAAATATACCAGCATATATCGTTGATCCAACAGTAGTGGATGAAATGGCAGCAGTTGCTAAATTATCAGGAATACCAGATATAGATAGAAAGAGTATTTTCCATGCATTAAATCAAAAAGCAGTAGCTAAAAGGTATGCAAAAGAAAATGGGAAAAAATATGAGGAAATTAATTTAATAGTTGCACATATGGGCGGAGGAGTTACAGTAGGAGCTCATGAGAATGGAAAAGTTATAGATGTTAATAATGGACTCGATGGAGATGGCCCATTTTCACCAGAAAGATCTGGGGGATTACCATCAGGCGATTTAGCTAAGATGTGTTTTAGCGGAAAATACACTTTAGAAGATATAAAGAAAAAGATAAATGGAAAAGGTGGATTTGTTTCTTATCTTAATACTAATGATGTACGAGATGCACTTAAAATGTCACAAGCTGGTGACAAAAAGGCTAAATTAATTATTCAAGCTATGGGATATCAAGTAGCTAAGGAAATTGGAGGCTGCGCAGCTGTTTTATCAGGAAAAGTAGATGCTATAATTTTAACTGGTGGAATAGCTTATGGAGAAGCTGTTGTTAATTATATAACCAAAAGAGTAAAATTCATAGCAGATGTTGTAGTTTACGCAGGTGAAGATGAATTATTAGCACTAGCTCAAGGTGCTATAGGAGTTTTAAGTGGAAAAGAACAGGCAAAAGTTTATAAATAAACAATAACATTGATAATATGACAAAAGGTATGTATTACTAGAGGCTGTTTAAATTCAGTTTAAGTAATACATACTTTTTCTATTATATAGTAAGAAGTTAGGGTGTTTTTACAAATGCCTGGTATTGTAGTATAATTCAAGCTATGTTATACATATTACAAAAACAGTTTTGCCTAATTATGAAATTAAATTAATATTTATAAAAGAATGACAAAGGTGGGCTCTATGAATAAAATACTAACATACTGATTAGTATTTTTTATTTAAGATGCCCTATAGTAAACCTATAGAATATTTGGAAAGAGGTATAAAATATGAGTAGAATGTTTGGTACAGATGGAGTACGAGGGATAGCAAATACAGAATTAACAGGAGAGATTGCATATAAGTTAGGAAGAGCAGGAGCTTTTGTACTAACAGACGGAGCACATAAGCCTAAAATTATAGTTGGAATGGATACAAGAGTCTCAGGAGACATGTTAGAAGCTGCTTTAGTTGCAGGGATTTTATCTGTAGGGGCAGAGGCTATATGCCTTGGAGTGGTTCCAACTCCAGCTGTAGCATATTTAACAAGAAAATATGGAGCAGATGCAGGAATTGTTATTTCAGCTTCTCACAACCCGGTAGAATATAATGGAATAAAGTTCTTTGACAATAATGGATTCAAATTGTCTGATGAATTAGAGGATACAATACAAGCAGTTATAGAAAGTGATTTTAAAGAAGTGCCATCACCAATAGCTGGTGATTTAGGTAAAAAAACAGTTAATGAGAATGCAGTAGTTGATTATATGGAATTTGCTAAATCTACTATTTCAGGCAATTTAAAGGGACTTAAAATAGCATTAGATTGTGCTAATGGTGCTTCATATATAACATCAGTAAAGGCTATTAGATCTCTTGGAGCAGAGGTTTTAGTTATTAATAATGATCCAGATGGTATAAATATAAATAAAGACTGTGGATCAACTCATCCTGAGCATTTAATGGCATTTGTTAAAGAAAATCATTGCGATTTGGGATTAGCTTTTGATGGTGATGCAGATAGATGTTTGGCAGTTGATGAAAAAGGAAATCTTATAAATGGAGATTTTATAATTGCTATTTGTGCAAAACATCTAAAAAGTATTGGAAAATTAACTAAAGACACAGTAGTAGTAACAGTTATGAGCAATTTAGGTCTTGATATTGCAATGAAGCAGGAAAGCATAGCTACAGTTAAAACAAAAGTAGGAGATAGGAATGTTCTTGAGCTAATGCAAAAGGAAGGTTACAGCCTTGGTGGAGAGCAATCTGGACATGTAATTTTCCTCGACTTTAATACTACAGGGGATGGACTTGTATCAGGACTTCAACTAGCAACTGTTATTAAAGAAACGGGGAAGCCATTATCAGAGCTTGCATCAATGATGGTAGAACTCCCACAGGTATTAGTTAATGCAACAGTACCTAATGATAAAAAAGATATCCATGAAACTGATAGTGAAATAGTTGAAGAAATAAAGAAAATAGAAGGAAAATTAGATGGTTGTGGTAGAGTACTTATAAGGCCATCAGGTACAGAACCTTTAGTAAGAGTAATGCTTGAGGGCAAAGTGCAAAGTGAATTGGATAAAATGGCACATTCTCTTGCGAAACTTATTCAAGAAAAAGCAAACGCATAGAAAGTATTAAAATTTAGTTAACTTGTTATTAAAAGTATTGACGTTTAGAGCATAGAACGAATATAATAGACTGAAAGCTTATGTGTAAGGTTCATAAGTTTTCAGTCTATTTATTTAATTAATACAGTGAAATGCTGAATATTTTGATAGAGGAGGATAGAGGAGAATAAGTTATTTTAAAGCGCCAGAACTCATAATGAGAATAATTATGAGTTGACGAGGATGGGGAGTATCGAATCTTCGGCGGATGCCCCGCGGTAGCGCACTACCGTTAATGATTGATAAAAGCGAGAAGTGATTTTCGTGACAAGATCAATCTGGTGTTAAAACCTTTATAAATATTACGATGCCAATAGGCAATATGCATCGTCTTTGGGTGACAAGTAGTATCTAAAGGGGATGAACAGCGCCTATTTGCGATGAATTAATTAAGTATGATATTCATCTATGATTATAATTATGTAATGCGAATTGCTTCATATAATAAAGTTATGTGTAGGGCAATAGCAGTACTATTTTAATAATTATGAATAAAATGGATGAGAAATATGCTTAATTGGTTTGCAAAAAATTAAATTTAAGGGGAAGATAAATATGTGCGGAATAGTTGGATATTTTGGAATAAAAGAGGCTCAAACAATATTGATTGATGGGCTTAGAAAATTAGAATATAGAGGATACGATTCAGCAGGAGTCGCAATTATAGATAATGGAGTTTTAAGTGTTACTAAATGCAAAGGAAGACTTGCAAATTTAGAAGCTGAATTATTAGAATCTCCACTTAAAGGTCATGTTGGAATAGGTCATACAAGATGGGCTACTCATGGTAAGCCATCAGATGAAAATTCACACCCACACACTAATGAGAAAGGAACTATTAGTGTAGTTCATAATGGAATTATTGAGAACTATATCCATTTAAGAGAATGGCTAATGGCAAAAGGATATAAATTTGTATCTGAAACTGATACAGAAGTTATACCACATCTTATAGATTTTTATTACAAAGGAAACATTGTTGAAGCTGTAAAGAAGGCTACTATGAAAATGGAAGGTAGCTATGCAATAGCAGTATTATGCAGTGATGAACCAGATAAATTGATAGCAGTAAGAAAAGATAGTCCATTAATTGTAGGACTTGGAGAAAATGAATTTTATGTAGCATCTGATATACCAGCAGTACTAAATCATACAAGAGAAATATATTTATTAGAAGATAATGAATTTGTTGTTATCTCGAATGATGGCATAAAGCTTGAAGATATAGAGGGCGACATTATAAATAAAGAAGTTTTCCATGTAACTTGGGATGCAGCTGCAGCTGAAAAAGGTGGATATGAACACTTTATGATTAAAGAAATCCATGAACAGCCAAAGGCAATCAGAGATACAATGACTTCAAGAATAGTTCTTGGACAGCCGATAACTTTAGATGATATAAATATAACTAAAGAACAAATTAAAAAATTAGATAAAATATATATTGTAGCATGCGGAACTGCATACCATGCAGGGGCTGTAGGTAAATATGTTATAGAAAAACTTGCAAGAATACCAGTAGAACTTGATATAGCGTCAGAATTTAAATACAGGGATCCAATAATTGATAAAAACACATTAATGATAGTTATTAGTCAATCAGGAGAAACTGCAGATACTATGTCAGCATTAAGACTTGCAAAGGAAAAAGGAGCAAGAGTAATAGCTGTAACTAATGTTGTTGGTAGTGCGGCTTCAAGAGAAGCAGATGATGTACTATACACATGGGCAGGACCAGAAATAGCTGTTGCATCTACTAAAGCTTACGCAACTCAGCTTATAGCAATGTATATAATTGCTCTATTCTTTGCTCAAAATAAGGAAACTTTAAGTATGGATAAGATTGAAGAAATTAAAGCAGCGATGCTAGAACTTCCAGAAAAAGCAGAAGAAATGCTTAAAGACAAAGAAACTATACAAAAGTTTACAGCAAAAACTTATATGCATAAGGATATGTTCTTCATAGGACGTGGGCTTGATTATGCAGTTGCACTAGAAGGTTCATTAAAACTAAAAGAAGTATCTTATATCCACTCAGATGCATATGCCGCAGGAGAGCTTAAACATGGGGCAATAGCACTTATGGAAGAAGGAACTATAGTTATAGCATTAGCTACTCAAGAAGAGCTATTTGGTAAGATGGTAAGTAATATGCGTGAACTATCGACTAGGGGAGCAAAAGTATATGCTTTCGCACCAAAAGGTCATACTGAAATTGAAAAATCAGTTCATGCTGTAACTTATGTACCAAAAGTATTGGATATATTAGCACCAGTAATATCAGTAATTCCACTACAATTATTAGCATATTACATGGCAATTCAAAAGGGTTGCGACGTTGATAAGCCAAGAAATCTTGCTAAATCAGTAACTGTTGAATAAAAGAAAAGGTAACATGTACATGGTTATGTAAACAAACATTAAACCTTGTACAATAATGTTAAAGCCGGTCGTAAAATAATAAAGTCTGTCCAAAACCAATTAAGGAATGCAGGAATAACACCCTGCATTCCTTAATTTTTTTTTTACTCTCCACGCCGCCCAATAGAAGTTTCAATATAGAATTTACAAAATAAATTTAGTATTAAAAAAAATAGATGAATTTTATGCGTTTAGTAGTTTGATTTTTTGTAATTTGGACGATTTGGGCTATTCATGTTGAATGTAAGAATGCTATCTCATAATTAAACAAACCCAGTATAATAAAAAATTATACTGGGTTTGTAAACAACCTTTATTTTTTGTACTATTTAGTTTTCCAATTTTCAAGTAAGTATTCTTCTGCATCTAAAGACCAAAGACCCTTATTGTTTTTTGCAATTTCTGCTAATTTTTTGAAACGGGGATCTTTTTTACCCTTTTCTTCAAACTCGTCAATTGCTGTAATATCCATAAATATATTTGTGTATATTAATTTTTTACCTGCAGGTACTTCTGTTAATTTAAGTGTTGCATCAGCTGCACTATCAAGTCCACCAATATGAGTAACCATAACTGCTGGATTTATAATATTCTTTTCTGTCATTCTTAATGACTCAATCATATCATTTGTGTTTCCACCAGTAGTTCCAATAGTATGAGTTGATTGATAATGAACATTATAGAAATTAAAAGTAGCTGAGAATTTAGTATCTGTAGGGCCTGCAAAGAAGTTTAAGCAACCATCTCTACCTAATATCTTATCTCCTTGCTCTACCACTGGTTTAACTGGAGAATATACAAATACATCATCAAAACCTGTTCCACCTGTTAAGCCTCTTAAATAAGCCGGAACATCTTCTATATCTCTTGTATTAACAAATATTAATTCTATTCCAACTTTTTTTGCGTCTTCACTCGTGAATATTGCACTTGCTCTATCTAATCTACCTTGCTCTATATCTGTTACTACAATTAGAGATGGCTTTCTATCACAGTGCATAGCATAATCAATTGCACCTAGACCCATAGGACCAGCAGCTGCTAGCATCGCAAGTTTTCCGCCTTCAACTATTCCCATTTTATGTTCATAACTACCCATTACAGTATGAAAACTTGCATGAAAACCTCCTATAATGCAAGACATTGGTTCAGCAAGTGATGCCTCATAATATGCTTTACCTTCATAGTTTAATAAGCAACCAAGTTCCATTACCTCATGTGGAACTATTATATAAGTTGCGTCTCCACCACAATATTTATAAGAATATCCAGGTGAATCCATACTTCCTTTATAGTTTAATGCTGGTTGCATAGAAAATTTATTTCCAACTTTAAAGTCATTTTTCCATTTTGAACCTACTTGTACTATATTTCCTGCCATTTCATGTCCTACAATTACTGGATTAACTGCTACATCACTAGGTACTCTCTTATGGTCACTTCCGAGTATTGCTGCTTTATAAGTAGACATGCATATACTGTCTGATACTACTTTTACTAGTATTTCGTCTTCTTTTATTTCAGGAAGTTCAAATTCTTCCATTCTTAAATCTTTTTTTCCGTATAATCTTACTGCTCTTGTTTTCATATATATTACCACCTTTTTTTATTTATTATAAGTATTCAAATACGACCTGTTTTTTAAGTTCAATAATTGTTTTAATATCACTTGCTTTAGTACCCTCTGTCATTACATTCGCAGCGCCTGTGGCTACAGATAATTTTACTGTATCTTCAAAGCTAAGGCCCTTCTCGAGAGAATATGCAAGAGCTGCAACCATTGAGTCTCCGGCACCTACTGTACTTTTTACATCTACCTTAAGACCATGTGCATATATGGTGCATTCTTTAGTTACAAAAACTGCTCCTTCGCCTCCTAATGAAACCGCTACTATAATGATACCATATTTAAGCAAACTTTTAGCTATTTCAGCAGTTTCGATAACGCTTTCTATTTTTTTATTAAACATAGCTCCGAGCTCATCTATATTGGGTTTCACAAGGTAAGGTCCCGATAAAATGCCTGCCTTAAGCATTTCGCCATCAGCATCTAATATTGTTCTTGCTCCTTTTTCTTTTGCTTTAGTAATCCAATTACCATAAATTTCTTTATCTACGTTACTAGGCACACTTCCTGATAAAATTATAGTATCACCACTATTTATATTATTAAACATTTTATCGCATACGTCATTCAAATCCTTTAAACTTGCCTCTGGACCAGCCTCATTTATATCAGTATTAGTATGATTAATCATGTCAACAACTTTTATATTTGTTCTAGTTTCACCTTTTGTGAAAACAAAGTCATTTAAAATATTTATTTCATCTAAATATTCCTTTATAAATTGTCCTGAGGTACCAGATAGAATTCCCATTGCACGACTTTCACCGCCCAAATTTTTTATTACTTTTGATACATTAATTCCTTTTCCGCCAGCATCCAATCTAACAGATGCAACCCTATTAACATTTCCTACAGTGAAATTATTTATTTCAATAGTCTTATCAACTGCTGGATTTATTGTTATAGTTGTAATCATATTTTCACCTCTTATTTTTCAATTATTTAATCTTCTGATTTTATTGTAAATAAATCATAGATGTACTGGACATCTTCTGTACTTTTTAGTACATCAGTTATACTTTCATCTTCTCCTTCAATTGCAATTGCAATATTAGAAAGTATTTGTAAATGTTCATCCCCAACTCCAGCAATGCCAATTACGAGATATGCTAATTCTTCATCGAACCTAACTCCATTTGGAAATTGAAGCACTACCATTCCTGTTTTATTAATGTTTTTCTTAGCTTCACCAACCCCATGAGGAATTGCTATACCTTTACCAATATATGTGGAAAGATCATTTTCTCTTTGAATCATAGCATCCATATATTCTTCTTCTACATATCCTCCATCATATAGTAATTTACCAGCCATTTTAATTGCTGTATATTTATCTGTGCTTTCCAGTCCTAATTTTATATTTTTCTTTTCAAGAATTTTACTTTCATTCTTTACAACATTTTTAGGTTCAATATTAACTTTAGTATTAGCAATTGGTTTTAATCTTGCCGAAAGAATCTCAAACGCAGGGTTATTAAGAAAATCCTTAACTGATATATGTTCAGCATTTGGAGCTACACTCTTTGCTCTTGCAGTTAGTGTTTCGTGGGTTACAACAATCTGAGCATCCTTTGGGATAGCTTCAATTGCACAATTTACTACCTCAATATTATATCCTGCTCTTTTAAATTTAGTTCTTAAAGTTGTTGCCCCCATTGCACTTGAACCCATACCAGCATCACATGCAAATATTACTTTATTAAAAGTTTTACCCATTACTCCATTTGTCTCACTTGTCTCATCTTTTTTCTTTAATTTTAGTTCACTAGATTTCAATTTTGCTTCTTCAAATTCATTATCCTCTGTTTTTTTATTAGTACTCTTTATTATTACAGAGGATACTAAGAATGAAACCACAGCTGCTACAAGTACACCTGCAAGTACTCCAAAGTAACCACCTCTAGGAATCATTGCCATTATCGCAAGTATACTTCCTGGAGATGCTGCTGCAGTTAATCCTGCTCCAAAAATTTGGAATGTAAATATTCCACTTGCTCCACCACAAATTACTGCTATTATAAGTAGAGGATTCATTAAAACATAAGGGAAATAAATTTCATGTATTCCACCTATAAAATGAATTATTATTGCTCCTGGTGCTGATTCTTTAACAGCACCTTTTGCAAAAACCCAATAAGCGAGTAGTACTCCTAGTCCAGGACCTGGATTTGATTCTAATAAGAAAAACACTGATTTTCCAAGTGCTTTTGCTTCTTGTGCACCTATTGGCACCAAAATTCCATTACCTATTGCGTTATTTAAGAACAATATTTTTGCTGGTTCTATAAATATAGCTACTAAAGGTAATAACCCTGCTTTTACTATGACTTCTACTCCATCTTTTAGAAGACCATTTAATCCTAGGACTACTGGTCCAATTCCTATAAATGCAACCAATGCTAACATTGCTCCAAGTATACCTGATGAAAAGTTATTAATTAACATTTCAAAACCAGCTGGTACTTTTCCTTCAACAAGTTTATCAAATTTCTTTATAACATAACCACCTAGTGGTCCCATTATCATTGCACCCATAAACATTGGAATATCTGCTCCTACTATAATTCCCATAGTTGCTATTGATCCAACTACTCCACCTCTTACTCCACCTACCATTTTACCACCAGTGTAACCTATTAATAATGGTAAAAGGTAGGTTATCATTGGGCTAACTAATTTAGCAAAATGAGCATTAGGAAGCCAACCAGTTGGTATAAATAATGCCGTAATTAGCCCCCATGCTATAAATGCACCTATATTCGGAAGTATCATTCCGCTTAAAAATCTACCAAAACCTTGTACTCTTTCTTTAGTTTTTCCTTTATTTTTTATGTTCGATGTATTATCCATAACTCATACCTCCATTAATTATTTACTTTTCGTTTGTAAAATTTTTCTAAAATATCATTTAATTCATTAAATGCGTAATCGCGCTCTCCCGACTTTAGATATTTAAGAAAATCAGCTCTTTCTAGTAGCATTTGGCTTATGTACCCTATAACTTCTATTTGTAGTGCACTACTGTCTTCTGGAGCAATCATTATAATTCCAAGCTTAATATTTTCTACTTTATTTTCACCATTTGTACATTCCAAACACTCAGATAACT
This sequence comes from Clostridium estertheticum, assembly GCF_026650985.1. Lineage (GTDB taxonomy): Bacteria > Bacillota > Clostridia > Clostridiales > Clostridiaceae > Clostridium_AD > Clostridium_AD estertheticum_C. The sequence goes on from NZ_CP086239.1 coordinate 4,325,095, forward strand.
TTACCGCACCAAAATATAAATTTTGTACTACATCTGTCCTGCAATGTAGCAATATCATCTCATGTCCGGTTACAACTGTATTTCCCTTTTCTTCTCTATCCTTTAGTGCTATTCTTAAAGTTTCTTCAACCTCTGGATTTTTCTCTATTATTTTACTAGCTTCTGATATTAACTCATCTACATTTTTTATGTTAGAAACTTCTTTCAAGAAGAAATTGTCTAAAAGTTGCATTATTGCTCCACTATATACATTTAATGATATTAACTTATCTTTAAACCTAATATTTTTGGCTTTTTTATATGAATGAGTAATGTTTTTGTTTTTTAAATCGTTTATTTGTGTTACTATTTTATCTTTATCTTCTTGAAACAACAATGGATTTACTTTTACTACCGGTTTAAGGCATTTATCTATATTAACAGTAGATATTATAAAATCTATTTCATTCTCACTTAGAAAACTTTCTTCAATATATATTGCAGATATTATATCTACAATATGTATATTGTCATACTCGCTTTCTATTCTCGTTGCAAGAAGTCTTGAAGTTCCCATCCCTGTAGCACATGCAATCGCTACTTTATATATAGGTTTAATAAAAGTTTGACTATTTTCAATTGCAGCTCCAAGATGCATAGCAATAAATGCTATTTCAGCTTCAGGCATTTTTATACCTATGTGATTTTCAACTATCTCAGCGCATTTAGTACTAATCCTCATCAAATCAGTATAATTAGCCTTAATTTCTTCTAAAAGTGGATTTCTAATATCTAGATTCATTTTTAACCTTGTTATGGCTGTTCCAAGATGATTTACTAATCCATTTAACAAATTTTCATTATTACCGAGAAATTTACCTGTTTCAATTTCAGCTACTTTAATAATTTCTTTTGATAACTTTATGAGTTCAAAACTTCCTATTATCTTGTTCCCAGCTTTATATCTATCCTTATAATGTTTAGAACCTTTAATGTGCATTGTTATATAACCAATTTCATCCTCTGGTATTTCAATTTTAAAGTATTTTGATATGTTTACAGACAAGGTAGATGCTATCAAATACTCCTGACATTTCTTAAGTTCTTCCAAGAACTCTTGATTTATAGTTATTTTGTCACCTTTTTTCACCCTCTCAATAGCAAGTGCAATATGAACAATTAATCCGACAAAAGCACTATCGGTTAACTTATAATTTCTTTCTTTTTCCAGTGTCTCAACTAAAAGTTCAATTTTTTTTATTGTCTCATTATCAATTAAATTGAGCAGTCTATTACGAGAAGAAACTTCAATGCCTTGGTCTGCAACTATTGAATCGTCTAAATTTTGTCTTATCAATCCTAATAGTTGACTTTCGTTTGTATTTTCATAAATTAAACTAACCATAGCTTTTCTTATATGGTCTTCTTCTCCTACTAAATATACTCCAAGTCCTTGTTTTCTAATTAGATTTAATTTGTGCCTTTTAAACCACGAATCTGTCTTTTCTAAATCATTGCTAATAGTTGCCTCTGTAACTTTTAAAGTTTTAGTAAAATTATACAGCTTAACAGGCTCTTGGTTTTGTAGCAACTCACTAATAATTATGTTTTTTCTTTCCTTAGGCGAATAGATTTTGTCATCTTTTTCTCCATTTAACAGATTAATAATAGTTTGTTTTTCTTTAAGAGTACCTATTACTTTAATACCTACTCCAGTTTTTTTATCAAGACTTACTTTATTTTGTTTAAGAAATTTCTCTACCTCTGGGATTTCTCTAATTACAGTCCTCCCACTAACTCCTAAATTTTTTGCTATTTTTGCAATAGTAATATAATCGTTTTCAATGCATATATATTGCAAAATATTCTTTAATCGTAAATTAATCCTGTAATCCTTCATAAAATTCCTCCAAATTTATTAAAAGATTGTATTAACGTTACTCTGAATTTCTAATAAAGAAATTTATTATTTACTTTAACTTTAACTTTATTATATTCTAGTAAACAATTACATACAATTCAAACATATCTTGATTAGTCAGTAGCTAATGATGACAATATTTAATATATAATTAATATCGAATTTAGTATCTAATGAATTTAGTATGTTTATACCTTAATTATCGTCTATGTGTTGCAATAAACAAGTGCATTTACGTTAGTAAAAAAATTATACGTGTTTATAAAAAATAATAAGTTTAAAAAATTTATTATTAAAAGTATTGACGTCTAGAGTATAGAACGAATATAATAGGCTGAAAGATTATGATTAAGGTTCATAAGCTTTCAGTTTATCTAATTAATACAGAAAAATACTGAATATTTTATAGAGGAGGATAGAGAAAAATAAATTTTTAAAGCGCCAGGACTCATAATGAGAACAATTATGATGAATTATGTGTTGACGAGGATGGGGAGTATCGAATCTTCGGCGGATGCCCCGCGGTAGCGCACTACCGTTAATGATTGATAAAAGCGAGAAGTGATTTTCGTGACAAGATCAATCTGGTGTTAAAACCTTTATAAATATTACGATGCCAATAGGCAATATGCATCGTCTTTGGGTGACAAGTATTATCTAAAGGGGATGAACAGTGATTATTGGTGATGAATTAATTAAGTATGATATTCATCTAGGATTACAATTATGTAATGCAAATTGCTTCATATAATTATTTTATGTGTAGGCAGTAGTAATACTATTTCAATAATTGTGAATAAAATGGATGATAAATGTGCTTAATTGATTTGCGAAAAATTATAAATTTGAGAGGAAGATGAATATGTGCGGAATAGTTGGATATTTTGGAATAAAAGAGGCTCAAACAATATTGATTGATGGGCTTAGAAAATTAGAATATAGGGGATATGATTCAGCAGGAGTCGCAATTATAGATAATGGAGTTTTAAATGTTACTAAATGCAAAGGAAGACTTGCAAATTTAGAAGCTGAATTATTAGAAGCTCCACTTAAAGGTCATGTTGGAATAGGTCATACAAGATGGGCTACTCATGGTAAGCCATCAGATGAAAATTCACACCCACACACTAATGAGAAAGGAACTATTAGTGTAGTTCATAATGGAATTATTGAAAATTATATTCATTTAAGAGAATGGTTAACGGCAAAAGGATATAAATTTGTATCAGAAACTGATACAGAAGTTATACCACATCTTGTAGATTTTTATTATAAGGGAGATATAGTTGATGCTGTAAAGAAGGCTACTACTAAAATGGAAGGTAGCTATGCAATAGCTGTATTATGTAGTGATGAGCCAGACAAACTAGTAGCAGTAAGAAAAGATAGTCCATTAATAGTAGGACTTGGTAAAGGTGAATTTTATGTAGCATCTGATATACCAGCAGTACTAAATCATACAAGAGAAGTATATTTATTAGAAGATAATGAATTTGTTGTAATCTCAAATGATGGTATAAAACTTATAGATATAGAAGGCGAGACTATTAATAAAGAAGTCTTCCATGTAACTTGGGATGCTGATGCAGCTGAAAAAGGCGGATATGAGCACTTCATGTTAAAAGAAATTCATGAACAGCCAAAAGCAATTAGAGATACTATGAATTCGAGAATAGTTCTTGGACAACCAATAACACTTGATGATATAAATATAACTAAAGAACAAATTAAAAAATTAGATAAAATATATATTGTAGCATGCGGAACTGCATACCATGCAGGGGCTGTAGGTAAATATGTTATAGAAAAACTTGCAAGAATACCAGTAGAACTTGATATAGCGTCAGAATTTAAATACAGGGATCCAATAATTGATAAAAACACATTAATGATAGTTATTAGTCAATCAGGAGAAACTGCAGATACTATGTCAGCATTAAGACTTGCAAAGGAAAAAGGAGCAAGAGTAATAGCTGTAACTAATGTTGTTGGTAGTGCGGCTTCAAGAGAAGCAGATGATGTACTATACACATGGGCAGGACCAGAAATAGCTGTTGCATCTACTAAAGCTTACGCAACTCAGCTTATAGCAATGTATATAATTGCTCTATTCTTTGCTCAAAATAAGGAAACTTTAAGTATGGATAAGATTGAAGAAATTAAAGCAGCGATGCTAGAACTTCCAGAAAAAGCAGAAGAAATGCTTAAAGACAAAGAAACTATACAAAAGTTTACAGCAAAAACTTATATGCATAAGGATATGTTCTTCATAGGACGTGGGCTTGATTATGCAGTTGCACTAGAAGGTTCATTAAAACTTAAAGAAGTATCTTATATCCATTCAGACGCATATGCTGCAGGAGAGCTTAAGCATGGTGCAATAGCACTTATGGAAGAAGGAACTATAGTAATAGCATTAGCTACTCAAGAAGAGTTATTTAGTAAGATGGTAAGTAATATACGTGAACTTTCGACTAGAGGAGCAAAAATATATGCTTTCGCACCAAAAGGTCACACTGAAATTGAAAAATCAGTTCATTCAGTAACTTATATACCAAAAGTAATGGATATATTATCACCAGTAATATCAGTAATTCCACTACAATTATTAGCATATTATATGGCAGTTCAAAAGGGCTGCGATGTTGATAAGCCAAGAAATCTTGCAAAATCGGTAACTGTGGAATAGGGTAAAGAGCTTGTCCAGAACGAAGGAAATACAGGAGTAATATCCTGTACCACTTCGTTTTTTTTTATTTCTCACACTTGTATATAAAGAATAGAGATTGTATTTGAATATCATAGTTTGTCCCAATAAATGAATTAATTAATAGATTAAAATGGGTGCGAGGATAGATGGGGGATTTGGGACAGACTCTAATGTTTGTTTACATTAGCTGATAGTTAAGAATGATCATTTTCAACTTTTTACACTAAAATAAATATGAATATTTATGGCATAATCAACAAAGTTTATTTTATTTTCATATATATAATTTTAGAAAAAATGGTATAATTAAGTAAAAATTCATATCGTACTCATAAGATATCAAGAGGGAAGTAATTTAAAATTTAGGGGTGGTATAAATGAAAAAAACAAGAGAACGAGTAGCAGTTATTTCATTGGTATTAAGTATAGCAATAAGTGGATTTATGTTACCGACAATGGCTCGAGCAGCTACAAATTTGAGTTCTAATAATTATGTTGTATCAACTGATATAGGTACTTTAGGGGCAGATTGTATTAGTGATATACCTTTAAACACTAATGTTGATGACTTTATAAAAGGAGTAACATTATTAGGTAATGGTTCTATAAAAATTGAAGTGGCTTCTGATAAATCAGCAATAGACAAAGGTTCCTCAGTTACTAATTTAGACGATATTGTAGTGATCTCTGAAGATGGGTCTACTGCTACTTACTCTTTAAAAGTACTACCATCTACAGGCATAGTCTTGAATGAAATAGCTTTGAAGAAAAGCGTAGTAGCTGCTTCAGTTGGAATTACTGCTTGTGATTCATACTTGAGTAATAAATATGTACGACCACTGATAAACACAGCATATGTTAATTTGATTGGGGACACGCAATTTGCTAAAACAATATTAAATAATAAAGTTTGCGTAACTCAATCTGATGTTGATGCTTTAACAAAAAAAATTACTGAAGAAACGACAATACTTAATGAGCTTCTAGAAATAAGTATAGCATCTATAAAATTGGATGAAGCAGCTTTGGTGCAAAGCGTAGTATCTGCTTCAAGTCAAATGGCTATTTGCTCTTCCGAGGTAGGTTGTGATTATGGAGTGTTAAATATAAAATATATTGAATTGGCTAGAGACATCCAATTTGCTTCAACAATGTTAAATAATACAGTTTGCGTAACTCAGTCTGATGTTGATGATTTAACAAAAAAAATTACTGAAGAAACTACGATACTTAATCAGCAATGTTTTTTTTGGGGGTTTTCAAGGTAAAAGCACTTTATTATAAAATTTGATGGAGTAGCATCAGTTCCTTTTGCTGGGGAAACAGCTTGGCAGTGTCTCTAAGAATAAGGGTTCTTGGAGGTCAGATAGAAGCCGAACACTTAGAAGTTTTGCAAAAGGTAGCATTAACAGGTTGTCCTAAATGGAGATTATTAACTAACAGCGGTCGTAGAACGTAATTTATGAAAAAAATATGTTTAAAAATACTCTATCAGAGATTTCTACAGAATATAAAAAAGGATTAATTATTTTATAATTTGTTAAATAAGTGTTAGCTCTGCAACATTTTAAAGTATTCAAAGGTTTCTTCACTTAATTCCTGTGAAAGAAATCTTTTTTTTTGGAGAAGAACCACTGTTTTTGAACCTGGAAAGCTTTCTGAATCGACTAATTTTAAGCCGGGAGTAACTTTTTAATTCATATAGACGACAACAAGCATCACATTTAAATAGTAAGTATACTAATTAAAAACTTTCTTTGTGGCTACCACAAAAAATAAGTGTTTCTCAAAGAGAATAGAAAGCGTTAAAATTATAACATAAAAACGATTGCAATAATAAAATTTAAGGAGGAAATTATATGTTTAATAATCTCTTTTCAAAAGGAAAAATAGGTTCTATGGATACGAAAAATAGAATTGTAATGACATCCATGGGTAACCATTTAGGAAATCCTGATGGTACCATGTCAAAAGCGGATATTGCTTTTTACGGTGCTAGGGCAAAGGGCGGTGTAGGGGTTATCTTTACAGAGGTATCAATGGTTGAGGAGTCAAGAGGCAGAGGTAACTTATGCCAAATTTCTGTAGCTGATGATAAATATATACCTGGCTTAAAAGAATTAGCAGATGAAATTCATAAATATAATAGCAAAATAGTAATTCAAATATATCATCCAGGCAGACAAGGCATAAGCGTTGTTAATGGAAATTTACCAATGCTAGCACCTAGTGCTATTGAATGTCAATGTGTACATCAACCAACTGTAGCTATGACAACAGAGGAAGTCTCTGATATGGTTGAAAAATTCATATTAGCAGCAGTAAGAGTTAAAAAATCAGGTATAGATGGTGTTGAAGTCCATGGAGCTCATGGATATCTAGTAAATCAATTTTTAAGTCCTCATACAAATCATAGGATCGACAAATATGGTGGAAGCTTTGAGAATAGATTGAGATTTTTAGAGGAAATAGTAATTGGCATTAAAGAAAGATGTGGAAAAGATTTTCCATTAGTTGTTAGATTGTCTGTTGATGAGTTTTACGAAACCATCGGACTTCCAGAGGAAGGGTTACATCTTAAAGATGGCGTAAAGATAGCAGAGCGTATGGAACAATTAGGTGTAGATGCAATAGATGTTAGTTCAGGGACTTATGAAACTATGAATACAGCTTGGGAGCCTAGCTCATTTGACCAAGGGTGGAAAATAAATTTAGCAGAAACAATTAAAAAATCAGTTAAGATACCAGTAATTGGAGTTTCCGTTATTAGAGACCCTGAGTATGCAGATCAAATTATAGCAGATGGTAAAGTAGATTTTGTTGGTTCTGCAAGACAACATTTTGGAGATCCAGAATGGTCAAATAAGGCTAAGGAAGGCAGAACTAATGAAATCAGAAAATGTATATCATGTCTTCACTGTATGGAAGTACTTATGTCTTCTGATATTACTAAATTACCTTGTCAGTGTGCTATTAATATTCAAAGTGGTAGAGAATTAGATTATAGTAATTTTGTAGAAGATGGTGATGGAAGAACTGTAGCTATAATAGGTGCAGGACCTGCAGGATTAGAAGCCGCAAGAGTTCTTGCAATGAGAAAATTCAAACCTGTAATATTTGAAAAATCAGATAAAATAGGTGGGCAATTAGAATTTGCAAATAAGCCTCCTAAAAAAGAAAAAATAAATTGGCTTATAGATTATTTAAGAGTTCAAAATGAAAAATTAGGCACAGAAATAAGATTAGAGACTACACCTACGATAGAGGATTTAAAAGAATTAAATCCTTATGCAGTATTTGTTGCGCAAGGCTCAAACCCAATAATGCCAAAGTCTATATCAGGTATTGATGGTAAAGAAGTTTTATCAACTACAGATATATTAAGTGGGAAGATTAAATTAAAAGACAAAAAAATTGGTGTGGTAGGTTCGGGTATGACTGGGCTCGAAACAGCAGAGTTATTAGCGGAAACGGGCAATGAAGTTAGCCTATTTGAGATGGCTGATAATATAGGACCAGGATTATTCTTTCAAAACCTTATTGATATAATGGGTAGGACTTCAAAAGATGGTGTCCATCTTTATCCTAAACATAAATTAATTAAAATTGAAAATGGAAAATTAACTTTTGAACTTATGGAAAATAATGAAATTAAAGATTATTCCTTTGATAATGTTATTATTTCACTTGGAACTAGGTCTAATAATAAATTAATAGAAGAGATTAATATAAATTTCGATATAGTCAAGATATTAGGTGATGCATCTAAACCAGGCAGAATTAGAAATGCAATGGAAACTGGTTTTGTTAATGCATATAATTTATAAAAAATAAATAGATGGAGGTACAATATTATGGGAAGATATGCGCAAACTTGTCCAATTATTTGTGGAGCAGGAACAATTAGTTTATTAGGTGAAGAAGCAAAAAAACTAGGTTGTACAAAAGTAATGATAGTATCAGATGAAACTGTTGCACAATTAGAAGGATATGCTAAGGCAAAACAAAGCTTGATAGATTCAGGTATAGAAATTGTAGAATTTAAAAAAGTAATTGCCGATCCACCAGATTATATAATAAATGAAGGTGGAGAAATAGCGAAATCAGAAAAAATAGATGGTATAGTTGCAATTGGTGGGGGAAGTCCTATGGATGCAGCTAAGGGCATAAATGTATTAGTTAATAATCCAGGCCCCGTTAATAAGTATTTTGGTAATCCTTTTTATACTCCTGGAGTTCCCGTGATAATGGTAGTTGCAACTGCTGGGACCGGAAGTGAGAGTACATCTATTGGGGTAATAACAGATACAATTAATAATGTTAAAAATTCTGTTATTTGTAATTCTACTTTAGGTATATTAGATCCAGAAATAACAATATCTGTACCAAAAGATATAACAGCTAATACAGGTATTGATACAATGTCACATGCAGTAGAAGCAATTACAGCAAAAGATCCTAATCCTAAGTCAGAACTTTTAGCAACGGATGCTATAAAAAAAGTAATGCAGTACCTTCCAATAGCTATGAGTGATGGTAAAAATATTGAAGCTAGAGAAAATCTTTTGCTTGCAAGTAATTTTGCAGGACTTGCTTTTAATGATGCATTAGTACATATAGGACATGCTATTGCCCATTCAGTTGGTGCTAAGTTCCATGTTACACATGGAGTAATATGCGGTCTTGTAATGCCTGAAGTTATGAAGTATGCGGCTGATTTTAAAGCAGATAAAGTTAAAGTTGTTGGAGAAGCTATGGGTATTAGATTTAGTGGAAATGAAACAGATATAGAAATTGGCGAAATCGTAGCTGTAGAAATGCGCAAATTTGTAAAAAAAGTAGGAATTAAATCCTTAAAAGAATTAGGAATAGTAAGAGAAGAATTAATAGGAATAGCAGAAATGGTATTAGCTGATGCATGTTATAATTTCGTACCAAAACAATTAACTAAAGAAGAAGTTCAAGTAATTCTTGGAAATATGTACGATAATTATAAATAATATTTGCTTTTTACAAAATATTTTGTTATATAGGATATAATAGACTTGTATCCTATATAAGCATATGAGATAAAATAACAATTAAGTATGCTGGCATGCTTAATTGTTATTTTTTCGACCATAACTAAATAATATTTAGTTTAAGGAGGATTTATGAATATAAATTCATTAAAATATTTTGTGAAAGCATGTAAAGATAAAAATTTCACTAAATCATCTAAAGATCTTTTTATAACACAACAAGCATTTAGTAGGATAATTAGCAATTTGGAAAAGGAATTAAGTACTCCTCTTTTCAAAAGAAATTCTCGTGGTGTTGAGTTAACACAAATAGGTGAATATATTTATCCAAAAGCCGATAAGCTTATTAATGAGTTTAAGGATTTTGAAGATGATATCAATGAAAAGATACAATTTAAAAAGAAAAAATTACATATAGGATTCGCTCCAGGAACTCTTAGAACGTTAGGAAGCAAATATATAGTTGAATTTAGTAAAGAGTTTTTAAACATTGATATTGTAATACATGAATATACAGATATTGCATGTGAAGCTAATGTATTAAATGGTAGCATTGATATGGCATGCACTATAAATCCAAGGAATACCATTGATTTTTCATATTATAATTTAAAAAAGGATTATTTAGTAGCGGTAGTTAATAAAAACAATCCTATTGCTAAAAAGCAGAGTATAAATTTTACAGATTTACGAAATGAAAAACTTATTCTGTTGGACGAAACATTTCGAATACAGTCTTTAATAATGGAAAACTTTATAGAGGCAGGATTTGAACCCGATATTTTAGTTAAATGTACATTTGACTTATTGATAGCTTATGATTTTGTAGCTTTAAATAAAGGCGTATTTATCTTTGTGAACTGTTTGGCTAATACAGGTGCTTATGATGAGATATGCTGCGTCAAAATAAAGACTCCAACTGCTATGTGGGATATAGGTTTTCTTGTAAAAAAAGATATAATAATAAATAAAAATATGAAAATATTTATGAATTATTTCCTAAATAGAAATAATCAAAAAATTATTATATAAAAGCTATATAAGGTTAATAATCAAAGTACAACAATAAAAATATAATGAAAGAAGGTATTAATATGAATGAAATTTTTGATTCTTACAAGATAGTATTACCTCAATTAAAAGAGATGTTACAAGAGGACATATCTATAGCATTATGTGATACTACAAAAATCATAAAAAACTATGCTGCGGACTCCTTCAGTATTCCAGGCAATGAGGGTGATATTCTTAAACATGGTGAGCCTATATGGGAGGCAATTAATCAGAACAAGTTGATGGTTGGAATAGTACCAAAAGAATATTATGGATTTTCTTTTCAAGCAATTTCTTATCCAATTAGAGACAAGAATGGACAAGCTATAGGGTGTGTTGCTATAGGTAAAGATTTAACAAATAAGATTAATTTTGAAGAATCTACTGAAAGTTTATTTGCTACACTTGAGCAAACAAATGCAAGCATACAGGAACTTAATCAAGGTTCGGAAAAATTATTTTCAATAATAAATGATATTGTAAAATCTCTGAAGGAATCAGAAAAGAGTATTCAAAAAAATGCGGAAATAGTTAAGTCAATACACGATATAGCAACTCAGTCAAATCTATTAGGATTAAATGCAGCAATTGAAGCTTCAAGAGCTGGAGAATTTGGTAGGGGATTTTCTGTTGTAGCGACTGAAATGAGAAAACTAGCTCATATTAGCAAGCAATCAGCTGATAATGTTTCCAAAGATTTAGAAGAAATGAAAAAAAATATGGATGCAGTTTTAGAAATAGTAGATAAAGCAGTTGAAGTGTCAGAAAGTCAAAGTCTTACAACTAAAGAAATATCATCTGCATTAGAAGAAATTACAAAAAGTTCAGAAAAAATAGTAACTCATGTAAAAGAACTTTAAGTTAACTTGCATGCATTTTATTGTTTATGAATAAATGCTTGTATTATATATTAAAGGTGAAAACCCATCAGATTTTAATTCTGATGGGTTTTCGTATATCTTTTTTTATATAGTTGTCAAAAAATATTAACTTAAGTATAATTGCTTATATACTGTATAGAATATTTTGAATCCAGGACAACATATATGGGTTATGGCATTAAATGAAAATATAAGATGACAAATTAATAGGAGAATAAACATGGAATTTTTAGAGTGTAATCAATATCTTAGAAGGTTAGAACTTAAAAGAGAAAGTGTTGAGTCTTTTTCAAATTATCCCTTCTGTTTACCTACCATAAAGAATTTATCAAGTTTAGATTTTCATCCAAAAGTAACATTTATTGTAGGGGAAAATGGTTCGGGTAAATCGACAATTTTGGAGGCAATAGCAATTGCTTGTGGATTTAATCCTGAAGGTGGAACAATCAATTTCAACTTTTCATCCATGAACACACACTCAGAATTATACAAATATATAAAGTTAGTTAAGGGAGTAAAAAAACCAAAGAATGGATTTTTCCTAAGGGCAGAGAGTTTCTATAACCTTGCGAGCAATATTGATGAACTTGATAGAGTTGATGGAGGACCAAAACTTGTGTCTTCATACGGAGGTCAATCACTGCATAAACAATCCCATGGAGAGTCTTTTTTTGCTGTGTTTATGAATAGGTTTGGCGGTAATGGACTGTATATATTAGACGAGCCAGAGGCTGCATTATCTCCATCAAGGCAGATGTCTATGCTTACAAGAATTCATGAGTTAGTTAATATGGGTTCTCAATTTATTATTTCAACTCATTCTCCAATTATAATGGCCTACCCAGAATCAACTATTTATGAAATAAAAGATAAGATGGAAGTTGTTAGATACGAAGAAACTGAAAACTATCAGATAACGAAAAACTTTATTAATAATAGGGATAAGATGCTTCGTATTCTAATTGATGGATAAGATATATCATGGGAAGTACCCCCACCATTAGATGGGGACTTAAAATATTAACATCAGGATACAATATTATAAAATTAAGGTAAATTTACTTTTTTGATAATTCCATTATCTATTGAAATTATTTTATTATCAGTTATTTCTATAATTGTTCCGGCATAAGAAGTCTTTTTCTTAGATACTTGATTAGTAACATAACCTTCTGAATTACTATCTATAAATATAGCACCACTTTTAGTTACGCTAATGAGTTTTTTATCTACAGGAGAGTTAAGTACTATGGAGGTCCATTTCTTTACAGATTCATCTGTAGACCCATACAATATCTTATAAACTTTTCCGTTTTTGAGAGCCCCTATATATATATTATCTTTGTTATCTGTATTAAAAAGGCATGCTTGTATATTGCCTAGACTCCAAGCGATATTTGAAACCTTTATTAAGTTGGTTGAGGTATCTTCATAAATAAGATTTGGTTTATGATCAAACGTTCTAATTTTTCCAATATGTTTAGAGTTAAAAATACGAATAGTTTCGTCATTAACGTCATTATTAAATACATCGCTTGTCCAGTTGTTTCGCGTCACTTTTATATAGTATATCTTCATTTTAGGTGACATTTGTATATCGCTAATAATATCTTTGCTATTAGAGAGGGTAAATGTTATGTCCTTATTGCTTGAGTCGGTGGGGGTTTGTAGTTTATTGGTATCAGCGTTGTAGGTAAAAGTGTTAATAGTAATCTTCATGTTTGTTTTCTTTTCGCATATGGACATGGAATCTACGTCCGGCTGCCACTTACTATAAATTATCTGTGAATTGTCTATATCACCAACTATATCGGATTTTCCTGTATATGAATTAATAACTGTTAGTTTAGAATTATCATAATAGGAAATATATTTACCATCAAAAGATGATTGAATTTTACTCGCGGTAGTTGGTATTTTTATAGAAAGATGTAGATCAACTTCTTTGTGATTTTTAACTATTTCCTCATTTACCTTAGTATTGAGTAATGTTTTTTGATAGTATTTATCAGATATAAAAAATATACAACTTTGTAATACTAGTGCAAGGATACTCCAACCCACTATTCTTTTAAATATTTTCATAAATAATAATCTCCTTTAAGGTTCCACATAAATTGAGGTGGCAACATACCTTTCACCATTCCAACCATGAGGGCTATTTACTAATGCGCCATCTTGATACATTGTGCTAGAAAAACCACCATCTAGGTTAGATGCGTTGACAGCACCGTGTTTTAGTAGCTCGTCTTGGATGTCCTTAAGTGTAGCGCCTGATTTTTTAAGATTTGCACGCCCATCCATTACAAGAAACAAAATTGTTCCGTCAACAGTTTGACCGATGGCAGTTCTTGGTTGGAAACCATCAGCAGCAGCATCTTCATCATTAATTTGGCCTTTACCATTAATAATTAGAACAGGAGGTCTAAAACATAAAGCTTCTGTAACATTTAATTTTTTAAGTTCATTAACACTGTAATTACCAACTATAAGTTTCCCGACATTTGTAAATGCTGTAACGCTTTGCTTAGTAGTATCATTACTATCATTAGAAATTACTTTCCCATTAGATATTAGAAAACCTCCCGCATAAGCACCTGTACCTCCAAAGCTTCCTTTGTTGTTATCAGTAAAAGATCCTCCATTTATGGCTGCTACTGCATTATGTGCCTTTGCCATTTCGCTTGTTTTTTCGCCTTCTACCCTTAAATTTTTACTATATGCTATTTTGACTTTTAAGGGATTAGGGATTTCTAACAGATATCCGTCATATCTTCCTGAATCTGGATGCAAATTATATCTAACTATCTCATTACTTGATTTCTTATCAATATTAATAGCTGCTATGCTAACCTTTGTATCTTCTTTAATATTACTTTTATTAGTTATTTTATTTATCTCGGCTGTAGATAAGAAGGTAGTGGCCAAATATTGATGCCTAGTTCCCATAATTGTAGCTACTACGACCTTCTTTAAGCTAGTGAATGGTCCTCTAAAGACATAAAATGGTGCTGTTATCGTGGTGAATAATGTCATATACAATATGAAAATTATTACTGGTTTTAATTTTTTATCTTTATTTTGGGACATTATAATCCTCCTTTTAATAGTGTAAGAAATTATGCAGAGATTTTCTATCTAAAGCAATTTATAAAATTTACTAATTACTAATAACTTCTTAAGGCAATACCATAAAAGTAGATGTTACTTTTCTTTCCCCTGATATATCACACGGATTATTAATTACTTTACCGTTATAGTACATAGTTGATGAACTTCCTCCATCAAGATTTGATGCATTTACTGCTCCATAGTCTAAAAGTATATTTTGCACTTCGAGTAAAGTAGCACCTAGAGATTTTACACTTCTACCATCAATAGCTAATAAAATTATTGAACCATCTTTTTTCTGACCTATAGCCGTTCTTGGAGCAATCCCCCAACCGCCATCGCCTTTTGTAATTGTGGGTTTGCCATTAACTATAAGTGCAGGACCAAAACTAATGGCTTCCGTTACATTAAGCTTGTTTAATTCATTTAAGGAATATTTACCAACTAGAAGTTTGCCTGTGCCAGTAAAAGCAACCATATTGTTTTTACTATTATTGTCTGCTATATCTTTAAAAATAATCTTTCCATCATGCATTATAAGTCCTGAGGGGGAAAATGTTTTGCCCAAATTGTCAGATGTAAATCCACCTGCGTTAATAGCACATATGTCATTGTTAGCTTTAGCTATCTGACTTGTGGACATATTAGCTTTTGCAAGGTATTCACTAAAGCCAACAACAATCTTCTTATCACTTGGAATCATTAATATTGTACCTTTATAATGGTTACCTGTAATATCATATTGAGTAATAGGACTTTTTTTACTTTCGCTACTTAAATTGGTGATAGCTTTTGAAGTTTGATTGTTTTTGTTGTCAGCTAACACTGGTTTATTTTTAGCATTAGTAAGCATTATTCCTCCCAATAAAATTAATGTTACTATAGGTATAATCGACCACTTATAAGAATTTTTCTTGAATAAAGAGATCATAGTAATTCTCCTTTTAATTTGAGATTTATTATTTATGATGTAGGAGATACCATAAACTTGAGGTGTTTTCTTATAGCTTTCTAGCAATTTTATAATAGTTTTACCATAATTCATGTAGTTTTTACAGTTAACATGAGACAAAGCTAAAGCATCACAAGCGAGTTCCTTATCATTAGACATTTTATAAAATGAATACCATATAATTGGATTAAACCAATGTATTATTTGAAGTGCTCCTGATATGCAACTTACTATTATGTCAAGGCGTTTTACATGGGCTAGTTCATGTAAGATTATAAATTCTAATTCGTTTTTATTTAGAAAATTATAAGTACCAATAGGTAGTAGCAATTTAGGGTTTATAAATCCATAAATGCATGGTGTTTTAATTTCATTAGTATTTATAATTCTTATATTAGATTTTATATTTAACTTGTTTTTGCATTGTAATAAAAGAAGTAAAACTTTCTTATTATTACACACATGACCCTTCTTAAACTTGGACTTTAATTTCATCGTCATTACAATTGTATAAGAAGCAATTATAATAGCGACCAGTAACCACAGGCAACTTATCAATTGTAAATATATCGGAATCTGGTCAGCATCAGATGTATTTGCTTGTAAATTAGACTTCACAAAATTTGGAACTACAGTTGTATTACTCTCTTTATTATTAAAAATTTTGTTTGCTTTGTAAGTTATTGTATAAGGTACTTGTGTTATAGTTGTATTTTCAAAATTAATAATATTAAAGATACTTAATGAGCTTTGTAGTCCGTAAGGCATTAACAATCTAATTATAAGAATAAGCCAAATTGCATAGTGCCATCTAACGCCAAGCTTGTCTTTAAGCAATAATTTAAAGAGAAGAATTATTAAACTTAAAATACTTCCTAAAGCTGTTGAATATAATACCCATTTAAAAATAGATATTAGAAATAACATAAATACACCTATTTAACCTTTCTTCTTATCAAGAATATTTTTAAGTTCTTTAATTTCCTCATCAGATAATTTTGATTCGTTTAAAAAGTTTGCAATCATACCATTTAATGAGCCATTAAACACACGGTTTATAAAGGATTCACTCTCAGCTTTTATACACTCATTTTCTGATAATAAAGGAAAGTAATAATATGTTTTTTTATCTTTTTTATCTATGTTGTAACCTAGAACTTCTTTTTTGACTAAACGATTTATTAAAGTTCTAACAGTATTTGCCTTCCAATCAGTCCTTTTACTTAAAGAATTAACAATTTCATTTGCAGTGCAGGTGGGATTCGCCCAAACGTATTTCATAACTTCCCATTCTGAATTTGATATTTTAGATGCATTAATCATTTTATCATCTACTTTCTAATAAATTTATTGCAATATGCAGCTTCATATTATATATTACACATGTAATATATAATTGTCAATATATACTTTCTATTGTAAAAATAGGGAATGAAGATAAAGGATTAAGAGATTGAAGTTAATCATGTAGGGTTTGAAATAATAGGTATGGTTAAAATTGAAAATAGAAAATTTATAGTAAACAGAGAGAAATTAAGCGAGTATTTTAAAAGTGTGTGATGGAAGTCACATACTTTTATTTTTTTTTGAAATACAATGGATATAAGTAGTTTTAAGTTTAATTTAAATAGTGAATTAATTAACAAAGATTGATAATTAAATGAAATTATTACAATGGAGGCGATTATATTTATGGGATTTAGGTTGAAAATAGAGAAGTTTGATGAGCATCTTGAAAGATTAAGAGATAAATATAAGGTATATGCACCAGTAAAGCTTAAGGGAAAAGGAACTTTTGCGGACACAGATACAATTAGATATAAGGAAATAGAAAGTATAAAAGAAATAGAATTTAATACCAAAGCTACTTTTTCGCCAAAGGAAATAATACTTCCGATTACTCAAACATTATTTTACTTTACTGAGGATGAATGCAAAGAGCCGAAATGCGATGAAAAGAAAATACTAATTTTTGTAAGAAGTTGCGATATACATGCAATGAAGAGGCTTGATGAAGTTTATTTAAGAAATGGCGACGAGGATTATTATTACAAAACTTTAAGAGAAAAAGTTAAATTTGTGCTTATGGGTTGTAGTGATAGCTTCGAAAACTGTTTTTGTGCCAGTATGGGGTCTAATAAGACAGAAGATTATGATATGTACACCAAAATTAAAAATGATGAAGTTTTTGTGGAGTGTAAATCCGAGGAGCTAATGAATTATTTTAATAAGGATATAGTAGGAACACTTGTGGTAGAACCTGAATATGTATCAAGTAATGATATAAAGGTTACTATACCTGAAAACTTAGATCAAAAAGTTTTTAAATCTAAAATGTGGGATGAATATTCTTCAAGGTGTATTGCCTGTGGAAGGTGTAATTTTGTCTGTGGTACATGTTCGTGTTTCACTATGCAGGATGTTTTCTCGAAGGATAACAAGAATGTAGGAGAGAGAAGACGAATATGGTCATCTTGTCAGGTAGACGGGTTTAGTGATATGGCAGGTGGGCATGGATTTAGAAAGGATAAAAAGGATAGAATGAGATTTAAGGTTATGCACAAGGTTTATGATTTTAAAAAGAGAGCCGGATATCATATGTGTGTAGGTTGTGGTAGATGTGATGATATATGTCCTGAATATATATCTTTTTCTAGTTGCGTTAATAAACTAAGTAAAGTTATGGAGGCGGTGGAGTAAATGAAAAACATATATATGCCTTTTAAATCTAAGATACTTAATATAAAGAAGCATACAGAAACAGATTATACTTTTAGAATGGAGTTCGAAGGTGACGTAAAGCCAGGTCAATTTTTTGAAGTGTCCATACCAAAATTTGGTGAGTCACCTATATCTGTAAGTGAAATAGGTGAAGGGTATGTAGACCTTACAATAAGACGTGTAGGCGTGGTTACAGATGTGATTCATACTTTCTTTGTAGGGGGAACCTTGTATCTAAGGGGACCATACGGGAATGGGTTTGATGTGAATATATATAAAGGTAAAGAAATTATTGTAGCTGCAGGTGGAACTGGACTAGCACCTGTAAAAGGAATAGTGGACTATTTTGCAAAACATCCAAAAGAGTGTAAGGATTTTAATGTAATGGCAGGGTTCAAGTCTCCAAATGATATTTTGTTTAAAGATAATTTTAAAACTTGGGAGAAGAGTGTTAATGTAACTTTAACTGTGGACAGTGCAGATGATGATTACACTGGAACTGTGGGACTTATAACAAAATATATTGATGGTATTCCGGTTGACAATATGGATGAAGTACAAGTAGTTGTAGTAGGCCCTCCTATGATGCTCAAGTTTACAGTGGCTGGGTTTATAAAAAAAGGAGTAAAAGAAAAAAATATATGGGTATCTTATGAGCGAAAGATGTGTTGTGGAGTTGGAAAATGTGGACACTGTAAAATTGATGATACGTATATATGTTTAGAGGGTCCTGTTTTTAATTATTTGGATGCAGTTCATTTAGTAGATTAGGAGGGATAAATTATGGATATAAACACTAAATTGCTTAAAAAGAATGCGTTTAGAATAACCAAAACAAGAGGTAAAACTGCTATAAGAATAAGGGTGCCTGGAGGCATGGTAGAGGCTAAACATTTAGAAGTTTTACAAAAGGTAGCAGAGATTTATGGAGATGGAACTCTTCATATAACTACAAGGCAGGGGTTTGAAATACCTAATATTGATATGGATAAAATACCAGAGGTTAACAAAATGGTTCAATCTGTAATTGAAGGCCTTGAAATAAATCAGATTTCTCCGAGTACCGGTTATTCAGCTGCAGGTACTAGAAATGTTTCAGCATGCGTGGGAGCAAATGTCTGTCCTTTTGCAAATTATAATACAACAAACTTTGCGAAAAGGATTGAAAAAGAAATTTTCCCTAACGATTATCATGTGAAGGTAGCATTAACAGGTTGTCCTAATGATTGTATAAAGGCTAGAATGCAAGATTTCGGAATTATTGGAATGACAGAGCCCCAATATGAATCTTATAGATGCATCAGTTGCAAATCATGTATTAATAATTGTAAAAAAAGAGTCACTGGTGCTCTTAAAATGGAGAATTTTAAAGTTGTTCGTGATCATGACAAATGTATTGGTTGCGGAGAATGTATAGGAAAATGTCCAACATCAGCCTGGAGTAGAAGTTTAGAGAAATATTATAAACTTGTAATAATGGGTAGAACGGGAAAGAGGAAACCTAGACTTGCTCAAGATTTTATAAAGTGGGTGGATGAGGAAAGTATTATTAAAATAATAAAAAATACTTATTCATACATTGAAAAGTATATGGATATAGATGCCCCTGGAGGAAAAGAACATATAGGGTACATTGTTGATAGAACAGGATATCCAGTGTTTAAGGAATGGGTTTTGAAAGATGTAACTCTTGGAGAAAAAGCTGAGGTCCAGGAATTTATCAATTGGTAATAATAAAAAGTATGCAGATAAATTCTGCATACTTTTTATTTTGAAAATGTAAAGCTATGCTTCAGGTGTAAATCCACAATAACCTATCTCATCGCACCTTTTTTTCATATCATTCCATATTTCTTTTCCCTGTATAGATTCTATTGCTGTAGGATATAGAATATAGTTTTCTTTAAATATATGATCTCTCATGTTAAATATGATATATTTTGCACTCTCATCTATTTTTTCTTTGAACTCATTAAAGTTTAATTCAGAGGCCTCCTCTAGCGTTAATTTTAAAAATTCTTTCTTAGTTTTTATATCCTCATGTTCCATTCTCATAATTCGAGTTGGTCCAGTAATTTCTCTGCTTTCCATCTCAGTAAACAACACCTTTTCCTCTCTTTGGTGATGATTCTCTGCATCTAATATATTAAACACAATAGTCTTTAATTCCTTAATTTCTTCTAAACTGTTAATATATGTTTCAGTCTTTTGGATTTTAGAATTAACTTCTTCAAGCAGCGTCAAGAATTCAAGAATTTTATCGTGTTCAGCAATAAGAGTATACACAACATGACCTGGTTCAATCTTTGTTTTAATTTTATCAAGTTCGCCTTTTAAAACTTCCATGTGTATATCACAAAGATGTCTTAAATCTTGAGGTTTCATTCCTTTTTCTATTAAATTTTGCTCTGCAATTGAAAGTTCAACAGGACTTATATTTGAAACGATGTCTAAAGCTTCTTGTCTTAAAGTCTCAGTTACACCTTCTTGATTTAGTTTTTGCAAAACCTGAGTTAATTTTTCTATTTTTTTGTTATCCATTTTAAAATCTCCTTTATAAATCTATTTTTAGAAATTTTGTTTCCATGACATCATTCTAATTAATTTGGATATATATAAATGTGATTTAAATCAAAATCATAAAATATTATTATTTGTAGGTATAGGTCTTCGGTGTCAGCAGTAATTTCCTTTAATAATAGAATACTAGTTTTTATAATATAAAACGGTAACTTATGTTACAAATTTTTTAAATAAAAAATAACCTAAAAGCTTATAGTAGCCTTTAGGTTTATTTAATATTTTCGTTTTGTGATTTGAATCATATTTTTAAAATCAAAATAATTGTAGAATAGGGTCATAGGAAAGAGGCAACGTGTGAGAATAAATTAAAATATAAGATTAATAAAAATATGAATCAATTAATTTAGGAGGAATAGATTATGAGTAAAAAAATTATGCTAAGTGACAATATATACTGGGTTGGTAAGGTGGATGATAGGGATGTACCTTTTCATAGATTAACATTAACTAAAGGAACCACTTATAATAGTTATTTATTAATGACTGAGAAACCTACAGTAATAGATACTGTTGATATGAGCTTTGGGCGTGAATTTGTAGAAAATTTAAAAAGTTTAATTGAACTTGAAAGGATCGAATACATTATAATTAACCATACTGAACCTGACCATTCTGGTTCACTTGGAAGTTTGGCAGCTAATGCAAAAAACGCTGTAATTGTATGCACGAGCCTAGCCGTGGATCAACTTAAGGAAATGTATAAACTTCACAACAGAGAGTTTCTAGTTGTAGGAGATGGAGACACTCTTGATATAGGGGGTAAAATACTAAAATTTATAGAAACACCTTATCTTCATACCGCGGAAACAATGATAACTTATTGCATCGAAGATAAAATTTTATTCCCTTGCGATATATTTAGTACACATGTAGCTAATTATGAGTATTTTAATGATATGGCAAAAGAGGACATAAATTCTGATTACATTGGATATTATAAATTAATAATGCACCCTCATAGAAGATATGTTCAAAATATGATAAAGAAAATCAGAAACTTAGACATAAAGATGATAGCGCCATCTCATGGATATATACTTCGAGATAAGGTTCAAAGTTTTATAGATATTTATGATAACATGAGTAAAAATATAGAGATAGACAAGAAAGCGTTAATTCTTTATTCCACTATGACAGGTAGGACGAAAAAGATTGCTACTATTATTAAGGGAAATTTTGAAAATCAAAATATACACTCTGAAATTATGGATGTAAATAAAATACCAAAAGAAGAAATAATAAAGGCTATTAATGAAGCTGATGTCATTTTCTTTGGAAGTTCCACAAAATATGCAGATATTATTGGAAATATGGAAGATATACTAAAAAGTCTTAATGGTTTAAAACTAGAAAACAAGATAGGGGCAGCTTTTGGTTCTTATGGTTGGAGCGGAGAAGCTATAGAAGTAGTTCAGGATTATTTGAAGAGGACTGATATTAAAGTTTTAAGTACCTCGGATGTAATTAAGTCTACTGGTATGATCGATATAGAGTTTCCAATAAGAATTAAGTTTTCACCAAGTCTTAACAATGTAAAGAATATTGAAAGTGCAGTTATTTATACAGCTGATTTATTACTTAGTACGATATAAAAATATTAGGAGGAATTAATTATGGAGAAAATCATAAATGGAAACCAAAACCTTGGAGAGATAGTTTCAATTTTCCCGGGTGCCGCAGAGATTTTTAACAGGTATAAAATAGATTATTGCTGTGGTGGACATGATACTTTAGCAGGAGCAATGGATGTCATAGAAATAGATAATGAAAAAGTAATCGAAGAACTTAATAATGCATATGAGGTGTTTATAAGGACTAATTCAGAGTATAAAGATTGGAGAAAGGAAAAACCTTCAGAATTAATTAAGCACATAGTACAAACACATCATGAATTTACCAAAAAACAGCTTAGGGAAATAGATATTCTATTATTAAAAGTACTTAAGGTTCATTTTAAACTTCATAGTGAGGAACTATTAAAAGTTCATAGAAACTTTGGAACTTTGAAAATAGAACTTGAGGAGCACCTTATAAAAGAAGAGGAAAACCTATTCCCTCTTATTGAAAGCTTTGAAATAACAAAGGATGAAAATGTCTTATCAAAAATACAGCAGATTATAAAGGATACAGAGAGTGAGCATGATGCAGCTGGAAATATAATCAAAGAATTAGAGAAGATAACTAGAGATTTTAATGCGCCAGAAAGAGCCTGTACTTCTTTTAAACTTGTATACACAAAAATTCATGACCTTGAAAAAGATCTATTCATTCACATTTATCTTGAAAATAGTGTTTTGTTTAATATGTTTCAAGAGCAAAAGGGTTGCTCTATAAATTAAGCAATCTATTAAATTTAAAAACCCCATCATGAGAAAATCCATGATGGGGTTTTTAAGTTTCTTATTTATATATTTCCTTTGAACGTTTTTACTCCAACTCGAGGAACTTTAATTAACATAAATTAGGCGTTTATTAAATATAAATATGCCAATATTATTTATAATCTTGTATATTTAGACAAAAATAGTGTAAGATGATGTTAGAATCATATTAAAAATTAGGAGGGTTACATATGCAAGGAAAAATGTTTTGTTTTCAATGTGAACAAACGTTCGGTGGAACCGGTTGCACTAAAGTAGGGGTCTGTGGTAAAACACCAGAGATTGCAGCAATGCAGGATCTTCTTATCTATCAACTAAAAGGAATAAGTTGTTATGCTACTAAACTTTTAGCTAAAGGTGAAAAAATTGATAAGTCATGGGTTTCATTTGTTGAAAATTCATTGTTTATGACGCTAACTAATGTAAACTTCGATCCAAAGTCTCATATGGATATGCTTGAAAAATCTCAAGTAATAAAAGAAGATGCAAGAAAAAAAGCAATAGATGAAAATGTAACTAGCGAGGAAGCTTTATATAATTTAAGTGATACTAAAGAACAAATTCTTGAAGATGCTAAAAAAGCAGGCGTTATGTATGATGAAAATTTAGATGCAGATATTCGATCAGTTCGTGAAACTATAAAATACGGATTAAAAGGAATTGCGGCATATGCACACCAAGCTAGGTTTATTAAATACAGTAGCGATGATGTTGATGATTTTTATTTTATAGCTTTAGCAGTACTTACTGATGATAGTTTAAATCTTCAGGATCTTATCAAGTATCTAATTAAAACTGGAGAGACTAGCGTTAAGGTTATGGAAGTATTAGATAAAGGTAATAATGAAAAATATAATTCTCCTACACCTACAAAAGTTAATGTAAATATTAAAAAAGGACCGTTTATTGTAATTTCGGGGCATGAGTTAAGGGACCTTGAAATGTTACTTGAACAAACAGAAGGCACAGGAATAAACATTTATACTCATGGTGAAATGTTACCTTCTCATGGCTATCCTAAGCTTAATAAATTCAAACATTTAGTAGGTAACTTCGGAGGAGCTTGGCAGAATCAACAAAAAGAATTTGATGGCATACCAGGTTGTATTTTGATGACAACAAACTGCTTAATGAAACCAAAAGATTCTTATAAAGATAGAATCTTCTCAACAAGTGTTGTTGGCTGGGATGGTATAAAACATATTGAGGCAGGTAAGACTGGTCATAAGGATTTTTCTGAAATAATAAGTAAAGCACTAGAACTAGGTGGCTTTGAAAAAGATGAGGAAGTTAAAGAAATCCTTGTGGGATTTGGACATAAAGCAACTTTAAGTCATGCTGAAACAATAGTTAATGCAGTTAAGGAAGGTAAAATTAGTCACTTCTTCTTAATCGGAGGATGTGACGGTGCAAGATCAGGAAGAAATTACTACACAGAATTTGCAAAACTTGTTCCAAAGGATTGTATTATTCTTACTTTGGCCTGTGGTAAATACCGATTTAATAAATTAGAATTTGGTGAAGTTGCAGGATTACCAAGATTACTAGATATAGGTCAATGTAATGATGCATATTCTGCGGTTAAAATAGCATTAGCGCTAGCTGATGCATTTAAATGCACTATTAATGATCTACCACTATCATTGATTATAACTTGGTATGAGCAAAAAGCTGTTGCTGATCTACTAGCATTATTATCACTTGGAGTAAAAGGGATTTACCTAGGACCAACACTCCCTGCTTTCTTAAGCCCTAATGTATTACAATTTTTAATTGATACTTTTGATATTAAACCAATAAGTACACCAGAAGATGATTTAAAACAAATATTAGGATAAAATAATATATTAAATTAGAAATAATAAAGCTTAGAATTGTGAAAACAGTTTTAAGCTTTATTATTTTTAATTTTAAAGGAACGTGATATTAGTCACATATTTTTTTCTGTTGTAGTGATAGAATAAAGTACATAGTGAAAAAAATAACAAAGTTTTCATGGCTGAAGTTATTAAAATATTCTAAAATTGAGATAACTGCAACGACAAAAACTATAGGAAAGACTGAAATTGAAATGGAATCGCTTACGGCGGTATAAATACAATAAATAAACAACCTTAAAAAACAGACACAAGTGGCACCTCGAATATATTATTTGACCAGTGGAACTCCCTCTTTTGAATGAATATAAAAGGAGGGTTTTTATAAAATTAACAAAGTGGAGATGTTATAATATGAAAAAAATACAATCAGTTTGTAATTATTGTGGGCTTGGATGTAATCTAGACTTTTATGTAGAAAATGGTGAAATCATAAGGGTGTCCCCAACGGAGAATTATCCTGTAAATAAGGGATTCTGTTGTATAAAGGGATTAAATCTAGATAAACAGTGTACAAAAATTAAGGGTAGAAGATCACCTCTTTTAAGAAATGATAAAAATGAGATGGTGGAAATTTCTTGGAAAGAAGGTTTTGAAACTTTTGTTAAAAGGATGACTACAATACAAAAACATCATGGGTCTGAAAGTGTAGCCTTTATAAGTACAGGGCAAATTACTACGGAAGAAATGGCACTTTTAGGGCATGTAGGTAGAAACTATATGGGTATAAATGGTGATGGTAACACAAGGCTATGTATGTCAACTTCGGTTGTTGCTCATAAGCAAAGTTTTGGGTTTGATGCTCCCCCATATACCTTAAATGATGCCCAGCTGTCAGATACGATAATACTTATTGGAGCAAACCCTATTGTTGCGCATCCTATTTTCTGGGAACGCGTAAAGGATAATAAGAATGCCAAGGTAATAACAATTGATCCAAGAAAATCAGAAACTGCAAGAAATTCAGATATTTGGGTAGATATTAAGCCAAAGGGAGATTTAATACTTTTCTATACATTAGCTAATGTATTAATTGAGAATGGGTGGATAGAAAATAGTTATATAGAAAACTATACAGAAGGGTTTGAAGAGTTTAAGTCACATGTTAGCAAGTTCACTTTAAAGGATGTAGAAAAAATTACAGGAATATCTGAAAAAAGAGTACTAGAACTTGCAAGAATTATACATAATGGCAAGAGGGTTTCTTTCTGGTGGACAATGGGTATTAACCAAGGATATGAAGGTGTTAGAACGGCGCAAGCAATAATAAACCTTGCACTTATGACGGGGAATATTGGCAGAGAAGGAACTGGTGCAAATTCATTAACAGGCCAATGT
This sequence comes from Clostridium estertheticum, assembly GCF_026650985.1. Lineage (GTDB taxonomy): Bacteria > Bacillota > Clostridia > Clostridiales > Clostridiaceae > Clostridium_AD > Clostridium_AD estertheticum_C. The sequence continues at coordinate 4,351,623 of NZ_CP086239.1, forward strand.
AATGCAATGGGTTCAAGAATATTTAGTAACACTTCAGGGCTTTATGGTGGCGGAGAGTATGATAATATAGAGCGCAGAAAGGCCGTAGCAGAAGCTTTGGAAATTGAGGAAAGTTTATTACCATCAAAACCTACATTACCTTATAACGTAATTATAGATAAGATAAAGAAAGGTGAAATAAAGGGGTTATGGGTAATCTGTACAAATCCAAGACACTCTTGGACAAATAATCAGGAATTTAAGAAAGCTGTGGATAAATTAGAGTTTTTCGTAGTACAAGATATATATGAGGATACTGATAGTGCTAAACTTTGTGATTTATTTCTACCTTCCGTTCCTGCAATTAAAAAAACAGGAGTAATGATAAATACTGAGCGTCGGATGTCAGCTATTTTACCAATACTTGAAAAAGAAGATGGCGAACTAACAGATTACGACATACTTCTGGGAATTGGTAAAGAGTTAGGAATGGGAAGGTTACTTGATAATTGGAAAACACCTGAAGACGCTTTTGAATTAATGAAAAAGTGTTCAAAGGGAATGCCATGTGATATTACAGGTGCTACTTATGAACTTTTAAGTGGTTCAAAAGGCATACAATGGCCATTTACACAGGGCCAATTATTAAAAGAAGATGAAAGAAGATTATATGAAGATAATAAATATTATACGACCTCTAAAAAGGCTAATTTTATCTTTGGCGATCCAATTAAAAATCCAATTGAGATTTCGATAGATTTCCCTTATACACTTAATTCAGGTAGAGGAACAGTAGGTCAATGGCATACTCAAACAAGAACAAGAGAAATGGATGTCGTAAACGCTATAACACCAAAAGAAGCCTATGTTAATATAAATCCTGAGTTAGCTAAGGAATTAAATATAGGGCAAAATGAGAAAATTAGATTATCGTCATGTAATGGTGTTGAAAGTGAATTTATAGCAAAAATAACTGATAGTGTAAAGAAGGATCATTTATATGCACCAATGCATTATATTGAAACGAACTCATTGACTCCATCAGTATTTGATCCATATTCAAAGGAACCATCATATAAAATGGTATCTGTAAATATAGAAAAAATTAATGTGGAAGGAGCAGGTGGATATGAAAAGAATCAAGATAGATAGAAAAAAGTGTATCGGTTGCTTAACTTGCACTACTTCATGTATAGTAGCGCATAATTCAGAGGAAACAAGAAGTAGAATAACAGTTGATAGTAAGGGCGTGTATGCTCCAATATTTTGTAGACATTGTGACAAACCAGAATGTGTGTATACATGCATGAGTGGTGCCATGAGCAAAGATAACGAAACTGGATTAGTTAGTTATGACAAAAACAGATGTGCTAGTTGTTATATGTGCGTAATGGCATGCCCTTATGGGGTTTTAAAGGCAGATGCTAGGACCAGTAAAGAAATTATGAAATGTGATATGTGTAGTAGCACAAGCGCGGGTACACCTCAATGTGTTGCTAAATGTCCTATGGCAGCAATTACGCTGCAGGAGGTATTATAAAATGAGATATGTAGTTATTGGGGCATCGGCCGCAGGAATAAGTGGGGCTAAAACGCTAAGAATGTTAGATGATAAGGCAGAAATAATATTAGTATCAAAAGATGAAAATGTGTATTCAAGATGTATACTTCATCATTATATTTCAGGACATAGAACTATAGATCAATTAGATTTCACCAATGAGAATTTCTTTGAGAAAAATAACATTAAGTGGATTAAAGGGGTTGAGGTAACGGGGCTTAATGATGGTGAAAAAAATCTTTCACTTTCAAATGGAGATATTCTAACATATGATAAGCTTTTAATTTCAAGTGGGGCATCAGCATTTATTCCTCCCATTGAAAATTTAAGGAAAGCAAGTAGTGTAGTAGGACTTAGAAATCTTGAAGATGCAGTAATTATAAGGGAACAGGCAAAAAAAGTTAAAAATGTAGTTGTATTAGGAGCTGGTCTTGTAGGAATAGATGCATTAAGTGGTCTTATAGATAGTGGTGTAAATATTTCTTTAATAGAAATGAGCAAGAAGATACTCCCATTACAATTAGATAAATATACATCAAAGGTTTATGAGGATAAATTTAAAGAAAATGGTGTAAACCTGAAGTTAGATGTTAAAGCTGAAAAATTAATAATTGATGAAAATAAAAATCCTAAATCATTATTATTAAACACTGGAGAAGAAGTACCATGTGAACTCGTAATAGTAGCAACAGGAGTTAGATCAAATGTTGGTTTTATTGAAAATAGCAGGGTAGAAACTGATAGATTTGGTTTGATTATAAATGAGAAAGGTGAGACTAATATAAAGGGTGTTTATGGCGGCGGAGATGTAACTGGAAGGAATCCTATATGGCCAACAGCTGTTAAAGAAGGCATAATAGCAGCAAATAACATGTTCGGAAATGAAATGACAATGACAGACTTCTTTGGAAGCAAGAATACAATGAATTTTGTAGGAATAGCTACAATGTCCATTGGGATGATAGAACCTGCTGATGAAACTTATATTGAAGAAGTGAAAATAGATGGATCAAACTATAAAAAGATAATACATAAAGATGGAAAGATTTACGGAAGTATAATACAAGGAGATCTATCTTATGCTGGTATATTAACACAACTTATTAGAGAAAAAATAGATGTAGCTAAAGTTACAAAACCACTATTTGAAATAGATTACTCAGATTTCTTTAATGAAGAGAAAAATTTTGAATTTAGTTACAAGTAATTAATAAACGGGGGAAAAATAATGAATATTGTAAATGTAAAAGGAAATTCAAAACAAGGACTAACGGGAGCAACTACTGGTTTTTTTGTAGGATTTGCGGCCGTTGCTCTTTATGGAGCTACAATCGCCGTATTTAAACAAAGTTTTTCAACTCTTAGCCCTATTCTATTAGCACTACTTATTGCAATACCAAATTTGTCCGGTTCTTTACTTAGGATTCCATTTGCAGCTTGGGTAGATATCAATGGAGGAAGAAAACCTTTTATCATTTTGCTTTCTCTTTCAATAATTGGTATGGCTGGTTTGTATGTAGTTATGGCTTTCTTTAGACAAAATTTAAGTAATTATTATTATTTATTATTAATTTTTGGAGCATTGTCAGGTTGTGGTATAGCTACATTTTCTGTTGGAGTTAGTCAAGCATCCTATTGGTTCCCGCAAAGCAAGCAGGGAGTAGCTTTAGGCATCTATGGAGGCGTTGGAAATTTAGCACCAGGAATATTTACACTGTTACTGCCAAATGTGGCTCTACCATTACTAGGGTTATCAGGTTCTTATTTAGCTTGGTTAATATTTTTAATATTAGGAACTATAGCTTATTGTATTATAGGAAAAAATGCATGGTATTTTCAATTAATTAATGCAGGCGTAGAAAAAGATGAAGCGAAAAAAATAGCTTCAACAAAATATGGTCAAGAATTATTTCCCAATAATAAAATCAGTGAAAGCTTGATGATTTCTGCAAGGACCTGGAAAACTTGGGCACTTGTTGTGATTTATTTTACTACATTTGGAGGATTCTTAGCACTGACAAGTTGGTTGCCTACTTACTGGATGAGTTTCTTTAAATTAAGTTTAAAAATGGCAGGTGCGTTAACTGCTATGTATTCAATTTCTGCATCTATTACTAGGATTTATGGTGGGAAGATAGCGGACAAGTTTGGAGGAGAATCTACATCAATTATAGCACTTATTATAATGCTTTCAGGAGCAGTCTGTATGACAATTACTAGCTCAATTCCTTTAGCTGTTTTAGGAGTTTTACTTTTAGCGGTTGGAATGGGTGTAACAAATGCTGCTGTATTTAAAATACTTCCAAAAGAGGTTCCTCATGCAATTGGAGGAGCAGCAGGATGGGTTGGAGGATTAGGAGCTTTTGGAGGTTTCGTTATACCACCTTTGATGGCATCTTTTATAGATAAAACAGGTAAAAGTTTAAGTGGATTTTCAAAAGGATTTATAATATTTATAGTATTAACAATAATTTCACTTGTAATTGTAGGTTCATTTAAAATGGGGTCAAAGAACTTAAAAAGGAAAAAGAAGGTTAGTTTATGATGATTGAAGTAGGTCAAGCAAAGAAAATAATTAACGAGGAAGCGAAATTGTTAAATCGCGAAAAGAAATACGAGAAAGTATATATTTTAGATTCGCTTAATAGAGTTTTATCTGAGGATATTTACTCGCTAGATAACTTGCCTCCTTTTGATAAGTCAGCAATGGATGGTTACGCTATAAGAAGTCTAGACACACAAAACAAAGAAAATATAATACTTAAAGTTAAATCACTAATAAAAGCGGGAGATTTTTGTGAAGAACATTTAAAAGAGAATGAAGCCTATAAAATTATGACAGGAGCAATGCTACCAAGATGTGCAGATGCAGTAATACAAATTGAAAGAGTTAAAGTTGAAAGCGATAATTTATACATTTGTGAAGAGGTTAAAAAAGGTAATAATATTATAAAATTAGGAGAAGAAATTTTAAAAGGAGATGTTGCTTTAAAAAAGGGAACTTTAATTAGACCGCCGGAGATTGGGTTATTAGCTTCTCTAGGATATGAGTTTATTAATGTCTACAAGCCACCTACTGTTGGTATAGTAATAACTGGAGATGAACTAATAGACATAAAATCTGAAATTGAAAAAGGCAAAATAAGAAATAGTAATGAATATTCGCTAAAGGCTTTGATAAAAAATTCAAATGCAGAAGTGTTTTCAGTGGGGATAGTTAAGGATGATAGGATAGCTCTAAAAGAAAAAATGTTATCAGCTTTTGAAAAATCAGATATTGTTATTACTTCTGGAGGAGCTTCTGTTGGAGATTGCGATTTTGTAAAAGATATTCTGCTTGAAATAGGAGCAGATATTAAATTCAACTGCGTAGCTATTAAACCAGGGAAACCTACATCTTTTGCAGTATATAATAGTAAATTATTTTTTGCTCTGCCTGGTAATCCTTCAGCATTAATAAATACTTTTGAAGAATTCGTAAAACCTGCTATTAACTCTATTAGGGGTATTTACGAAAATGAATCTGAGGAATTTCCAGTGGTTTTAAAGGATGATTTTAAAGCTAAAGCAGGAAGAGAAAAATATATATTTGTTAAAATTAAAAAAGAAGATGGAGTTTATTATGCATATAATTCAGGGTCACAATGTTCCAATCATTTGCGTGCTATGTGTAATTCTAATGGAATTATAATTATTCCTAAAAACATTGGAAGTGTAAGGGCAGGTGAAGTACTAAATGGTAGATTCATTTTCAAATAAAAATAAGGGAACTTTAGTCCTTTCTATAGTAGCTATAAAATCAAATACTGGGAAAACGACCTTAATAGAGAAGCTAATTAAAGCTTTAAAACTTAGAAACTACAGCGTTGGTGTTTTAAAACATGATGCGCATAAATTTGACATAGATAAAGAAGGAAAGGATAGTTTTAAGTTTAGCGAGGCTGGTGCAGATAACGTAATAGTATCTTCTCATGAAAAACTAGCTATGATTCAAAAAGTGGAAAAAGAAGTACCTATATATGAAATTATTTTGCTTTTTAAAGATATAGATATTGTTTTAATAGAAGGATATAAAGATAACAATTTCCCTAAAATAGAGGTACACAGAAAAGATGTAGATTCTAATCTGCTTTGCACTAATCCAAAATTTGAGTTTTCACAAATTATTGCGCTTGCCACTGACGAGGATGTAAATGTGAATATTCCCATATTAAACTTAAATGATGTTAATTCGATTTGTAATTTTATAGAGAGTAAGTTAATAGAGGGAAATTAATGATAAATAAAACATTAGCAATATTAGCTGGCGGGCAAAGTAGTAGGATGAATTATAATAATAAAGCTTTACTTAAATACAAAGAAAAAACGTTTATAGAACAGATAATACGGGCAGGTAGTAGCTATAAAGAAATAATAATAATTGCAAATAACAAAGACATATATAAAGAATTTAATCTTAAAGTTATCGAGGACGTTTATAATGGACATGGACCGCTTGGTGGTATCCATGCAGCACTAACTAATTCATCTACAGAATATTGCCTATGTATAGCCTGTGACATGCCTCTTATTAGTGAAGAAATATTAGAGATATTAGGTAGTTTTGATGAGGATTATGAAGTGTTAGTGCCGAAAGTTAATAATAGGTTGCAACCTCTTTGTGCAATATATAAAAAAACTATTATAAATAACATTGAAAAAAGTCTTAAAGTAAATGATAATAAGATTCAAAAACTTATATTAAGTTTAGAATGTAAAGTAGTTGAAGGATTACCATATAGAGAGTTTTATAATATTAATACACTAGAAGATTATAAGAATTTGAGGTGAAAATCAAGTATTATAGAAAAACATATTATTGATTTCATGTTTTATTTTTGTATACTTTAGTATCACTATACGATAGAATAGTGGTACATAGCACTTTTATTAAACTATAGATATAGCATTTAATAAAAATACTAGACTTTAAGTTTTACAAATATTATAAATTAAAAATTTGTATGCTACGAGAGTATACTATTTCTAAAAAAACAAATAAATATATAATTTTATTAAAGACCACGAAGGTTGATTTCTGTATATCAGATATTAATTTTTGTGTTTTTATTTTTTTTGGGTTTTTAAAGAAAGTCAATTTGAAGGAGAAACCAAATGGATTCGAAAAATCAAGTACCGGATTGGTTGTTAAATAGTGGAGAAATATCCATGTGCCCATGTGGGTGTATTGGTAAAAGGAAGAAAGGCAGTTTTTTAGAAAAGACTATTAATGGTATTGCTAAACTTTTAAAGGAAGTTATTTTTTTTGAAGATATAGCCTTTCAAAAGGGTTTTCTGCAAAAATTAGATCCAAGAATAAAAGTAATATCTTTAATTATATTAATATTAACATCTACTTTAATTCATAATGTACTGGTATTAACTATTCTTTATTTAATATCATGCATTTTAGCTAAGATGTCATGTGTATCATTAAAATTATATTTTAAACGTATATGGTTAATTACGCCACTTTTTACGGGAATTGCTGTACTGCCATCGATTTTCAATATTGTAAGACCTGGAGCTACATTAGTTACTCTTATAAACTTTGGTCATCAAGTACATTTGGGCCCACTAATATTTCCGTCTGTTCTTACGATTACATCGCAAGGGGTATCGGGAGCTGTTTTGTTAATAGTTAGGGTTGGTGTTACGGTATCTTTAGCTTTTTTATTTACAACCACTACTAGGTGGGCCAATTTGTTAAAGGCATTACGGATTTTGCTTTTACCAAAAATATTTATTACAACTCTTGAAATGTGTTATCGGTATATCTTTATATTATTAAATATAACAACAGATATGTTTGTTGCGAGAAAGAGTAGAACCTTTAGTAAAACTTCCTCAAAAGAGGGGCGTCATTTTGTCTCTAATGCCATTGGAAGTCTCTTTGGTAAAAGTTATGCTTTAAGTGAAGAAGTTTATGGAGCTATGTTATCAAGGGGGTATAAAGGCGAGCCTGTTATTATGAATAGGTTTCGTTTTACTTTACTTGATTTCCAATGGTTTTTAAGTGTTATAATTTGTGTTTTAGCAGCTTTTGGAGGTGAAATTATTCTTGGATAGAGAAAAAGTAATGGAGCTTCGTGATGTTTCATTTGAATATTTGCCTAGTGAAATGGTGCTTCGCGATATAAATTTAGATATTTACAGTGGTGAAAAGGTAGTCATTTTAGGGGCTAATGGGTCAGGTAAATCTTCACTTTTAAAGATCCTTAATGGCTTGATATTCCCAAGTAAAGGTGAGTATAACGCTTTTGGTCAACTTGTTACGGAAGAAACATTAAATGATGAGCAGTTTGCGCAGGCTTTTCGCCAAAGAATTGGGTTTATATTTCAAAATTCCGATGCCCAATTGTTTTCTACAAATGTATGGGAAGAAATAGCTTTTGGACCACTACAGATGAAGCTTAGCTTTAAGGAAGTAGAGGATAGGGTTAATGGAGTTATTCGAATGCTTGAACTAGAATCATTGAAAGATAGGCCACCATATAGATTAAGTGGTGGTGAGAAAAAGAAGGTAGCTATTGCATCTGTATTATCAATAAATCCAAAAGTTTTGATATTGGATGAACCTACGAATGGCTTGGATCCACGAAGTCAAAGATGGCTAATTAATCTATTAGTAAAACTTAATAATGCAGGCAAAACTTTAATTACATGTACTCATAACTTGGACATTGTCGAAGAAATAGCTGATAGGGTAATAGTTTTTAATGAAGATCATAAGATAGTCGCTAGTGGTTCACCTAAGGATATATTATCAAATAAAGAATTATTACTTTCTGTAAATCTTATAGATGAGCATTATCACAGACATGTTCACGCAATTGATAAAAGCATGCAGCATGATCATTATCATAGTCATGAATAGTCTTAATTTTAAGGAGGAGATATTATGCATATACCTGATGGATATTTAAGTCCTCAAACATGCGCTGTACTTGGAACGCTAGCTATTCCAATAATAGGAATAGCCGCAATAAAGTTAAAGAAGACATTAAAGGATAAACAAGTTCCACTACTCGCAATTGGGGCAGCTTTTTCGTTTACTATTATGATGTACAATGTACCGATACCTGATGGTACCACTGCTCATGCCGTTGGGGCTTCGCTACTCGCAATAATTTTAGGCCCTTGGGCTGCCGTAGTTGGAGTGAGTATTGCACTCATAATCCAAGCATTTTTCTTTGGAGATGGTGGAATCCTTACACTAGGGGCTAATATTTTCAACATGGCATTTGTGATGCCTTTCGTAAGTTATTATGTATACAAGTTAATATCGGGTAATTCTGAAATTTCATCAAAACGCAGATTTATTGGTTCGATTATAGCAGGATATGTAGCAATTAATATTGGTGCCTTGTGTACTGGAATCGAACTTGGGCTTCAGCCATTATTATTTCATAAACTTGATGGCACTCCATTATATGCGCCATATACATTGATGCAAACATTGCCCGCTATGATGTTTGCACATCTTGTAATAGCAGGACCTGTTGAAGGAGTTGTAACAGGTCTAGTAGTAAAATATCTGCAAAAATCAAATTCTGCCATGCTTATGATCTATCCACCTAAAATATCTTTATATGGAAAATCACAGGTGATAGGTAGTTTGAAGAAGTATTGGTATGTTTTGATAACTTTAATTATTTTTGCGCCGCTTGGATTATTAGCTAAGGGGACTGCTTTTGGTGAATGGTCTGGTGATGATTTAAAAGCAAAGCTTGGATTTATACCAGAGGGAATGGCAAAACTTTCAGTTAAATGGAAGTTTATGTTGCCGGATTATTCTGTACCAGGGTTTGGTGATAATTTCTTTAAGTCATCTTTAGGGTACATATTTTGTGCGATTGTTGCTTTAATAATAATATTAGCTATAACTGGAATTATAAGTTTTCTTCAGAAAAGAAAAAATGCTACTAATAATGTTAATTAAAAAGGGTAAATGTTATTTTTAAACATTTACCCTTTTTAATAAAATTTTGCTAATTATTAGTATTAGTTTTAGGAGTGTTATTTGATTTAGGTGTATTTACGTTAGTGCCATTGCTGTTATTAGTGTTTGTTCCGGTACCAGTTCCAGTGCCAGTACCAGTATCAGTACCAGTTCCAGTTCCGGTTCCGGTTCCAGTGCCAGTGCCAGTGCCAGTATCAGTACCAGTTCCGGTACTAGCTCCAGTTCCAGTTCCAGTTCCAGTTCCAGTTTTGGTACCACTATCAGTACCAGTACCAGTTCCGGTTTTGGTACCAGTACCATCAGTTTTCGTAGGTGTTTTTAAATTAGATTTTTTATTGGTGTTTTTCTGATTATTAGTTGTATTATTTGATTGATAGTTATCGTCGCTTTTTAATTTGCTACCATTTGGGTTTAGAGCGATATATAACGTATCCATTAATACTCCGTTTTTATCAATTACCGTATTAGGTCGAGTGAAGTCTTTTTGAACTAAACCTTGATGTAGATATTCCATATACTCTTTCCATATTTGGCCAGGTTCGTTAGCGCCAAACATATTCTGCGCAGCTGGGGTATCATCTCCTACCCATACAGAAGTTGTATAGTAGGGAGTATACCCTATGAACCAACAATCTTTTGATTCGTCAGTGGTCCCTGTTTTGCCTGCAGCATAAGGATAGTCACTAAGGGATAAACCATTTCCTGTTGAATAACTTTCTGTTAATACACTCTTTAAAGTATCAGTCATAAGGTACGAAGCACCACTATCATACACCTTAGTTTGATTATATTTATTTTCAAACAATACTTGATCAATTACTGTATTAGTTATTTTACGTACGTTACTTGGTTCTATAAATTTACCGTTTCTCGAAAGGGTTGAATAACCTGAAGCCATTTCAACAGGGGTGACACCCTTTGTAAAACCACCGATTCCAACTACAGGGTATTCCTCGGGGGTTATATATTTGAAATTCATATTTTGCAAATATTTCAGCGATTTCTTTACACCATTGTCTTTTACTAATCTAACTGGAATGGTGTTTATAGAGATATCAAGTGCATATTTCAAAGATACAGAGCCACGGAATATAGAGTCATCATTATTTACTTCATCTATTGGTGCATCCACATATTCACTTGCTGGAATGTATCCTCTTTCAAATGCAGGGGTATATGCTATTAATGGCTTTATAGAGGAACCTGGCTGTCTTACCCCTAAAGAGGCTCTATTAAAGGTGTTGCCATATTGACTTCTGCCTCCAACTATAGCTACAACTTCTCCTGTGTTATTATCTATTGTGACACTTGCACCTTGTTTTTTATATAAGCCAGAGGTTTTATATGTTTGTGAATATTTCGCTAGCTTATTATCTACTACACTTTGTAATTTTTCTTGCTTTGCTGTATCAATAGATGTATCTATTCTATATCCACCACTAAGAAGAGTTTTTTCCTTGTCTGCATATTCAGTTTTATACTTAGCAAAATAAGTTTCGCTATCTTTATCATTACTAAAAGAATATTTTGAAACAAAACCATCTTGCTCCATTAATTTTAGTGTTGCATTATGAATGGCATATTCAACACTGTAGTCTACAGGTGCTGTTTTTACATAAGGCTTTACATTTAGTTTAATAACTTCTGCTTTTGCGGTATCAAATTCGACTTGTGATATTTTTCCTAAACTTAACATTTTATCTAAAACTAAATCTCTTCTATTTAGTGCATTATCCATGTGCTTAATAGGGTTATAGTAAGATGGATTGTTAGGAATCGACGCAAGTAGAGCTATTTGCGAAACATCTAAGGCTCTGTTACTCTTTTGAAAGTAAAATTGCGCAGCACTTTCAATGCTATAACAGCCATTACCGTAGTTTATGTTGTTTACATAAAATTCCAATATTTGTGCTTTGGAATATTTTTTTTCTAAATCTAGTGATATAACAGATTCTTCTAATTTTCTCCATATAGTTACGTCAAATGTAAGAAATACATTTCTTGCTAATTGTTGTGTTATTGTAGAACCACCTTGAAGCACAGCTCCTTTGGATTTTATATATACCCAAATGGATCTTCGTATACCCTTATAGTCTATTCCATCATGTTCATAAAACCTCTCATCTTCAATTGAAGTGACGGCTTGGCTTATATATGGATTCAAGTCAGCATCTTTTGTGTAATAATATGAGTTAGTCTTAAATTCTTTTAATAACACGCCTTTATTATCGTAAACTTGAGTTGGCTTTCTGGTATTAAAAGCAGTTTCATTTATATTTTTGGCTATGTTGTTACCAGCTGCAATTGTTGATTTTATTTTATCATTATATTTAATATAAATATATCCTGAAGCTGCTGAAACTGATAAGAAAATTATAACAAAAAATATCAATAAACATTTAACAACTTTTTTCCAAAGCTTCTTTTTAATTTTTGCTGGTTCTATGATTTTTTTATCATCATTCATTAATATTCCTCCTTTTTTTTATCCTACAAAAAAGAAATTGTCCAGGGGGGTCCTTGGACGATTATGATTTTTGTATACACAATGGAGGTGCCGTTTTGTGTAAGGTGTCTTTGGATGAGTAGTAGGGATAATTAGTCGCCACAAGTAATGTTCTATTTTAAATTTTAAAAATGTATCTGAGAAACTATATATTAAGGAAACACTACAAGTCCTTATTATACTATTAAAAAAGGTATTGCGTTATGTAAATATAATACAATTATTTTACATTATTGTCAATGAAATGGTAATGAACCGATTGCTATTCATTATTTGTTAATTATAGTTAAATATTAGCAAAGTAAATTTATTATGAGAATAAGCACTAAATTATACTTTATATATAATATATACCATAATAACACATATTATTATTATTTATATACTAATAATACATAATATGATAAAGTTTTTCAACAATAAATCGAATATATTATATATGTAAATTAGATTTTAATTATAAGGAACTAATTAAAATCTAGTAAATTAGAGAAGGAATATTGACATTATAAATAACATATATTATGATGAAATGGAATTAGATAAATATGTAGATTATGAAAAGAACATGGGAAAATTAAATCGACAAAAATCAATTCGAAGGAGATGTTTTTATGGATAAGTATGTTTGTTTGATATGTGGGTATGAATATGATCCAGAGGTAGGAGATCCAGACGGCGGAATAGCACCAGGTACTAAGTTTGCAGATATTCCAGAAGATTGGGTTTGTCCACTATGTGGAGTTTCAAAATCAGATTTTGAAAAAGTAGAATAAAAACAAAACATAACTAATATAATGTAATTTAAAGACCAGGTATATTTAATAATAAACGATTAAATATATCTGGTTTTTTGTATTTCATAAAAAGAAACTATGGTTTGAAATGTAAAGTAGTATTATGCATAATTTGCATTAATAAATAGCTTTAATTTGAAATTAAGTAGGAGTATGAGTATGAGTATCAAGTGATATTGATATTGATACTCACTTGTGATATAGTAAATTGAATTAATATATGGCGTTCGTCCATTAAGGAGATATATTTATGGGGATAATTAAATCAGCATTTTATTTTATAATAGCCGGAATATTTGAAATAGGCGGGGGTTACTTTGTATGGATATGGTTACGAGAGGGTAAAAGCATTTGGTACGGAATTTGTGGAGCTATAGCGCTTATTGTATATGGTGTAATTCCGACTTTGCAACCTCCAAGTGCTAATTTTGGTAGAGTCTATGCAACATATGGTGGTATATTCATTGTATTATCAATATTATGGGGCTGGAAGATAGATAATATAATTCCTGATAAATTTGATTTGATAGGTGGCGCTATAGCAGTAATTGGAGCTGTTATTATTATGTATGCTCCAAGAGGGTAGAATTTAATGAAGAATAAAAAATTCTAAAAAAGAATTATGGTTACTTCTTTACATATTAAACATATAGTGATACTATAGATATAATTTAATAAGTTAGTTATTCTCATCAAGAGAGATAGAGGGACCGGCCCGATGATATCTCGGCAACCATCAGACAGTAAATGTCTGAATAGGTGCTAATTCCTGCGTTAAGTTCATAGTAACTTAGCGGAAGATGAGAGAGGTGTCATTGAATATTTATACCTCTTTCATCGTTATTGGTGGAAGAGGTTTTTTGATTTTTTATAAATTAAAATTTAATAATGTCTTATCAAGAGAGGTGGAGGGACTGGCCCTATGAAACCCGACAACCAGTATCGCAAGATACATGGTGTTAAATCCTGCAGCATGGCTGCAAGATAAGAATAAGTTTGGAAGTAGTGCCCAAGTTTATTCTTGGGCACTATTTTTTATGAAAATAGATAACAATGGTTACAATAAAATTATAAAAATGAATTGTAAGGCATAAAGAGGAGCAGAGATATTATGATTAAAGTTAGTGGTGTAAGTAAAAGTTTTTCAAAGGTAAAGGTATTAAGTAATGTTTCATTTACAGTAGATAAGGGTGACATTTATGGTGTTATTGGTCATAGTGGTGCTGGAAAGTCTACTTTGCTTAGATGTTTTAATGGGCTTGAGACATATGATACAGGAACTATTAACATAATGGGCAAAGTGGTTAATGAGCTAAGCCGCAAAGAGCTTCGTGAGTTTAGAAAAGATGTAGGAATTATATTTCAAAGTTTTAACCTTATTAATAGTAAAAATGTTTTTGACAATATAGCATTTCCACTTGAAGTATGGGGGAATGATAAAAGCTATATTAAGGAAAGAGTAGATAGCCTGATAGATTTAGTAGGTCTTAATGATAAAGTAAAAACAAACGTAAAGCAGTTAAGTGGAGGTCAAAAGCAAAGAGTTGGAATAGCAAGGGCATTAGCGCTGAATCCTAAAATATTACTTTGCGATGAGGCAACTTCTGCACTAGATCCTAAAACTACAAAATCTATATTACAGCTTTTAAGAGATATAAATAATAAATTTAATATAACAATCGTCGTAGTTACTCATCAGATGGAAGTGGTAAAAGAAATTTGTAATAAATTCATTCTTTTAGAAGGTGGTAAAATTAAAAGTCACGGATTTACGGATGAATTGTTTATTAAACCAACAAAAGAGATGAAAATACTTATTGGAGAGGAAGAATTACTGCCTAGTATTGGTTATAACATTAAAATATTTTTCACAAAAGAAATTACTCAAAGTTGTTTAATAACATCGCTAGCAAGAGAACTTGATATTGATTTTTCTATAGTATGGGGAAGGCTTGAAAAGTTTCGAGATAGTGTAATGGGTAGTCTTATTATAAATACGAATGAGGAAAATAAAGAAAAAATATTAAAGTATTTAGATGACAGATCTATAGAATGGGAAATTGATGCTGAATTAGAACAAGATGAATTAAATAAGGAGGGAGTATAAATGACATTTCAAGAAGTTTTAATACAAATTTTACTGCCTGCGTTATTAGATACGTTATATATGGTGATATTATCCACGATTTTCACAGTTATTTTAGGGTTTATTGCAGCGGTTGGCTTAATTATAACTGGGCCTAAAGGGCTAAGACCAAATAGCCTAGTTTATAAAAGTTTAGATTTAGTAGTTAATATACTTCGTTCTTTCCCGTTTATAATACTTATGATATCTATATTCCCTTTAACAAAGTTAATTGTTGGAACTACCATAGGTTCAACTGCAGCTATAGTTCCACTAACACTTGGAGCAGCTCCTTTTGCTGCAAGAATAATAGAATCTGCATTACTCGAGGTGGACTACGGGATTATTGAAGCAGCTAAATCTTTTGGTGCAAAAACTCATCAAATTATATTTAATGTTATGTTAAAAGAAGCACTGCCATCTATAGTTCTTGGAATTACATTAACTGTTATAAATATTATAGGATATTCAGCTATGGCTGGAGCAGTTGGTGGTGGAGGTCTTGGAGATGTAGCACAAAAATATGGATATTATAGATTTCAGACGGACATAATGATATACACGGTAATAATATTAATTATAATTGTGCAAGTCATACAAGCATTAGGAAATTTATTGTATAGGAAAATGATTAAATAAGATATTAATGATATTTAACATCAAATATGATGATTGAATTATAAATTAAAAAAAAGAAAGATTAAGAGGGGGATTTAAAATGAAAAAAATATTAAGCATATTATTATCAGTAGTTGTAATTTTTACATTAGGTGGTTGTGGTACAAAGAAAGAGGCAGTAACAACTGATAAAAAGATTATCAAGGTAGGTGCTTCACCAATTCCTCATAAAGAAATATTAGAAGTTGTAAAACCAATCCTTGCAAAAGAAGGATATACTCTTCAAATAGTTGAATTTACCGATTATGTAACACCAAACACAGCACTTGCTGAGAAACAACTTGATGCAAATTTCTTTCAACATGTACCTTATTTGACGGAATTTAGTAAATCAAAAGGGTTAGATCTGACTTGGACTGTAAAGGTCCATATTGAACCAATGGCTTTGTACTCATCTAAATATAAAAAACTTAGTGATATAAAAGATGGAGCAAAAATAGCTATTCCAAATGATCCTACAAATGGTGCAAGAGCACTTAGAGTACTTGAAAAAGCAGGTTTAATAAAATTAAAAACTGGAGACCTTATTTCTAAAATTGATATTACAGAAAATAAAAAGAATTTAAAAATAACTGAATTGGAAGCTCCACAACTCCCAAGAGTTCTAAACGATGTGGATGCAGCAGTTATAAATTCTAATTATGCAATGACTGCTAAATTAAAATTAACAGACGCTTTAGCCGTTGAAGCAAAAGATTCACCTTATGCAAATGTACTTGCTGTTAGAAAAGAAGATAAAGATAAGCCTTATATAAAGGCACTCTCAAAAGCATTAACTTCACCAGAAGTTAAGAAATTTATTTTAAGTAAATATAAGGGCGCTGTAATTCCAGCATTTTAAAGTTAGTATTTAGTTTTAAATAATTACAATAGTTTAACAAAATAAAATCACTTTGCTTTGAGCTTAATAGTTTAAAGCAAGGTTTTTTTACAATATGAGTACATAGGAAGAGGAGATTTAATATGGAAATCAAGCAATTTTGTGCGCGGTATTCAATGGATAGAGTGGGGACTAATTCCTTAAAGTGGGATGCTTTAGATAAGCGTTATGGTGATAAGAATTTAATTCCTATGTGGGTAGCAGATATGGAATTTAAGGCACCAGAAGTAGTGGTAAATGCAATGAAGCAAAGAATTGAACATGGGATATTTGGATATTCTTATGTACCTGACTCCTACTATAACTCTTTCATTAATTGGGAAAGGAATCAACATAACTATGAAGTAGATAAAAAGTGGATACGGTTTTCAACTGGTGTTGTTGTATCTTTATATTGGTTTGTTAATGCATTTACAAAGTTTGGTGACTCAGTAATTATTCTTACTCCGGTGTATTACCCGTTCCACGATGCAGTAAAAGATACTGGAAGAAAATTAGTTACATCTGAATTAATAAATGTAAATGGAGTATATACCATTGATTTTGAAGATTTTGAGAGAAATATTATAGAAAATGATGTTAAATTGTTTATCCAGTGTTCTCCACATAATCCGGTTGGTAGGGTTTGGACAGAAAAAGAATTGGATAAAATTTTATCTATATGTAAAAGATATAATGTACTTGTTGTCTCGGATGAAATACATCAAGATATTATAATTGGAGAAAATGTTCAAATACCTGCAGCTATAGTAAGTGGTGCAAAGTATGCAGATAATATAATAACAGTTACAGCACCATCAAAAACTTTTAACTTAGCCGGATTATTAAATTGTAATATAATTATATCTAATGAGAAGGTAATGGAAAGATATGATGCGTATTCGAAAACTATTAATAAAACAGAAGTTAATATTATGGGATTAACTGCAGCGGAGGCTGCTTATAATTATGGGGAAGAGTGGTTAAAATCTCTGCTAGAGGTAATAAAGCATAACTACAACCATGTTAAAGAAAGACTGGGTGATAAGGCACCAAAAATAATTATTACGCCGTTAGAAGGAACTTATCTTATTTGGGTAGATTTAAGGGGATATATAGAGCCTAATGAAACAAAAACATTTATACAGGAAAAATGTAGACTTGCTGTTGATTATGGTGAATGGTTTGGCGAAAATTGCAAGGGATTTATTAGATTAAATATGGCTACTAATCCTAAGTATGTTGAAAAAGCTGTGGACAATATCATAAATAATATTAATTATTTGTAAAATACAATGATCTAAAAGAGGAAATTTGTCGTATTTATAGAATAAGTTAATATACAATTATTTTCTCTGCGGAGGAAAACAAGGAGGGATTTTTATGAAAACATTAAAAGGAACAGAAACGGCTCAAAATCTTATGAAATCATTTGCGGGTGAATCACAAGCTAGAAATAGATATACTTATTATTCATCTGTAGCAAAAAAAGAAGGGTACATACAAATATCTAACATATTCACAGAAACGGCAGCAAATGAGAAAGAACATGCTGAAAGATTCTTTAAGTTTTTAAATAAAGATTTATGTGGAGAAGTTGTAGAAATTAATGCAACATATCCTGTAGCACTTGGAGATACAAAGGTAAATTTATTATCAGGAGCTAATGGAGAAAATGAAGAATGGTCAGATCTTTACCCAGCATTTGCAAAAGTCGCTGATGAAGAAGGTTTTCCAGAGATAGCTGTAATTTATAGAAAAATTGCTGAGGTTGAAAAACATCATGAAGAAAGATATAGACAATTACTAAGCAATGTAGAAAATAATACAGTATTCGATAAAGAAGAAGTAGTTATGTGGAAATGTGGCAATTGTGGTTATATTTTCGAGGGAAAAAGCGCTCCTAAATTATGTCCAGCATGTGCACATCCTCAAGGATATTTTGAAATATTATCAGAAAAATTCTAATTATATTTTAAAAATATAGAATAAAAAACAACCCTCAGCTTAATTAAATTAATTTGAGGGTTATTTTTAGTTATATATATTACTTTTTAAAAATCCTTAATCTATATGCGTTAATTGCTGTATCGTATAATTTGTTCATCAGTTTATAATTGGCATATGCGCCAACAACTAATCCAATGCCTGGAACAAGCTGTAACATTTTTGCCAAATCTATATAATCTCTATATTCTTGTTGAAAAGTTTTCCAATCAAAAAAGTTTACATCCTCAGGCAAATTTTTTACGTGATTGTCCCAATTGGATATTTGAGTATATATTTCAATTCTTCTTTTGTCACTTGAAAAAGCTAATTGAAAAACATATAGAATATATAATCTTTCTTTATAATCTCGAACATCAAAACCATAAATACTAGCTATTTCATACAGAAATTTCATTTTTAAACTTAGAAGAATAGGGAAGTCTGCAAGACCTATTAAAAGTCCTGACGCCCCAGTTCCGGCACCGCTTACAGTTGCAGCTTTTCTATAAAAATCAATACTGCTTTTTGCCAAAATTTCACGGTCTTCAAGGGAGGTATTAGTAAGTGGGGGTTTTGCTGTATATTCAGAACCGGTGAGTACAAGCTTTGTCATATTTTCAATTGAAGTATTAATAATATCTTGAATTTTATCAGGGAGTAAGTTATTCATCTTGTTTTGTATATCCTTAGCAAAATCGCTTGAAAAAGAAGGTTCCTTTTTCATCTTTTCTTGCCATAAAAACATTTCTTTTAGTGAGTTTTCTTCATAATTATTCATGTTTATCTCCTTATAAAATTAATACTTGCCATGTGCCACCCAAGTGGCATTACTTGCCACTTGCCACGTGGGTGGCACTTTTTTCAATAAACTCTAATATTTTTGCTTGATTTTTTACTAATATTTTTTGATTATCGATTAGGTAATCCATCTTTTTATGTAGATCTTGAGTAATTAATTCTGATTTAAGATTTATTTTATAATCATTTTTTGATTTTATCCTGTCTTTGTCCTCTTGTCTATTCTGACTCATCATTATTACAGGAGCTTGAATAGCGGCAGTGCAAGATAAAACTAGATTAAGAAGTATAAATGGAAATGGGTCAAATAATTTTTTTAAAATAGTATTTATAATTATCCATATTGCTATAATAGCAAGTGCAGCAATTATAAAACTCCAGCTTCCAACTGAAGCTGCTATTTTATCAGCCATCTTATTACCAAAAGTTGTAGTTTGTGCATGGTCAATGTTACTGTTCGTAGACATCCTATTCTCTATTAATTCATGCAATAGATCTTCTTCAATATCGTTGAAGGTTTCTCCTTGATCAATTATTTCACGTACAAGTTTTTCTGAATCTGAATTGTCATTTTCATTTTCCATATTAATATCCCCCAATATAATTAATTTAATTAAGGCAAGAGGTTGTTTTACATAATTATAATTAATTTAAAGGAAATATTCAATTAATTATTTCAAAAATGAGAGTTATTACATTAAATAAGTTTGTAACTAAATTATCAACTTCTATTAATACTATTGTTAAATTAGATTATGTTTGCTAAAATAGACTTGTTAAGATATTTCAATGTTGACCCAGTGGGATTTTTTAGTGCCCGCTAATTATAAAGTTTATTAAATTACCATCTACATAAGGAAGGAGATAATATTATGATTTATTCAACAGAAGTTTCAGAAATGATTTGTGTTGCTAAAGGACCTAATCATGGTTCAGCACCAATTCCTGAAGAAGGAAAATGGGTACAAAGTAAAGAAATTAAAGATATCTCAGGTTTAACTCACGGAATTGGCTGGTGTGCTCCTCAACAAGGTGCCTGTAAGCTTACATTAAACGTAAAAGATGGAATAATACAAGAAGCATTAGTTGAGGTAATAGGATGCTCAGGTAGTACTCACTCAGCTGCAATGGCTGCAGAAATACTTCCAGGAAAAACTATTTTAGAAGCATTAAATACAGATTTAGTATGTGATGCAATAAACACAGCTATGAGAGAATTATTCCTTCAAATAGTATACGGAAGAACTCAAACTGCATTCTCAGAAGGTGGACTACCTATCGGTGCTGGACTTGAAGACTTAGGCAAAGGCCTTAGAAGTCAAGTTGGTACTATGTATGGAACACTTGCTAAAGGACCAAGATACTTAGAAATGGCTGAAGGTTATGTATCTAATATTGCACTTGATAAAAATAGTGAAATAATTGGTTATAAATTCATTCAACTTGGAAAAATGATGGATATGGTTAAAAAAGGTATGGATGCTAACGAAGCTATGGAAAAAGCTACTGGAACTTATGGTAGATTTGACGAAGCAGTAACAGTAATCGACCCAAGACAAAAATAATATAAAAAGGAGGAATAATATAATGGCTTTATTTGAGAGTTATGAAAGAAGAATAGATCAGATACTACCCGTATTAAAAAAACACGGAATAAATTCACTAGAAGAAGCAAGAAAAATATGTGAAGATAAAGGTATCGACGTTTTTGGAATAGTTAAAGGAATTCAACCAATAGCATTTGAAAATGCTTGTTGGGCATACTGCGTAGGAGCAGCTATTGCAATTAAAAATGGTTGTACTAAGGCTGCAGATGCTGCAGTTTATATAGGCGAAGGACTTCAATCATTTTGTATACCAGGTTCTGTTGCAGATGATAGAAAAGTTGGAATTGGTCATGGTAACTTAGCAGCTATGCTACTAAGAGAAGAGACTAAATGTTTTGCATTCCTAGCTGGACATGAATCATTTGCAGCTGCTGAAGGCGCAATTGGTCTTGCAAGAGCTGCTAATAAAGTAAGAACTAAACCTTTAAAAGTAATACTTAATGGTCTTGGAAAAGATGCAGCTTATATAATTTCAAGAGTTAATGGATTTACTTATGTTCAAACAAAATTTGATTACTATACTAGTGAATTAAAAGTAGTTAAAGAAACAGCTTATTCTGATGGAGAAAAAGCTAAAGTTAGATGTTACGGTGCAGATGATGTGCGTGAAGGCGTTGCAATAATGCATTCAGAGGATGTAGATGTATCAATTACAGGAAATTCTACAAACCCAACAAGATTCCAACATCCAGTTGCTGGAACTTATAAGAAAGAAAGATTAGAAGCAGGTAAGAAATACTTCTCAGTAGCATCAGGTGGTGGTACAGGAAGAACACTTCACCCAGATAATATGGGAGCAGGTCCAGCTTCATACGGAATGACTGATACTATGGGAAGAATGCATTCAGATGCACAATTCGCAGGTTCTTCATCTGTTCCAGCTCATGTTGAAATGATGGGACTTATCGGTATGGGAAATAACCCTATGGTTGGTGCTTCAGTTGCAGTTGCAGTTGCAGTACAAGAAGCAATGAGCAAATAAATTTTTTATTGTACGTTAATAAAAAAGTTTCTCATCTTGGTTTCTTATGTTTATAGAAAAGCTTAGGTTAAACTAGATAGGGACAAGCCTCACATTAAGTCATAATAGGCTAAATGTGAGGCTTTTTTTATTTGTGGTAATATTAAAAAGTTATTTTTTACATATTATTAATTTAAAGGTTAAAATAATGTTGACATTAAATGCTATCGTGTATATACTGATTATATACACTAGTTACAAAGGAGCGAATTATGAATATTATAATTTCAAATTCATCGCAGGATCCAATTTATGAACAAATAGTGACTCAAATTAAAACTGCCATTATGAAAGAAGAATTAGCACAGGGGGATGCCTTACCTTCTATAAGAAGTTTAGCAAAAGAGCTTCTTATAAGTGTTATAACAACTAAAAGAGCATATGAAGAACTTGAAAAAGAAGGATTTATAGAGACTGTTCCTGGAAAAGGTTCGTATGTATCATGTCAAAACAAAGATCTAATAAGAGAAAAAAGATTAAAAACTATAGAAGAAAACCTAGCTGGTGTTGTATCTGAAAGTAAGTTTTTAAATTTAAGTTTAGAAGAATTACAAAGTATGTTAGCAATACTATATACCGAAAAAAATTAATACATAATTAAATTTTTAGTTTTGAACTAATTAAGGGGGAACAAACATGGATAACATCTTGGAAATAAAAAATTTAAATAAGTCTTATAAGGATTTCACTCTAGATAATTTAACTTTTAATGTTGAAAGAGGATCTATAATGGGGTTTATAGGCCCAAATGGTTCAGGTAAGAGTACCACTATAAAACTTATAATGAATCTTATTAAAAAAAATAGTGGAGATATAAATGTTTTTGGATTAGATAATATAAAGCATAATAAAGAAATTAAGCAGAAAATCGGATTTGTTTATGACGAAAATTATTTTTATGAAGAATTAAACATCATAGAAATGAAAAACATTCTTCGACCTTTCTATAAAAGTTGGAATGATACCTTGTTTGAAAAGTATATAAAAGAATTTGAACTGCCTAAAAAGAATAAAATTAAAAATCTATCAAAAGGAATGAAAATGAAATTTTCTCTAGCATTAGCTCTTTGCCATAATGCAGAGTTTATTATAATGGATGAACCTACTTCTGGACTAGATCCAGTATTCAGAAGTGAACTCATAGATATTTTGTATAATGTAATTCAAGATGAAAATGTAAGTATATTCTTTTCAACTCACATAACTACTGACCTTGAAAAGATAGCTGATTATATTACTTTTATTAATAAAGGAAAATTAGTTTTCTCAAGGACTAAGGATGAAATTATTGAAAATTATGGAATAGTTAAAGGAAGTAAAGAACTTTTAGACAATGATATTAGGAGAGAATTTGTAAGCGTAAAAGAAAATAGTTTTGGATTTGAGGCTCTAACAAAGGATATTACTAAAGCGAGGGAGATATTTAAAGGCAGAGGCATTATTGAAAAGGCATCACTTGAGGACATTATGGTATATACGGTTAGGGGGAATCTTTAATGGTTAATCTAATAATAAAGGATATTCTTATTCAGAAAAAGACTATTATATATGCTCTTCTTTACGCTGCTTTTGTATTCGTTTGTTTTTCTACTATATTTCCTAATGGATTTGGGTTATATGTAATGTCACCCATGGTAATCACCTACTTGTATATAACTCTTGCAGTGCAATATGATGATAAAAACAATAGTGAAGTTATATTAAATAGTTTACCACTTAAAAGATCTGATATTGTTATATCAAAATATATGTCAATATTTGTGTTTGGAATTATAGGGATTATCTGCTCTACATTAGTGGGTGCTATAGGCAATGCCACTGGACGTTTAAAGTTTATTGGATCAATTTCATTGTTGGATATTGTTTTAGTTATAATGTCTATATGCATATTTAGTTCTATATATTATCCTGTTTATTTTAAATTTGGAGTTGCTAAAATCAAGATTTTTACTATGGTAATATTCATGATATTTTTTTTCGTACCAATGAATGCTATGAGTTATGTTATTAAAAATCCCAATAACTTTTTTGTACAGAAATTTAATTATTTTATAAATAACACTTCTACTTTAACTCAAAACTTTATAGCTCTAACAATAGGCTTAATTATTTTTATGATTTCGCTAATGATTTCAATCCACATTTATAATAATAAGGAATTTTAACGACATCAGATTCCTATGGAATTTAATCATCTGTCATAGATATTGACTCTTTAGTTTAGATAAATAGATTATTAAAATAATAACAATAATTTTAATATATAAAACAAATTGGAGGTGTTTTCAGTGAAAAAAAACAAATTAATAAGAATTGTAAGTCACAATTTTCATGACTATAAAATGAGTTGTACTATGTTATTTTTGGGCTTATCAGCAGGACTTGGAATACTAGGAAATGAATTTGGTATGGTATATTTAGTTTTTTCGTTTTTGCCAGTGTTTGTATGGTCACTGTTTTGGTTTAATGAAAGAAAAACAACTGATACCTCATTATAATAAATAGCATAAATGTTTTAAAACTTAAAATAATCTATGATTTTAACTTAAATCATAGATTATTTTTTTTGATTATGGAAGCAAATTAAACTCAAATTTGATAGTAAGCTAACTTTATATTATTGTCATAATATTTAGTATTATATAATAAGAAAAATTGACCAAATGTGGGTTTTAAATCATGTTTACCGTTTGTTAACATTATGATATAGTTTTAAAGTTATGAAAAAATATTACACGGAGGTAGATGATATGACAAAATTTGAATTAAGAGGATGTTCCTTTATAATTGCTATAGTTATGTTGTTTTTTGTATTACCAATATCTATAGTAAATGCGCAAACGAAAACGCTCTCAGATGCCATATTAAAGACAAATTCAGTAAAGACTATGGAAAGCAATGGTAAAATTATCTTGGCATTTAAGGCGAAAGGACTTTCAAAACAAGACCAAGAGGATTTTGAGATGATAAGTGATATGTTAAACAATTTACAAGTAAGTTTTGATGCTAAGACAGCTGGAAATAGTGACGGAACTATTTCAAAACAATATGTTAAAATGTCAGCGAATGTAGGTGGAAATCCATACGCTGGAGAATTATGGAGCGACATAAATCTTACAGGTAAAACCCCTATAGTT
Source organism: Clostridium estertheticum (assembly GCF_026650985.1). Taxonomy (GTDB): domain Bacteria; phylum Bacillota; class Clostridia; order Clostridiales; family Clostridiaceae; genus Clostridium_AD; species Clostridium_AD estertheticum_C. The sequence continues at coordinate 4,376,682 of NZ_CP086239.1, forward strand.
AAAGAAATCGTAAAATCACCGCAACTATTTGAAATGATGGTGTCACCTGAGAATGTTAATAAATATATGTTAATAGATTTTGATGAGATGAATAAAACACCAGGAATTCAATCGGAAATAGGCAACCTGGATTTTGGAAAAATGCTTAGTGAAAACAAAGAACTACAGCAATCAATTATAACTTTATTCCAAAAATATTCAGCACAACTTGGCGCCGGTTATAATTTTATATCTAAGGATGGAAGTGTGTATAGAGTTAGAATTGATGATACTCAATTCAAAAATCTTATAAGAAAAGTAGTTAATTTAACTGCTAAGAACGAAGAAGTACAAAATCTTATAAGAGATTTAATAGTAACTGAAATGAAAAATACTGGAGCATCAACCGTTGAAGTTAATAGTATGAAAGCAGATATCGATAATATGTTTACTCTACTTGAATCACAAGGTTTTTTGGATGAATTCAATCAAATTATGGACAAGCTTAAAGATGTAAAGATACTTGGAGATAAAGGAATTGATCTTGCTTATACAATAAATGAAAATGGATACGTAATAGGTACGAAAGGCGATATAGAACTTGTTTTAGATATGCCAAAGATAGATAAAGTATTTACGCAAAGTGGAGATGCAGCTGATGTCGCAACTGAAATTATACCAACAGGAACATACACAGTGGGTGTACATTATGAAGTAAATAACAATAATATTAACGGAAAAGTAAATGTTATAATACCAACACTTACTTCAGCAAATTCATTTAGTTATGTTAATATGTTTGACGAATCAACAGGTGATCTAATTGATGAATATATAGATAACAACGGTAGTAACTTAGGAGGAGAACAAATAAGTGTTATACATACAGTTAAGGGAGGTCAACTTCCGAATACTTCTACTCATTTATATGAGTTACTTCTTATAGGAACTGCATTAACGCTTCTTGGAGCTTTAGGATTAAAAGGTAGGAAACGTTATGAATAAGTTGAAAACATTATGGAGCAAAATTACCGGGTTTAAGCTTATGTCTCTTGTGTTTATGGGCTTTGGGATAGGAATCGTTGCTTTTGCAGCATATAGTATATTGTTACAGTCTAATTTTTCTGTGAATGCAGTTCCAAGCCATATTTCTAAATCTGCAACGAAAGTAGCAAATAAGAAGCTTTATCCTGTATATCCAAAGGATGGTGATAGCATTGGTAGTTTGACTATGACAACTCTAAATAAGAAATTGCCTATTGTCCAAGGGACTGGCGAAAATGAGTTAAAGAAAGGAGTAGGTCACTTTAAGCAAAGTGTGCTTCCTGGAGAAAAAGATAATTGCGTTCTTTCTGGACATCGCGATACTGTGTTTAGTGGAATAGGGAAGCTTAAGATTGGAGACCAATTGATTGTGCAAACATCAGCGGGTATATTCACTTATGAGGTGAAAGGCACACGAATAGTAGGTAAAGATGACAGAACAGTAATCGTACCTACAAGTCGAGCAGTCCTTACGCTGACAACCTGCTATCCATTCAATTTTATTGGGGATGCTCCAAATCGTTATATTGTATCTGCAGATTTAATTAAATCAAAATAAATAAATAATAATTGTTTTATTTTCTAAAAAGTGGCAATAATTATAAATGTGTATAATAATTCGTAGTGTTTAGAAGCAAATATAGTAAAATATATCAGCCGTATTTATAATGTAAGTTGATTATATATAATGAATTATATATAATAGGAATGTACAAGAAAAAATAAGAAGTAAATATAGTAATATTACTTATATTATACAAGGAGGAAATAAATGAATATAGATGTAAACTCACCACTTGATGAATTATTAGAAACTTGGGCTATGTATTCACAAAAGCTTGTCTATACTATGCTAACTGAAAAAGCTGAAATTGATGAATTTAATAAAGTGAAATTAGTCCTAAAAACAAAAGGAATAATAAAATTAGAAATACATAATGTTTATGATAATGAGTATGTTTTGCATTATCTTAAGCAAGGTGGACTATTTACAAAGAGAATTATTTTAAATAAGAAAGCAGCTAACTTAGAATAGTGCTAAATTTCATAAAGTATTTTCTAAAATAACTAGTGAATATGCTAGTTATTTTTTTATACGATAAGTAACGTTTGTATATGTTTACTATTCTTGTATAGTATAAATGTAGAAATAAAACGATAATTTAAGTTTGAATAATGTGATATTTTAATCTATTGCAATTATTCTTAACATTTTTTATATTATAATCAAATATAATATGTTATAATTACATTGGATTAGTATAATGCATTGGCATAGAATGTAGTTATTAGGGAATTATAAAGAACTCATACAGTGAGTAGTCTTAAAATATGAATAATAATATAAAAATATATGTATAAAGAGAGTGGTGTTTTAAAAAGGCAGCACTTTAAAATATAAATTCATTAAAAACATTCAAAAATTTTATAAGAAAGGAGAAAGGAAAAAAGAGAAAAAATGGCTAAAAATATTGAAAATAGTGAAAAGCTAGAGAAAGCTGAGACTATTGAAAATATTAATATGATGAAACAATGACAATAGGTGAAATAGATTTGGATATCGGAAATACAAACTATTCTCTCACAAAAATAAATCATTATAAAGTAATTGTAATAAAAATATAAAAGAAAAGGTAGGTGAAAACCTGATTTATGGTTAGTTAATAGGAAAAAAACACTTGGAATAGTAAATTAACGAAGTTTCATAAGGGAGTATCTCATTTTATGGGTGGAAATCTAAAGCTCCTTGTGAAGTGGTTAATGCATCTTTAGAAGATGAGCAGCTCCGCGGCTAAAGGATCAATGTTAATTGTAGTAAGCGGTACTGACCTAAGTAATTATATTCTGTGATACTACCATTTTGTTTAGTAAACAGAACGAAAATATTGGATGGATAGAATGCCTAATATTTAGAAATCGGGGAAATAGTGAATAATAATTATAGAAGTAAGGGTAAAAATAAAATCAGAGTTATCCCAATAGGTGGACTTGGAGAAATTGGGAAAAACATTACTGCGATAGAATATAAAGAGGAAATTATTGTTATAGATTGTGGAATTTCGTTTCCAGATGTAGATATGTATGGAGTAGATTTGGTTATTCCAGATATAACATATCTTTTGGAAAATAAAGACAGAGTAAAAGGGATTTTTCTAACTCATGGTCATGAAGACCATATAGGAGCATTACCTTATGTTTTAAAACAGCTGAATATACCAGTGTACGGAACATGTCTAACACTAGGACTTGTAGAAAATAAGTTACAAGAACATGGAATACTCGCAGATTGTACACTAAATGTAGTAAAAGCTGGGGATATAGTTAAGCTTGATAAAATTAGTGTAGAATTCATAAGAGTTAGCCATAGTATAGCGGATGCATGCTCGCTTTGTATACACACTCCTATTGGAAGAATTATACATACGGGAGATTTCAAAATAGATTATACTCCAATAGATGGAGAAGTTATAGATTTAGAGAGATTTGCAAAATTAGGTGGTCAAGGGGTTTTATTACTCATGGCTGATAGTACTAATGTAGAGCGTCCTGGTTTTACTATATCTGAAAAAGTAATTGGAGAAAATTTAAAGAAAATTTTCTATAAAGCTGAGGGTAGAATTATAGTAGCGTCATTCGCATCAAACATCCATAGAATACAGCAAATTGCAAATGCATCAATTTTCTACGGAAGAAAAATAGCATTTAGCGGAAGAAGTATGGAAAGAATATCTGAAATAGCTATGAATCTAGGATATTTGCATATACCAGCTGAAGCTATAGTTGCAGTAGCAGATCTTCATAACTATCCTGATGATAAGGTAACAATAGTAACTACGGGTAGTCAAGGTGAGCCACTAGCTGCATTAACAAGGATGGCATCAAATACTCATAGAAGTATTCAGATACAAAAGGGAGATTTGATTATTTTATCTGCATCTCCTATCCCAGGAAACGAAAAGTTCATATACAATGTTATAAATGAACTCTTTAAAAAGGGAGCAAATGTAATATACAATACTACAGAAGAGATTCATGTTTCAGGGCATGCGTGTCAGGAAGAATTAAAATTAATGCACGCATTAGTACGACCTAAATATTTTATGCCAGTACATGGTGAATATAGACATCTAAAACAACATGCGCTACTTGCAGAAAAATTAGGAATGAGTCCTGATAATATTTTTATAGCAGAAACTGGACAGATATTAGAAGTATCCCCAAGTGAATGTAGAATAGCTGGAAGAATTCAAACGGGAGCTATAATGGTAGATGGGCTTGGTGTTGGAGATGTTGGGAACATTGTGCTTCGTGATAGAAAGCACTTAGCTGAAGAGGGTATCCTTACTGTGGTAGTTACTATAGAAAGAGAGACTTATAGCATTGTAGCAGGGCCGGACATAATAACAAGAGGATTCGTATACATGAAAGAATCTAATGAACTTATTAATGAGGCTAGAGATATTGTACGAAAAGAATTAGAACAGTGCTTAGGTAATAAAATTAAAGAATGGGCAGTAATAAAATCTAGTATTAGGAATGCTTTAGGCCAATTCTTATATATAAAAACTAAGAGAAGACCTATAATTATACCAATAATAATGGAAATATAATAAGGCTAAGTTTTATGATTTATGTTTAGTTATGGAAAAGAGTATGTATTGTAATAATGCATACTCTTTTTGTATGCTACATAAGAATGATGAGGCATAAGTTATAACCTTAAATAATGGAAATAATTAAAGTATTGACAAGGTACAAATACTTGAGTATATTATAAGAAGAAATGCAAATGACTTGCAACAACTAAAAAGCGCCTTTTAGGGGCTTTTAATATTTATAAGTAAATTGAAGGAAATGATTTAAGGAGTGAAAAAACATTGAAAAAAATTATTAGTATGATGCTTTTAACATGTATTATATTTACACTAGTGGGATGCTCAAAGTCTACACTTAATATGAAAGAAGAAGCTATGGGTACTGTGAAAATTGATAAGTCAAAGCTACAGGTAGTTGTGTCTTTTAATCCATTGAAGGAGTTTGCAGAGGCTGTGGGTAAGGATAAAGTACAAGTAAAAGTAGTAGTGCCAGAAGGCGTTGAGCCGCATGATTTTGAACCTAAAATTAAGGATATGAAAAGTATAAGTGATGCCGATTTGTTTGTCTATTCTGGATTTGGAATGGAAACATGGGCCTCTAAAACTCTAAGTGCTATAGATAATAAGAATTTAGTTGTTGTTGATTCGTCGCTTGGAATAAATCCAATAAAAAGCCAGGGTGATGAAGTTCAGGAACATGGACAATTTGATCCACATATATGGCTTAGCTTAAAAGATGCTAAAATTCAAACTAAAAACATAAAAGATGCTATGGTTAAAGCAGATAAAAAGAATAAAGTATATTATGAGAAAAATTATGAAGAGTTTTCAAAGAAACTTGATAAACTTTATAGTGAATATAATTTAAAATTCGCAGGGATAAAAAACAAGAATTTTGTTACCGGTCATGCAGCCTTTGGTTATTTGTGCAGAGATTTTGGGTTAACACAAAATAGTGTAGAAGATGTATTCGCAGGGGGAGAGCCAACTCCTCAGAAACTAAAAAAAATAGTCGAGTTATCGAAAAAATATGGAGTAAAAGTTATTTTCATGGAGGAACTTGCAAGTCCTAGAGTGTCTGAAACTCTTGCAAAAGAAGTAGGGGCTAAAGTACAAAAGATATATACAATAGAAAGCAGTGAAGATAATAAAGGTTATCTAGAGAGTATGGAAGCGAATTTGTCTGAGATATATGACAGTTTAAAATAATGATTAACCCCCGCCTTAAATTAAGGTGGGGTTTATTTATTATTTTAAAACATTTATATTAGTCTAAAAATATTTATATTAGTTTAAATTCGGTTGTTTTATTAATAGTGTAAACAAAATATATTGCATCTTATATGCGATATTGTAAATCCGTGTAATATTATGTATAATAAACATAATACATCTTAAATGTATTTTAATGGAGGGATAGTATGGATGTTTTTTTAGCAAGACAACCAATTCTTGATAAATTTAACAAATTACTTGGATATGAATTGTTATTTAGAGATAGCGGAAAAAACATATACCAAGCGGAAGATGGAGATAAGGCAACTGTTGAAGTTATAAAAAACTGTTTTGTAAATATAGGGATTCAGGAAGTAACGGGAGGTAAAAAAGCGTTTATTAATTTTACTGAAAATATTTTAAAATCAGACATTTTTATGGTTTTGCCGCCAGAAACGGTAATAATTGAAATATTAGAGAATATAGAACCTACAGAGGAAATAGTAGAGTTATGTACGAATTTAAAAAAACAAGGTTATCTTATAGCCTTAGATGATTTTGTTTATTCAAGAAAGTACATAAAACTTATAGAGGTAGCAGATATAATTAAAGTGGATTTTAAAATAACTAAAGGGCATGATCGAAAAAAAGTGATTGAACAAGTGAACTCCACCCATGTCTGCTTTATAGCAGAAAAAGTTGAAACTATGGAAGAATTTCATGAAGCTGTTTCATTTGGGTATTCATACTTCCAAGGGTATTATTTTAGTAGACCACTAATAGTATCAGGAAAAAGAATATCAGAAAATAAGATTGTTTATATGAAGTTATTAAAAGAAATTAATAGTGGCAGCTTTGATATAGATAAAATAGAAGAGCTAATAAAAAAAGATGTATCATTATCATTTAAACTTTTAAGACTAATAAATTCAGCAAATTATGTTTTTAGAAGTAAAATAAAGTCTATTAAACAAGCGTTGACACTACTTGGAGAAAAAGAAATAAAAAAGTGGTTGTATTTAATAGTTTTTAAAACTATGGGAGCGGATAAAGCAGAAATCATAGTAATAGAATCATTAACAAGGGCAAGGTTTTCAGAATTAATATTATGTAAAATTAATAAAGGTGCTAATTCATTTAATGCTTATATAATAGGTCTATTTTCTATGGTGGATTTACTTTTGGATGTACCACTAGAACAAATACTTGAGGAATTATTGTTGCCAATTGAAGTTAAGGGTGCTTTAGATGGGAGTTGCAATAATGAATATAGAAAATTACTTGATTTAATTATAAATTATGAAGAAGGTAAGTGGGATGAGGTATCAAAAATTTCTAAACAACTAAAATTAGATGAAAAGTGGTTGCCAGAAGCATACTATGAGGCAATCTTTTATGCAAATGAATAATTACTATGCACTTAGCACATGTCAATTTACTTTTAATTTTTCTTATCTAATAAAATTAGTATAACTACAAAAAAATATTACTACTCAGATATTAATTTCATAAAATATCCGAGTAGTAATAGGTAATCAATGCTTATTTACTGCAGTATTTTAAATTATAACTTTGACTATTCTTCGCCAAATTTATTTTCTACAAGGCTTACTAAAGCATCCATAGCTTCTTTTTCATCTGCGCCTTCTGTAACGATTTTAATTTCTTCGTCTTTTTTAAGTCCTAAACTCATTATGTTTATTATAGATTTTGCATTTGCAACGCCAGTACCATGTACGATACTAACAGTAGACTTAAACTTGCTTGCAGTTTTTACAAAGATAGAAGCTGGTCTTGCGTGTAACCCTTGTTCATTTAATATTTTAACTGTTTTTTCCATTAATATAGCCTCCTAAAATTTAAATGCTTATTCATCACTTATAACTTTCCTGATATCATAAAAATATGAGGAAGATTCTGATTTTATAAGAATCGATTGTTAAAGTCGTAGTAACTGTACCTACAATGCAAAATTTGTAAATATTTTCTGTACACCATAAAATGCAGTATGTAAATAGTATAACATATTTATCTGCCATTTATTATAATTCTTAATTTTATTTGCACATAAACTTATATCATGCCAATAATTTTTAAAGAATGCAATTGTTCTAATTTCAGAGTAATTGTGTAGGGAGTATCTTTGAATATTAAAAATTAATGCTTTCATATAGTTACTTCCTATTAGGGTATGTTTAGTTCTTCTTATAATATCATCTTGAATCTCATGGCTGAGTTCTATAAAAATGCACTCTAACCTGCAACCCTTACTACTAGACCCTTATAATCATTTGGACTTGTCTGAGCGTTCTTAAGAGTGATTGCGGTAAGGATGCTTTTTTAGTATTAGAAAAGTGTGTACTAGATAATTAATGAATGATTAATAGGGCAAGTGGGATACTATGTTTGCAGAGGAGAGATCCGAGGAAGTTCAGGGAAAAAGTGTATTTAGTCATAGAAAACAAGAGATTTTATTATGATGTAACTTATGAATTTACAGAAATATCTGATTTAGGTGAAGTTCCAGATGAGAAAAGCTGCTCGGAATTAGAAAAGATGAATGTAGAATTAATCTAAAATTGTAGTAAATAAACATGGTTAGTGGTAATCTTTATCTAAAGATATTGATATGAAAGTGAGGTATATACTTATGAAAAAAATAAATTTTGCAATGATAGGATTTGGTGGGATAGCGAAAACACATTCATTAGCAGTTTATGATGCTAACTTAAGGTTTTCACTTCCTTATGAGTTAAATTTAAAATATATTGTAACTAGGGATCCTATGATTCTTCCTATTAGTGGAGTTGTAAACGTCACAGATATTGAAGAGGTACTTAAGGATGAAGAGATTGATTTTATTGACATATGTACACCCAATAATGTCCACTTTGACAATGTGGTAAAGGCAGTAAAATACGGCAAAGCTATTTACTGCGAAAAACCGCTAGCTACAAATCTTAAAGACGCAATGGAAATGGCAAGACTTGTTAAGGAGAACAATATAAAAAATTCTGTAGCTCTAGTTTATAGATTTATGCCAGCTTTATCATTATTAAAAGAGGAACTTGAAAAAGAGACAATAGGCAAGATTATAGATTTTAAAGTGAGAACTTATCATGATAGCTATTTAAATGAAAATAAAAAGGATACATGGAGAACTGGAAAAAGTTCTGGTGGTGGGGCACTAATGGATTTAGGTGTCCATTTAATTGACATGATACAATTTACTATGGGAGATATAGAGGGAGTAGATGCAAAATCTAGAATTTTCTTTAAAGACAGATCAGAAGTAGATGAAATTACAAATTGTGAATTTACATTAAAAAATGGTGTAATCGGAAGCCTTGAGGTTTCAAGAGTATTTACTGAAAGAGAACAAACGGATGATTACGTAGTTTACGGAAGTCATGGCAGTATAAAGATTAATTTTAACAATCCTTATGAAATTGAAGTATATAGTTATGAAAGTAATTCAACAGAGATAAAAAATGTAGCAGCAGGGGATAACTTATTAAAATTTTATGCGGATAAAAGAAATTCTTTGGGATATTTCCAAAATTGTCATACAGCGTCACTTATAAATTTCGCAAATAAGATTTATGATAATTCATCTCAAAGCATAGCTGCTGATTTTGATGATGTTTTAAAATGTCAGAGGGTAATTGATATGGTGTATGGGAGATAGGTATAAAAATTCTCGTATATGGCTCCAAATAAGAAATTTAAATGGAAATTCAATTAAGATTCGTATTAATGAACTAGAATTTGGTTAATATGGGAAGACTATAAATATAATTTAAAAATTTAATATTTAATGCCATGAAACGTTTAAATCCTAGGAAAAAATCTGTTTTTGTGATATATTTAGTAGATATACATAAAACTTACAAGCGACTGAACTTACATGTGATTTGGCTTACTTGCATCCAACCTTACTCGCAATCAGATTTACGAGTAAGATTGTTATGTGGAAGTCTTCTTAATGCGAGAGAACTCTTATGTGTAAGAGTTCTCTCGAGTAATCTGGATTACGGTAGGGGATATTACAAGTTTGCTAGATTAAAAGGAAGGTGCCAAACATGGAAACTAAGACCAGTTCATCAAATTTTATAAGAAACATTGTTATGGAAGATATAGAAACAGGAAAACATAAAAAAATAATTACTCGTTTTCCGCCGGAGCCAAACGGATATTTGCATATTGGGCATGCAAAAGCGATTATTATAAACTTTCAATTAGCAGATGAATTTAACGGTATGACTAACTTACGTTTTGATGATACTAATCCAGCGAAAGAGGATAAAGAGTATGTTAAATCTATAGAAGAAGACGTAAAATGGCTCGGATTTCAGTGGGACAATTTATTTTTTGCATCTAATTATTTTGATGAGATGTATAAGCGTGCCGTGTTATTAATAAAAAAAGGTAAAGCTTATGTTTGTGATTTAACAGCTGAAGAAATGAAAGAATACAGAGGTACTTTAAGAGAACCTGGCAAAGTTAGCCCATACATAAATAGAACAATCGAAGAAAATCTAGACTTATTTGATCGTATGAGAAAAGGTGAATTCCCCGATGGAGCAAAGGTTTTAAGGGCTAGAATTGATATGACTTCTCCTAATATAAACATGAGAGATCCAGTAATTTATCGTATATCTCATGCAATTCATCATAATACGGGAGATAAATGGTGTATTTATCCTATGTATGATTATGCACATCCAATAGAAGATGCAATTGAGGGAGTTACACATTCAATTTGTACTTTAGAATTTGAAGATCACAGGCCTCTATATGATTGGGTTGTAAATAATTGTGAAATGGAAAGTATTCCAAGGCAGATTGAGTTTGCAAGATTGAATATAACAAATACAGTAATGAGTAAAAGAAATCTTAAGCAATTAGTAGATGAACAGGTAGTAGATTCATGGGATGATCCACGTATGCCAACTATAGCTGGACTTAGACGTAGGGGTTATACACCAGAATCTATACGTAATTTTTGTAGAGAAATCGGAGTTGCAAAAGCTAATAGTAAAGTAGATGGTCAATTGCTTGAGCACTTTATAAGAGAAGATTTAAGCCCTAAAACACCTAGAACAATGGCTGTTTTAAGACCTTTAAAAGTAGTTATAACAAATTACCCAGAATCTCAGGTTGAAATGCTTCAAATTGAGAACAATCAAGATGATCCATCCATGGGAACTCGCCAGGTGTCATTCTCAAGAGAAATATATATAGAAAGAGAAGATTTCATGGAAAATCCAATAAAGAAATACTTTAGATTATTTGTGGGTAATGAAGTAAGACTAAAGGGAGCATATTTTATTAAGTGCAATGAAATGGTTAAGGATGCAGATGGAAATGTATCTGAGCTACATTGTACTTATGATGTGGAGACTAAGAGTGGTAGTGGATTTACAGGAAGAAAAGTTAAAGGAACAATCCACTGGGTAGATGCAATAAATGCACTTCCAGCAGAATTTAGATTATATGAACCCTTAATTTTAGATGATGAGCAAGAAGAAGGAAAAACTTTCTTAGATCAAATAAATCCAAATTCTATAGAAATATTACAAGGATTTATAGAACCAAACATGAAAGATTCAAAACCAAATGATAAATTCCAATTCTTTAGACATGGATATTTCAATGTGGATAATAAATACACAACAGCAGAAAAATTAGTATTTAATAGAATAGTGTCTTTAAAAAGTTCTTTCAAAATTCAAAAATAGATTTCTTATAATATTAATAAGGCAGCACAAGATTTTATCTTGTACTGCCTTATTTTGTTATAATAATTTAGCTATTATAATAGTTTAGTATCGATTTCGTCTTTAATTCTTGTAATAAATGAATCTAGTGCGATTGCACCCTCATCAGCATTTTTACGGCTTCTAACAGAAACTTCGTTTAGTTCTGCTTCTTTCTCTCCAACTATTAGTAGGAAAGGAACTCTTTCATTACGAGCTTCACGAATTTTATACCCAATTTTCTCTGCTCTAAAGTCAGCTTCTACTCTAATTCTAGATTCTTTAAGTTTTGCTACTACTGTTTCTGCATAATCATGATATTTCTCAGAAATAGGTAATACTTTAACTTGAAGTGGTGCAAGCCAAGTTGGGAAAGCACCAGCATATTTTTCAATAAGCGTTGCAAGTGTTCTTTCGTAACAACCAAGAGAAGTCCTATGAATAACATATGGACGTTTTTTAACTCCAGCTTTATCAATATAAGTCATGTTAAATCTATCTGGTAGTTGAAAATCAATTTGAACTGTAATTATAGTATCTTCTTTACCAAAAACATTTTTGATCTGTAAATCTAGTTTAGGACCGTAGAAAGCAGCTTCACCAATTGCTGTTTTATAGTCTATTTTAAGATCATCTAAAATGACTTTCATCTTAGATTCAGTTAGTGCCCAGGCCTCTGGGTTATCAATATATTTTTCTTTATTATTAGGATCCCATTTAGAGAATCTGTAAGTTATATCATCTTCAATTCCAAATGTTTTGAGCATAAAGTGAATTAAATCTACAACGCCTTTAAATTCATCCTCTAATTGCTCAGGAGTGACAACTAAATGACCCTCAGATATAGTGAATTGACGTACTCTTGTAAGACCATGCATTTCACCAGAAGATTCATTTCTAAATAATGTTGAAGTCTCTGCATATCTAATTGGAAGATCACGATAACTTTTCTGATCTGCATTGTAAATTGTAAATTGGAATGGACATGTCATAGGGCGTAATGCCATAACGTCCTCACCCTTAGATTCATCCCCAAGGACAAACATTCCATCTTTATAATGATCCCAATGACCAGATACTTTATATAATTCGCTTTTAGCCATTAGTGGTGTTTTAGTTAGAACATAACCTCTTTTTTCTTCCTCATCTTCAACAAAACGTTGTAATAGTTGAATTACCCTTGCGCCATTAGGCATAAGTAGAGGTAAACCTTGACCTATCATTTCTGATGTAGTAAAGAGTTTGAGTTCACGTCCAAGTTTGTTATGATCTCTTTTCTTAGCATCCTCCATTTTCTCTATATGAGCATCTAAATCAGATTTTTTTGTAAATGCAGTTCCGTATATACGGCTAAGCATTTTGTTTTTTTCATTACCTCTCCAGTAAGCACCTGCAACTTGAGTAAGTTTAAAGGCTTTTATATATTTTGTAGACATTAAATGAGGACCTGCACAAAGATCTGTAAATTCACCATGTCTGTAGAAGGATAAGCTTGCATCTACTGGTAGGTCTTCAATTAACTGAACTTTAAAATTCTCATCTAATTTACCCATAAAAGCTATAGCTTCAGCTCTTGGAAGCTCAAACCTTTCTATAGGTAGGTCTTCTTTAATAATCTTTTTCATTTCTGCTTCTATTAATTTAATATCTTCAGCAGAAAAAGAGTTTTGTTTATCAAAATCGTAGTAGAAACCGCCATCTATAGCAGGTCCTATGGCAAGTTTAGTATTTGGGTATAATCTCTTTACTGCTTGAGCTAAAATATGAGCAGCAGTATGTCTAAATGCTTTTTTTCCTTCCTCACTATCAAAAGTTAATATACTAAGTTCGCAGTCCTTAGTGAGTTTATAACGTAAATCTACAGTTTCACCATCTACCATGCCAGCGCAAGCAACTCTTCCAAGTCCCTCGCTAATATCTCTAGCAACTTCAATTACAGTTATTTCAGATTCGTAAGATTTTATTGAACCATCTTTTAGTTTAAGATTTATCATGTACATTGCTCCTTTCTTTTATATACTTGTTTAAATTTTTTCTTATAGAAATGAAAAAATAAAAAATGTTATCAACAAGTTTGTAAACTTATATTTTTTGAAAAATAAAAAAACCCCGTCTCAATTCTAATTATAGAATTGGGACGAGATTATAATTTCCCGCGGTTCCACCCAAATTGTTTATATAATAAACCACTTAATAATTATAACGGAATTACCGGGCTTTGTTGAAGCCGCTCAGAGGTAGTCTTCAGCTAATTTCATTTAAGAATACTTCCAGCTAATGTATTCCTTCTCTGTAAATGTACCATAGCTTACTTTCCTCATCTTAGTATTGATTTATTTGCTTACATTAATTATATCACTTGCGGTATATATGTCAAGATAGGTAAAAAGATTAATACGTAATTTAGTCTAGTTTTATTGTACTTATAATAATATATTGTTTATCCACTTTCAAATATAATGGCAATTAATTGGATTATGTTTTTTTATTTTTATATTCTTGTTATCTCAAAATTATTGAATAATAAAAAACTTAAACTTTAATATGCATTATGTGTAAATATTGGTATAATTAATTTACTGTTTTATAAAATATAGGTGATTTATGGTAAAATTATGTAATGTACATCTGCATCTGTGATAAACGTTTACAATATAAAACCGAGGTTATATTATAAAAAACCATTAATAAAAATATAAATTCCACGATAGTTATAGTAGTAATATTATTAATGGATATTAAGATATAAAATATATAACCAATTGTTTCATACATGATAACTGGAGGGGTATAAGTGAACGTAAAAAAAATAGCCAAAATAAAAATAAGTAAATTTATTAAAAGAGCATATATAATTTTTTCAAATATATTAACTAAAAAAGGTAGAGAGCGGTTTTGTAAATTCCGAAAAAGGTACAAAAAATTCTATGTTACATGTGGACAAGCAGTAGCAGTAAAAGAGAAATTAAGGGTGCAATATGATGAAATTCATGAAAAATTAGCAATAATTGAAAAAAGCCAGGAAAGATACAAACTATCTTTAGATTCTACCAATGATGCTATGTGGGAAATAGATTTAATAACTAAAATGTTTTCTTCATCTAATAGATTTAATGACATTACTGGATATGAAAAAGAGGTAGCAAATTCTATTGAAAATATAATTAAACTTGTTTTAGAGGAAGATAGGAAAATTGTAATAAAAGATTTTATTGATCTCATTAATGGCGGAATCTTATATTATCAGTGTAGATTAAAACTTAATTTTAATGGCATAGACAATAGATGGTTTTTGATTAGAAGTATGTGCCTTAGAGATACAAGAGGTGTTGCAATTAAAATTGTAGGCTCCATTTTAGGAATAGCTATTCAAAGAAATTTTGAAGAAGAAATTAATAAATTAAAATATTATGACATATTAACAGATACGCCTAATAGAAAATTATTTATTAGCACATTAGAAAATGAGATTATTAAATCAAAGGGTACTTACAAGCAAATTAAACATGCTATATTGTTTATTGATTTAGATAATTTTAAAGAAGTTAATGATACTTTAGGCCATACCTATGGGGATGAATTGTTAATAAATGTTGCAAATTTGATTAAAGCTACTATTGCAGAGAGAGATCTTGTTTCAAGAGTAGGTGGAGATGAATTTTTTATTTTAATGAAAAATATTAAAGATTATTCCAAAATAAGCAAATTATGTGTAAAACTTCAAAGCTTGCTAAATTGTGCGATAAGAATAGATGATAAACATGTATATACTTCGGCAAGTATTGGTATTGCGATCTTCCCGAATGATGGATATGATACTAATATATTATTAAAAAATGCAGATACCGCGATGTATAGTGCTAAAAATAATGGTAAAGCAAGGTATTCTTTTTTTAATGAAGGTATGAGTTCTATAATTGTAAGACGTGCTGAAATAGAAAAGGGATTAAGGAATGCTCTAGAAAATAATGAGTTTGAAATGTATTATCAACCACAAATAGATATTATAAACAATAAATTAAAAGGGTTTGAAGCACTTTTAAGGTGGAATAGCGCAAAACTCGGAAAAGTATCACCTGCAGAGTTTATACCTATTGCAGAGCAAAGTGGGCTAATAGTTTCTATTGGTGAGTGGATTATAAAAATGGTGTGCATTCAAAATAGTTTATGGAAAAGTAAAGGATATTTATATGATACTATTGCAATAAATCTATCTGGAATTCAATTACAGAATGATGATTTCGAAGAAACTCTAAAAAACATTATAAATGAAACAAAGATTAACCCAAAGTTTGTGGAACTTGAAATTACAGAAAGTATCTTCATGAAGGATTTCGAGCGTAGCATTAAATTACTAACTGCAATAAGAGCATTGGGCATAACTATTGCTTTAGATGATTTTGGGACGGGATATTCATCGCTTAGTTATTTGAAACGTCTACCTATAAATACGCTGAAGATAGATAAGTCATTTATAGATAATATCGATACAAATGAGCGAGAAAAAGTTATTGTAGATGGGATAATACTACTTGCACAAAAAATCGGACTCGACGTAATTGCAGAAGGGGCAGAAACAAAGAATCAAATTGAACTATTAAAAGGAATGGGATGTAATCAAATACAGGGTTATTATTTTAGTAGACCTCTATCGGCATGTGAAATTGAAGAAAAATTTTTACGTACTAATTGTATTAATTGTTAGAAGTAGGGTGAAAGAGCTATAGTTTTAAAATTATAGCTCTTTATTTTTATGCCATTATTCTACAAAAGCAAGGGGATTTGAAATATTAAATTATAAATGAGCATTAATAAAATTTAATTAAGCATTGCATTTAATAAAATCCTGCAATAATATTTTCGTATTTTTCATTTGTTCCAATCAAGTATATACAAAGTGTAACAGAAGAAATAATAAAAAACATATAGAAAAATATACTCTGAGATTTAGATTATTGTTGTGGATTCCACCCATTTAAAACAGTGTTTTCTGTACAAGCCTTAACGTCTGCTGCTGAAAGGAATTTTCTTGTAGCTGAAGCGGTTTTAACTGATCCAGAACCTTGGCTTCCATATTCATAAAACCTGGACTCCTCAGGAGTGAACCAAATTACATTTTGGTCCTGATCTTTCCCAGACATTTTGTCCCAACCAACAGTTTTAATGTGAGATCCTAAATTACAATCCAAATAAATAACACTTCCTATAGCATCTGGATTAGCTTTTTTTATTCCGCCAGCAAAAGTAGTTGTTGGGTGCCATGGTCTACCAAGGAAAACTGAGTCTTTCGCTATTTCTTTGCTTTCAGCTTTTATATTACATTTATAAAATACAAAGCCATACTTGTTTTTTATATTTGTACTAGCAGCAGTAATATAGCCATTAAGAGAAGGTGAATTCATATCTATTGAAACAATATCACAGTTTTTGAAGAAACCTTGGCCTGCACCAAAAATAAAATCTATACATCCTGTTATAGTGCAATTTGAGTAATATTGGGTACCTGCGTTACTGAGCAATGTATCTTGATATCCAGTAATTTTACAATCATTAATATATGCTTTGTCGCTTTCTTTATCAAATTTTAGAGCTACAGCTTGTGGATCCTTAAGTTTTGTAGTATCTGTATTAGCTTTAGATTTATTCTTAGGATAGTCAAAACCATTTTCAAAAGTCAAATTTTTGGCACTGAAATTTGGTGCAATAACAGATACGCTTGCGGAATCAGAAGTGCCATAGGTAGTAGTTGTACCGTTTTTTTTGGTACCGCTTGCTACATCATATGTTAGTTTTGTTTTATTCATATCTTCTCCAAGAAGGCTTATATTAGGCTTGTCTATGATAACCTTTTCATAATATGTACCATCTTTTATATATATAACATATTTTTTAGTTGAACTTTTTGGTGCTTCATCAACTGCCGCAGTTAAAGTCTTATAAGTTGGAGTTCCATCTTCGTTAGAACCATTTGTACCAGTAAAGTTACTATCAACTATAACATTGTACTTGCTTGTTGTAGAAGAAATTTTATTTGGTGTATACCCAGCAAATACAAAAGACGTAGTGAGTACAACTAGTAATGATGTAATTAATGTTTTTTCCATTTTATTACCCCCGTAAGTATAGATTTTATATAAGTTATCTATTCAATGACTATATATGTAAAAGATAACATTATAAGACAATGTAAGTATATACAATATCATAAACAAAATCAATACTAATTAAGATTATTAATGTATCCTATAATCTATGATATAAAAGTAAAAATGCTACATACAGCGAACATGATTTGTAAAAATTTTACTCTAATATATTTTTAGATATTTTAAATGTAGAGGATATACTGTATAATATAATCAAATGGTAATTATTTGGAAAGGTGTGATTTAGGATGACTTATATAAAAAGATACGAAGAATGGGTAAATAATAAGTACTTTGATGAAGAGACACGAGAAGAATTAAAGTCCATAAAAAATGATAACAAGGAGATTGAAGATAGATTTTACATGGATTTAGAGTTTGGAACTGCAGGATTAAGAGGGAAGTTAGGTGCTGGACTTAATCGAATGAATATATATATTATTTCAAGAGCAACGCAAGGACTTGCAGATTATATTAAGGAATATGGAAAAGAGTATATGGATAGAGGTGTAGCGATAGCTTACGATTGCAGGCATTATTCTGTTAAATTTGCAGCTACAGCAGCACAAGTATTAGCAGCAAATGGAATAAAAGCATATTTATTTGAAGAATTAAGACCTACGCCAGAACTATCTTATGCAGTAAGAACGTTACATACAGCTGCTGGAATTGTTGTGACTGCTAGTCATAACCCTAAAGAATATAATGGATACAAGGTATATTGGGAAGATGGTGCACAGATTTTATCATCTACTGCAAAGGGAATAACAGAAAAAATTAAGAGTATTACAGACTTTAGTACTATAAAACTTATGGATATTGAGGAAGCAAAGAAAAAAGGATTAATAGTAATCCTTGGAAAAGCTATGGATGATGAATACATGGAGAAAGTAAAGGGACTAGCGATAAGAGATAATATAGATAAAGATATAAAAATTGTATACACGCCTCTAAATGGGACTGGAAATGTTCCTGTAAGAAGGGTTCTTAAGGAGAGAGGATTTACTAACATAATAGTAGTACCAGAGCAAGAAAAGCCAGATCCAGATTTTACAACCGTTGGGTATCCTAATCCAGAGGATGTAAAAGCCTTCAAATATGCAAGGGCACTTGGGAAAAAAGAAGGGGCAGAATTGTTAATAGCTACTGACCCAGATTGTGATAGACTTGCCATAATGGTTAGAGATACGTTAGGCGAATATGTTGCCTTTAATGGTAATCAAACAGGGGCTATACTCATAAAGTATGTTATAGAGGGAATGAAAGAAAATGGCACACTTCCTAAAAATGCTGCTATAGTTAAATCCTTAGTAACAGGCGATTTAGGCAGGGCAATAGCTACCAAATATGGTGTAGAAACTTTTGAAGTACTTACAGGTTTCAAAAACATTTGCGGTAAAGTCAATGATTTTAAGAAGGACAATAGCTTTGAATTTATATTTGGATATGAGGAAAGTATCGGTTATGTTGCTGGAACTTTTGTTCGTGATAAAGATGCAGTTATAGCATCAATGCTTTTATGTGAAGCAGCAGCCTATTATAAATTAAAAGGCAAAACTTTATTAGATATATTAAATGAAATTTATGTTGAGTTTGGATATTATAGAGAAAACCTAATATCTTTAGTTTTAGAAGGTATAGAAGGACAAGAAAGAATTTCTAGAATGATGGTAGAGTACAGAAAAGATTATTTATTAACAATAGGCAGTTCAAAGCTTACAAAGTTTATAGATTATGAAGTTGAGAAATCTTATGACATATTGAATGGCACAGAAGAACCTAGTGGAATAGAAAAATCTAATGTACTTAAATTCTATTTTGATGATGATAGCTGGTATGCAGTAAGACCTTCAGGTACAGAACCAAAAATAAAAATATATATGTACTCTAAAGGAAAAACTCTAAAGGCTGCAGAAGAGAAACTGGTAGAAATGGAAAAGGTTATAATAGCGAAACTTCAAAGTACAAAGTAGGAATAAAAATAATTTAATAAAAGGATTCATGTAATGCTTAATATATTCTAACGCAATACATGAATCCTTTTATATGCATAAATTTATCTGGAATGTATTTCGAGTAGACCTTGTCCCACGTACTCCACCACAAAAACAAGTAAAGGATTACAAAAAAGACACTAAAAATCAACTAAATGTTTTGGATTAGTAGATACTATCTCTATAGCTTTTGTAATTGCAGTAGTAACATCGATTGTTTCCTGTTTGTTAATTTCAGCTAAGGCACTTGTGTATAGTTCTCCCTTTTCGGAAACGG
This sequence comes from Clostridium estertheticum, assembly GCF_026650985.1. Classification (GTDB taxonomy): domain Bacteria; phylum Bacillota; class Clostridia; order Clostridiales; family Clostridiaceae; genus Clostridium_AD; species Clostridium_AD estertheticum_C. Next base: position 4,396,692 of record NZ_CP086239.1, read on the forward strand.
TATATTTTGCAGCCAAAGAGTTTAGTGCTAAGGCCTTAATATCTAATTTGCACTTTTCGCATTTGCAAACCTCATCATATTCTTCTAATATTTTTTCTAATAGATTGTTTACTTCAACTTCAGAAAAATTTTTTAAATGATACATCGTATACCTCCTTTTAGTCCTTTTGTAAAGAATATAATACAGCAATTATAGCATGCATAATAATACTTTACATGAAAATTTATATATTCATCTTAGCCACTTAATACATTGTATGCAATAATCATATATAAATGAATTTTAATGTAATTATTGTATCGAGGGGTGTTTAAAATGTCGTGAACAAAAACTGCTGTTAGTCATTAAGAGAAATCATACATGGTATAATATATATAAAAGGTATACTAAAATAAATAACAAGTAAGTATGTTAGCTTATTTACAGAATTCGTATAAAATATAAAAGGAAGGGACGTGTTTTTGTGAGTTTGAGATTTATCTATGGAGGAGCTGGAAAAGGTAAAAGTACTTTCTGTTTAGATGATATAAAGCGCAGGCAAAAGGAAGAAACTGAAAAACCACTAGTACTTTTGGTGCCAGAACAATTTTCTTTTCAAGCTGAAAAAAATCTTATAAAAGTAGTTGGATCCACAGGAATAAAAAATGTCCAAGTACTTAGTTTTAATAGATTAGCATACAAAGTATTTAGTGAAGTTGGAGGCATAACCCTTAAACCTATGGATACCTCAGGAAAGGCAATGCTTATTCATAGTATACTTCAAAAGAATGGAGAAGAATTCAAGGTATTTAAAGGAGCAGCAAGGCAAAGGGGCTTTGTAGATAATGTAGCTAGCGTTATCACTGAGTTTAAAAAATATGGAATTTCGATTGGTGACTTAAATAAGGTAAAAGAAGATCTTGGCGCGAATCCATTACTTATAGATAAGATAATAGATTTATCTCTTATATATGGAGAGTTTGATAATATTTTAAACATAAACTATGTGGATCCTGACGATGATTTGACTCGTTTATGTAGTCGACTTGATGAATGTAACATTTTTGATGGAGCAGAGTTCTGGCTTGATGAATTTACAGGCTTTACACCACAACAGTATGGAGTATTAGAAAAATTATATAAAAAGGCTAAAAGAATAAATATAACATTACCCTTAAAAAGCTCAGAACATTCAAAATTTATGGAGCCTTCTGATGCATTTTATTCTATAAAGTTTACGGAAGATAAGCTTTTAAGTTTAGCCCAGGAGAGTGGGACAAGCATAGAAGCACCTATAGAACTACAAAGTAATAAAGAATGCAAATTTAAAGATAATGTCGAGCTTTCATTTCTTGAGAATAATTATTTTGCATTTCCTTATACACCATTAGTTAAGAAATGTGAAAATATAAAGATATTTAAAGCTCTTAATGGTTACAGCGAAGTAGAATATGTAGCTAGGGATATCTTAAGAATATGTAGAGATGAGAATATAAGATTTAACAAAATAGCAGTAGTTACTAGGGATTTGCCAACCTATGAGAAATTAATTGGAGCGATATTTACGGAATACAATATTCCTTTATTTATAGACAAGAAAAAAGATATAACAAGTAACCCTTTAATAGTTTTAATAACTGGAGCTATTGAGATTTTCACTAAAAACTTTAGTTATGAAGCAATGTTTAGGTATCTTAAAACAGGGCTTTTAGATATAGAAAAGCAGCATATAGATATATTAGAAAACTTTATTATCGCAACTGGAATAAAGGGTAAAAGAAAATGGACAGAAATCGATTTATGGCAGGAAAAAATAGACTATTATTTTAGAGATTATTATAACAATGATAAGCCAAGTGAGGATGAAACTGAAAAAGTAGAGTCTACAATTAAAATATTAAATGAAACCAGGGACAAAATAATTATACCATTATTACAATTTAAGGAGAAATTAAAAGGGGGCGGGACCGTCACAAAAATATGTACAACTCTATTTGAATTCCTAGAGTCTATAAATGTATATAAAACCTTAGAGAAATGGATAGAAGGTTTTAAAGCAGAAGGTGATCAGGAGCTTGTCACTGAGTACAGTAAAATATGGAATCTAGTTATGGAATTACTGGATCAGATGGTAGAGGTTATTGGCAAAGAAACCCTATCTCTTGAGGATTTTGTAAAAGTACTGTCCATGGGATTTAGCAAACATCAAATGGGACTTATTCCACCGGCGCTTGATGGAGTAACAATTAGTAGTGTTGAGCGTGTAAAAAGTCATGATATAAAAGCGTTATACATTATAGGGGTAAATGATGGAGTATTCCCAAAGGCAAGTAAGGAAGAGGGGATATTTACAGATAGCGACAGAATGATTTTAAAAGAAAAAGGGGTAGAGCTTGCCAATGACACAAAAACTGAGGTGTTTAGTGAGCAGTATTTAATCTACGCAACGATAAGCATTCCAAGTAAATATTTAAATATAACTTATCCTATAGCAGATTATGAAGGTAAAACTTTAAGGGCCTCTATTATAATAACAAGGTTTAAAGCCTTATTTAAAAATCTAATAGAGGAAAGCAATATAACGCTTAGCAATGATGCCTCTCATGATAAGGAAAAACTAAGTGATGTACATGAAGTACTTGATAGACATGTGTTACGCGATTTTTATCAGGTATGTGCTAAAGTGCCAACCTTTAATGATTTAATATTTGCGCTTAGAAGATACTTAGAGGAAGGAAATATATCACCACTTTGGATCGCGGTTTATAAATGGTATCAAAAGGATCCATTATGGAGAGAAAAAAGTAATACCATCTTTCAAGGATTTGACTATAAAAATGAAGTGAAAATGCTTGAGAAAGAAAAAGTAAAACGACTTTATGGAGAAAAAAATTACTTTAGTGTATCTAGAATAGAAAAATATGAAGAATGTCCTTTCGCATATTTTGTTCAATATGGATTAAAAGCAAAAGATAGAAAAACTTTTACATTTTCATCCCCAGACTTAGGTAGTTTTATGCACAGTGTGCTTGATGATTTTTCAAAACTTGTGGATAAAAGTGAAATAAAGTGGGCAGATCTTGATAGGGATTGGTGTGAGCAAAATATAGGAAATATTGTAGAAAAAGAAGCGGAAACGGGTACAAGTGGGTATATATTAAACAGTACCCCTAGGTACAAGTACTTTACAGAGCGACTTAAAAGAGTTTTAAAGAAAACTATATACGTAATAGTTGAGCAGATGAAAAATAGTGGCTTCGAACCTTTTGGTTACGAAGTGTCCTTTGGAAATAATGAGGGAGATTATCCACCGATACAAGTAGAATTATCAACAGGTGAAATAGTAAATTTAGTTGGTAGAATTGATAGAGTGGATAAGCTAATAAATGAGGGAGAGGAATTTTACAGGATAATAGACTATAAATCTGGAAATAAGGATTTTAAATTATCTGATGTATATTATGGACTTCAAATACAGTTACTTACCTATTTAGATGCTATGCTTAGAAATGAGAAAGCTTTATCTAAAGAAAGTGCTATATCAAATGAAAGCGTGGATGAACCAATTTTCCCAGCAGGTATATTATATTTCAAAATAGATGACCCAGTTATAAAGGCTAAGAATAATTTAGAGGAAGAAGAATTAGAAAAAGCTATAATGAAAGCATTAAAAATGAAGGGGTTACTACTAGCAGATACTAAAATAATTAGGGAGATGGATAGAAATATAGAAGGTGCATCCCTAGTTGTTCCAGCATCTATTAAGAAAAATGGAGAATTAGGCTCAAGATCATCAGTTGCAACTAAGGAGCAGTTTGATATGCTGCTTAATCATGTAAAAGAGAATCTTATAAAAACATGTGAGGGAATGCTTTCTGGAGAAATAGACATAAAACCATATAAGAAAAAAGATATCACCCCTTGTAGTTATTGTGAATATACGGCTATTTGCCAATTTGACCCTACATTAAAAGAAAATACTTATAAGATAATAAAGGATAAGAAGGACAAGGAGATATGGGAACTCTTATCAAATGAAGTAAGCGAAACTAATGAAGACATAAAAGAAAGTGGGGTGGAGAATCATAATGATAAAAAATGAAAACGAAATTAATGAAGTTAAATCAGATGTGACTTGGACAGAGGATCAGCAAAAAGCTATTTTAACAAGGGATTGCAATATTCTAGTAGCTGCAGCTGCGGGTTCAGGTAAAACGGCAGTACTAGTTGAGAGAATAATAAAAATAGTAACGGATGAGGACAGGCCTACAGATATAGATAAGCTTTTAGTAGTTACATTTACAAACGCTGCTGCATCCGAAATGAGGGAGAGAATAGCTGCTGCGATTTCGAAGGAACTTCACAATAATCCACAAAGTAAGTTACTTCAAAGACAATTAACATTATTAAATAAATCTAGCATTACAACTATTCACTCATTTTGTCTTGAGGTTATTCGTAACAATTTTCATGTGGTAGATTTAGACCCTAATTTTAGAATAGCAGATGGAACAGAAGCTGTATTACTTAAACAAGAAGCTTTAGAGGAACTATTTGAAGATAGGTATATAGCAATTGAGAATGAAAATAAGAGTGATGATGAAGATAAGACAGAAGAAAATAGTTCTTCGGACGTACCGGTAACCACTAGATTCCCAAATCTAGAATCCAATAGTTTCTTAAACTTGGTTGAAGCCTATAGTAACAATAAAGAGGATTTAGGTCTTCAAGGAATAGTTCTAAGCCTTTATAATTTTGCTATGAGCTCAACGGATCCAAATAAATGGCTAATAGATTCAGCTGAGAATTTTAATATTAAAGATGGGGCAAGCTTTAGCGATACCCCTTGGGCAAAAGTTTTAATGGATGATACTAAAATAGAATTACTAGGAATAGAAAAAGTAATGGTTAAAGCATTAAAAAATGTAGAAGACAATGAGGCTATAATTTTATATAATGAGGTATTTAAGTCGGATTTAGCTATAATTGCAGATCTTTTAAGTGCAGCGAATAACTGTTTTGAAAATTTGGCAACAACTTTTGAAGAGTTAAGTTTTGCAAAACTTCCTAGTATAAAGGCATGCAAGGACAAGGAAAAACAAAAAGTCGTTCAAGAGATAAGAAATAAGGTGAAAAAACAATTACAAGAACTGCAAAAGCAAGTAATGAATGCAAATTCAGAAGCTTCTTTAGAAGATATAAAAGAATTATATCCACTTATGATGGAATTATCTCAACTTGTTATAGATTTACAAGAAAAGTACAGAGAAAAGAAAAAGGAACGGTCAATTATTGATTTTAACGATTTTGAGCATTACTGCCTCAATATATTAATGAAAAAAGATGAGGAGGGGGAAGTGGTTTTAGGTAATGATGGGAAACCAGAACCTTCCTCAGTAGCAATAGGGCTAAGGAATAAATATGAAGAAATTCTGATAGATGAATATCAAGACAGTAACATGGTTCAGGAAACTTTACTTAATATAATTTCAAGAGAAAAAATTGGATCTCCAAATGTATTCATGGTGGGAGACGTTAAACAAAGTATATATAGATTCCGCCAAGCTAGGCCGGAGCTTTTTTTAGCAAAGTATAATAGTTATTCTAAAGACGAAGGTGCTAAAACAAGGAAAATAACTTTATACAAAAACTTCAGAAGTCGAGAGACAGTTATAAATGCTGTGAATTATATATTCAAACAAATAATGTGCAAAAATATTGGAGACCTTGATTATACAGATGAGGAAGCATTAAATCTAGGAGCTCACTTTGATGAATCAGTTGGGCAAGGAGTAGTAGGTGGGCCTGTGGAACTACATCTTATCGAAAAAGAAATTAAGGACCCAGAAAATGACGAAAATGAAGAGGAAAGTGGGGGCCAGGTAAACACAATTGAAGATGATGTTAAAAGTGAGGGACAGATAAACACAAATGAGGATGAAACCCCAACAAACATTGAACTTGAAGCAAGAATTGTGGCAAAAAGAATAAAAGAATTAATGTCGCGTATCGATGATCAAGGGAATGAAACCGAAGCTTTTAAAGTCTATGATAAAAATATTAAAGAATATAGGGATGTTGACTATAAGGATATTGTAATATTACTTCGTGCAACTTCAGCTTGGGCACCATCTTTCTTAGAGCAATTAAAGCTTGAGAATATACCAGTTTATGCAGATACAGGGACAGGCTATTTTAGCACCGTAGAAATACAAATAATTATGAGTCTTCTTCAAATTATAGATAACCCAAGGCAGGATATACCAATGCTTGCAGTACTGCGTTCCCCAATAGGAGGGTTTACCTCAGAGGAACTAGTTGATATAAGAATAGGGCAAAGAGAAGTAAGTTTTTACGAGGCAATGGTAAATTTCGTGGAATTTAAAGATACTTTGTCTGAGGATAAAGAAGACCAATCTGGGGATAAAAAATTAGAGCCTGGGGATAAAAATTGTGACCTAGAGGATAAACAGCTAGATTCTGTGGATAAAAAACTTAAAAGATTCCTAAAGAAATTTAATCACTTTAGAGAAATATGCACATATATGCCTATCGATGAGTTCATCTGGTATTTATACACGGACACAGGTTATTATGGTTATATAGGAGCCATGCCAGGAGGCCCTCAAAGACAAGCAAATTTAAAAGTGCTTTTCCAAAGGGCAAGGCAATATGAAGAGACAAGCTATAAGGGATTGTTTAATTTTATAAACTTTATAAATAAGCTAAAAGTAAGCAGTGGTGACATGGGTAGCGCTAAAACCTTAGGCGAGAATGAGAACGTAGTCAGAATAATGAGCATTCATAAAAGTAAAGGACTAGAATTCCCTGTAGTATTTCTAAGTGGAATGGGTAAAAACTTTAATTTAATGGATATAAATAAGAGTATATTATTTCATTATGAATTAGGTTATGGCCCAGATTATGTGGATCCAATTAGAAGAATTTCATATCCTACAGTACTAAAGCAAGCACTAAAAAAGACAATAAAAATAGAAAGCTTAGCCGAGGAAATGAGAGTATTATATGTAGCTTTAACAAGGGCAAAGGAAAAACTAATAATAACTGGCTCAATTAGAAATATAGATAAAAATCTATCTAGAATGAGTTCAAGCTTAGATGAGAGCGGTGAAAAGCTAGGGGAATATGAAATATTAAAAGGAAAAAGCTATTTAGATTGGATAATACCTGCAGTAATTAGGCATGTTGATGGAAAACCTCTCCGCGCGCGTATACAAATAGAGGATGAAAATTTACATCTCCTAAGTGATCCTTCAAGCTTCATTGTGCGTTTTTGGAATAGAGAACATATAAAGAAAGACGAGCAACTGGAAGAGGAAACTCTAATTAGTGCAGAGGAAAGGCTTAGTCTTCTTAAGGGAAAATCTATATATGATAAGTTATTAGATGATAAATTATCGGAGGAAGAATTATCATCCCAAAAATTATCCGAAGATAAATTAATGGCAGATATAGAAAAGAGATTAGGTTTTGTTTATAAATACGAGAAGTCTACAAAAATGCCTACAGTACTCACAGTAACGGAGCTTAAAAGGAAGTTTAACGTTGAGCTAACAGAATCGGATTCAGGCAATCTGTATGCGCCAAGACTTATAAACAAACCAAAATTCTTAGAAGAAGTAAAGGGCTTATCGCCAGCTGAAAAAGGAACTGCAATGCATTCAGTACTTCAAAGATTAGATCTAACTAAAGTGACAACATCAATTGAAATAGAAGCCCAAGTTCAAATTCTTCTAGAAAAATCTTTAATATCAAAAGAAGAGGGCAAGGCTGTCCGTATAGATAAATTAGTAAAGTTATTTAAAACTTTACTTGGTCAAAGAATGATAAAAGCATATAGTCTAAATCTCTTGAAAAGAGAGGTTCCATTCCATATGGAAATTAGTAGTACGGATATAGATAAAAGTCTTCCTGTAGAAATATATGGAGATGAGCAAATAATGCTTCAAGGGATAATAGATTGCTATTTTGAGGAAAATGGACAAATAATACTCGTGGATTATAAAACAGACTTCGTGAAAAATGGAGAGGTAAACTCACTAATTGACAAATATAAGTCACAGCTCGATTATTATGCAAAAGCACTGGAAGTTACACTGGGAGTAGAAGTTAAAGAGAGCTACCTATACTCGTTTAGCACGGATGAAGCAGTAGAAGTAAAATAATAAATGTTGAATAGTTGTTAAACGTCAATCACTTTAACCAACATTAACAGCTAAAGAAAGGAGTCATAAATATGCGAATACTTCACACGTCGGATTGGCATTTAGGGAAGACATTAGAGCAGTATAGCAGGCTAGAGGAACAGGAAGAATTCCTAAAAGAATTCATAGAAATAGTTAAAGATAATGATATAGATTTAGTTCTTATAGCTGGAGATATATATGATAATGGTAACCCACCAGCAAAGGCAGAAAAAATGTTCTATAGTACTATTAGCGATATAACAAGTAGTGGTAAGACTGCGGTTCTTGTCATTGCAGGGAATCATGATAATCCGGAAAGATTAGTAGCTGCAAGCCCCCTTGCATATGAGCATGGAGTAATATTGCTCGGGGAACCTAAAAGCATAGCAAGGCAAGGTGTCTTTGGAGAATTTAAAACGGATAATGATTACGATTTTGAAATAATAGAAAGTGGCGAAGGATATATAGAGCTTAGCATAAGAGGAGAAAAGGCAGTTATATTAACGCTTCCTTATCCAAGCGAAAAAAGGCTGAACGAAGTTCTTTCAACTGAATTAAATGATGAGGATAGACAGAGAAGTTACTCAGATAGAATAGGAGAATTGTTTGATGATTTATCCCTTAAATATAGAGATGACACGATAAATCTAGTAATATCCCACCTATATGTTATGGGCGGAGAGGAGAGTGGGTCTGAGAGAAGTATACAACTAGGGGGAAGCCTCTCTGTATCTCCGACTAAGTTCCCAAAGAAAGCACAGTATTGCGCCCTAGGACATCTTCATAGGCCACAAAAGGTTCCAGGAACTAAGGGCAAAATAAGATATTCTGGTTCTCCAATCCAATATAGTAAAAGTGAAATAAACTATAGCAAGGGAGCATATCTTGTAGATGTTAAAGCAGGAGCAGACGCTGAAATATCAAATATATTGTTTAGAAACTATAAACCAATAGAAATATGGAAATGTGATAGCACCGAGGAAGCATTAGAGAAATGTAAGTTTGATGGCGAAAAAAAAATCTGGGTGTATCTTGAAATAAAGACTAAGGAAATAATAAGTACGGAGAACATAAAGGAAATGAAAAGATTAAGGCCAGACATAGTATCGATTCAGCCAATAATAGATGAAATTGAAGATTCTAAAGAATTAAATGAAAGCTTAAGGGAAAAATCCATGGAGGAAATGTTCAAAGAATATTTTGTGCTTGCAAAGGGTGGTCTTGAGCCAACAAGTGAGTTAATGGAATTGTTCTTAAGTATAGCATTAGATGAGGAGGAAACCAAAGATGAAACCGGTAAGTCTTAAGATAAAAGGGTTAAATTCTTTTGTAGAACAGCAAACTGTAGAATTCTCAAAGCTTACAGAAAAAGGACTTTTCGGGATATTTGGGCCAACGGCTAGTGGTAAATCAACTATATTAGATGGGATAACTATAGCCCTATACGGAAAAGTATCAAGGGATACTAAAGAGTTTGTAAATACAGAAACAAATGTAGTGGAAATAAGTTTTGATTTTGAAATAGGACTAGGGAGAAGCCGCACGTCATATAGAGCAGAAAGATGTATAAAGAGATTAAAAACTGGAAACTTTAAAACTGCCTATGCAAGGTTAATTGAGATAAATAAAGAAAATACTGATGAGAACAAAGTCATCGCAGAAGGACCAAGAGATGTCGAGGAAAACATTATAAGTATTATTGGATTAAAAGCTGAGGATTTTACAAGGTCAGTAGTATTACCTCAGGGTAAATTCAATGAATTTTTAAAGCTAACAGGAAAAGAAAGAAGAGATATGCTTGAGAGAATATTTGCTCTTGAGAAATATGGTTCTAAACTTTACGATAAGATAAAGAAAGTTAGAAATGAAAATTTAAACACTAAAACTTTGCTTGAGGGAGAAATGAAGGGTTATGAGAATGTAGACGAAGAATCACATAATCAATTAAAGCAAACGCTTTTAAGTTTAAAGGAAGAAGAAAAGGAGATTAAACTCCAGAAAAGTACTCTAGATAAAGAGTATGAAGTATATAAAAACATTTTTGAATTACAACAAGAAAAGAGTCAGTATGTAATAAAGGAAGAGTTGCTAAAACTTCAAGAGGAAGATATAGAAAATAAAAAAGTAAAATTCACAAAAGGAAGTTTAGCGTTAAATGTAAAACCTTATATTGAAAATGTTTCAGAAACTCAAAAAAGCTTAACTATAAACGGAGAGAAACTTCAAAAATTAATCAAAGATTATGAATTTATATCTCAGAAACTAGATAGTACCAAAATATCTTATGAAGAAGCCTGGAAATCTAAAAATGATAAATTACCAACTTTGATTGAAAAAGAAGTAAGTTTAAAGCAGGCATCCAATATTGAAGAGAAAATAATTTATTTAGCTAATGAAAAAGATATTTTATTAGAAAAACATAGAGAAGTTACGCATAATATAGTGGAGAAAAACTCAAAAACATCAATAATCCTTATTAATAAAGAAAAGATAGAGCAACAGTTACAATCATGTGAAACAAAATTAAATGAAATAGAAATATTGCCAGAGTATAGGGAAAAACTGTACAAAACTTATAATAGTGAGTTAGAAGTAACTTCAGCTACTAAAAATGTTAATGAACTTAAAAACAAAGGTGAAACCTTGAAGAAGACCTTGTCTAGTACAGAGCTACTTCATAATAAAGCTACTTTTACGTTGAAAGACAAACAAAATAAATTAGAGCTTTTAGAAGAAAAAAGTGTGGAACTAGCGAATGATTTCCCGGGAGATAATAATTTGTTGCTAGAGAAGCAAGAAGTTTATAACACACTTAAGGTAAAACTTGAAAAGGCTGTAGAAGATCATAAAATAAAGGATGAACTTAAAGATAAATATGGGATTACAAATATAAAAAATGAAAAAGTTAGGCTAAATATAAAAAATGTAGAAAAGTCCATAGAAACTATGAAAGATAAGGTTGAAAAATTAGAAGGAGAGATAAAAGAAATAGAGATAGGAAACATGGCAGTTGTTTTAGCTTCTAATTTGCAAGAAGGTGACCTATGCCCGGTATGCGGAGCGGATCATCATCCCAAAGTGGCAGAGTTAAAAGCAGATACAAATTTAAAAGGTTTAAAGAGTTTAAAACAAAGTGTAGAGACAAACCTAGAAAATATATTAAAGGATTATCAAAAGGAGTTAATAAAACTTGCGGGATTTTCAAAAGATGAGGAGTATATGAATAATCAATTATTAGAAGTAACAGAAAAACTCAAGGATATAAATATAAAAGAGCTTGAAGAGGAGAAAAAGAGGAGTGAAGTATCTTTACTCCAGTTTAAAGAAAAGATCGAATTATATAATAAACAAAAGGCAAAGCTAGAAGTTATACGTGCGGAGGCTCGAGAAGAAAAAAGTAAAGTAGCTATGGATGAGGCAAAACTTGGAGAAGGTTTAAGAAAAGAAAGTGAAGCGCTTTTAGATTTACAGAACGATATCTCTATTGCGGGTGAGAGGTTAGAGTTACTTTCTCAAAGTCATAAACTTTTAAATGATGACTTATTACGTGAAGAGGATTCATTTAAGCAGAAACAAAATGAGAATGAAAAACCAATGTCTATAAAAGAAAAGATTTTGCAAATTAAAAACATAGATAATGAAGTAATAAAACTTACATCGCAGGTTAGAAAGGATAGAACAGCACTTGTAACGCTCGAAAAGGAAACAGTAGATATAGATAAGACTTTAAGGGAACTTACTAACTTGAAAACAGAAATAGAAACAAGTGGCAAGGAGAAAAGGGCGGAAATAGAGCGCTTGACGCTTCAAATAGTGGAGCTTTGCGGATTTACTCCTACAGTGGATCATACCCCTAAAATCGAAGTAGAAAAGGTAAGAGCCCAAATTAAAGATATAACTTTAAAGGAATCAACCCTAAAAGCAATCTTTGAAAGAGAAAACATAGAAAAACAAAATGTTTTAACTCAAAAGACTAGTGAAGAAAATAAAAAAGAAATGTTGTCTAAGATGTTACTAGAGGGACAAGAAAAATTAAACATATCTCTTAAGGAAAATTCCTTTGAAGATACTGAAACAGTCCTACTTCACTCCGTTTCAAGAGGAGTTTTAGTAATCTTCGAGAAAGAAATAAAACAGTATGAGGAACTTAAGCGTAACCTTATAGATAATTTAAAAAGACTTGAAATATTGCTTCAAGGGAAAGAAGTAGATGTTACTTTATTTGAAGAACTAAAAGAAAAAAGAGAAGTTATTGGAACGGTTCTAGAGGAAAAGACCAAAGCAATAGGTGCTCAATTTAGGGCTCTTGAGGATATGGAGAGAAGTTTGCGAGAAATTAAAACACTCCTAACAAAGAAGAAATCAGTAGAGCATAAATTAGGCCTTTTAAAAGAACTTGACACTCTTATTCAAGGAAATAAATTTGTTGAATACGTAGCTATGAAGCAACTGAAATATATATCTATGGAAGCTTCAAAACGGTTAAAAGAGATAACAAGGGGACGTTATGCATTGGAGCTTGATGCTAATGGAGCATTTGTAATGAGAGATGATTTTAATGGAGGCATAAGACGTGAAACTAACACATTGTCAGGAGGAGAAACCTTCTTAACATCATTATGTCTTGCACTAGCACTTTCCTCACAAATTCAATTAAAGGGTAGTGCTCCACTAGAATTCTTCTTCTTAGATGAAGGATTTGGAACATTAGATACGGACCTATTAGACGTAGTAATGAATTCACTTGAAAAACTTCATTCAAGCACATTGTCTGTGGGAATAATAAGTCACGTGGAGGAGCTTCGTAATAGAGTCCCAATAAAATTAATAGTTACTCCAGCAGAGCAAGGGCAGGGTGGCAGCAAGGTAAAACTAGAGTATACGTAGAAAATATTCCACGTGCAAAAGGTATCAAAATTCTCCTATATGCCTTGCAAATAAGCTATAAACAGAAAATTGGATTAAGAAATTCTAAACTTTTGCAAATATAAAATTCTCTTCCTCTGGGTCGTTCTTTGGGGGACATAACAATTATTAATTGTTATGTCGCTCACACTCAGCGTCCTGCTTCGGGTTCGCTAGCTTCCACCTCTGGGTAGTTCTCTGGGGGAGATAACAATTATTAATTGTTATCTGTCCTGTGGAAGCTTACGAGAATTTTATATTAGCAAAAGAAGAATTTCTAAATTCAATTTCAATGTTTCTGCGCTTCTTCTTGCAAGTCCCTATGGAGAAATTCCATATAATTATGACGCATATTTAATGTCTTTTCAGTGATGGTATGGGTAGGAATGCGGTTGAAATTTACGAATACATTAGTTTTCTGAACATATATATTTAATAATGCTTTATGTTGGAGATGATATTTGTGAAATTGAAATCAATAACAATGCTATTAACAAAACTTTCATTTATTATTGGTATAGCTGGATTTATAATGATATTTATGAAACTTGAAATACCGACAGTAATGATAAGGATAGCGATAATACTTTTATTTATTGTTAGTATGTCCGAATTTATATCAACCCGAAAATTGAGAAAAGCAGTATATCCTTTAATTATGATTTATTTTTTTGTAGGAATGCCATTTTTAGAGAGTTTTATAGATAATAGAGTCTTGAGTAATGGAGCGGCCATATTAGGATGCGTTATTACTGTTATATTTATATGTAATGACTTAATGATAACCAACAAAGAAAAAGAATTGTCACAATAAGAAGAAAATTTTTAATTATTATTAAAACGGAGGGAAACAAATGAAGATATTTTTATATTATGTTTTAGCTATTAATTTGTATGGAATTTTTATAATGTATTCGGATAAGAACAAATCAAGAAAGGGAAAGTGGAGAACCCCAGAGAAGACACTTTTCACTATAGCTTTTGCTTATGGGGCTTTGGGCATATTTTTAGGTATGCGATTATTTAGACATAAAACTAAGCATAATAAGTTTGTAATAGGAATACCAGCTATACTTATAGTTCAAATTTTTATATTTTTTAAGTATATTTATAGAGTATTTTAAAACGAGGCACATATTGAAATTAACATTCAGTATGTGCCTCGTTTTTTTATATTTTTTTATTAGGTTCTTATTCTAATGGATTTTGATATATAGTTTTAATTTTCTATTTGACATAAATATGAATATAATCTATAATTTAATAAAAATCAATAATTAATCATGTAACTGGCGGAAATGGTGTTTACCATAGGGAGCATGACTAAAGAAAGATATCGACCGCCTGGGTAAAATAAAATTTTATTCAGGCGGTTTTTTTATTTAATTATATAGGAGGTTTTGTTTATGATAAATTCAGAAGTTATACTTAAATATGGATGTAATCCACATCAAGGCTCAGCTAAAATCTACATGAAAAACAAGGCACTACCATTCGAAATTCTTAATGGAAACCCCGGTTATATTAATTTTATGGATGCATTTAATTCATGGCAATTGGTGAAAGAATTAAAACAAGCAATAGGATTACCAGCAGCGGCATCTTTTAAACATATAAGTCCGGCAGGTGCCGCAGTGGGGATTCCTTTAAGTGATGTGTTAAAAAAAGCATATTTTGTTGAAAATATAGAATTGTCGCCTGTTGCCTCTGCATATGCAAGAGCAAGAGGTGCAGATAGGATGTCATCATTTGGTGATTGGGTAGCTATAAGTGATGTTGTTGATTTACCGACAGCAATGATTTTAAAACAATCTGTATCAGATGGAGTAATTGCTCCTAGCTATACAGATGAAGCTCTGGAACTTTTGATGAAAAAGAAAAAAGGGAATTTTAACATTATTAAAATGGATCCAAATTATGAACCTGAAGATATTGAAAAGAGAGAAATATATGGTATAACATTTGAGCAAAAAAGAAATAATATTAAATTAGAACAGAAAATGCTTAATAATGTAGTAACTAATAATAAAAATATTACAGATGATGCAAAACGAGACTTACTTATCTCAATGATCACATTAAAATATACTCAGTCAAATTCCGTTTGTTTTGTTTTAGATGGTCAAGTAATTGGGGTCGGTGCAGGGCAACAATCTAGAATATATTGCACAAGACTTGCTGCGTCGAAAGCTGATATATGGTATTTAAGGCAGCATCCAAGTGTTCTTAATTTATCATTCAAAGATGGCATATCAAGACCTAATAAAGATAATGTTATAGATCAATACCTTAGGGACGACACTACTCCTATAGAGATGAGGGAATGGGGCGAAGTGCTTAATGAAATACCTAAAAGGTTAACAAAGCAAGAAAAAACCTCATGGATATCTAATTTATCAGGGGTATCTTTAGGCTCAGATGCATTCTTTCCATTTAGAGACAACATAGATAGAGCATTTCAAAGTGGTGTAGGATATATTCTCCAACCCGGTGGTTCAATAAGAGACGACATAGTCGTAAAAGCATGTAATGAATATAATATAGCAATGGCTTGTTCAAAGATAAGATTATTTCATCATTAGAAAACCCATAAATGCTTTAGCTACTAAGCTAAAGGTATTATCAACAGGAAAACAATTTATAAGTATACAGAAACAAAGGTACTATTCATATGGATAGTACCTTTGTTCCTATTGTTTTATATGAGAGTAAACACATATTATTTTTCAGAATCAAAAATAATTAAAGATAAATTATTTTTATGGACATAATAGTTATTTAAACAATTACCAATTTACATTATACAAAAATAATTGAAGAAACCATAAGTTTATCAAAAAGTTTGTGTGTCCTAATTATAAATTAGAAAGAAGAAATTTGATATGGAACTTGCACCAGTATATACAATCGCAATTTCGTTAATTGGGTGTATTTTACTTTCAATATTTAACAAGAAATTAAAATCAAAAACAGTAACTATAATAGAATATATATTAATAATTATCACAATTATAGGGGTTATATTACTGTTTTTTACCTAGTAACGATTAAATCATCTCCTACGGAGCTACAATATTAACGACCTCAGAAGGAAAGTCTCCCACTTATAGAAAAGTGGGAGACTTTCCTTCTGGAATTTCGTTAAACAAACAGCTTATTTAATTTATATTAAAGATTTAATATTTTCTTCCATTTTATCTGGTTCAAATGTTGGAGCAAATCTAGCAATAACTTTACCAGTTTTATCTACGAGGAATTTTGTGAAATTCCATTTGATATCAGATTTAGTTGTATTAAATCCTAAACCGGATAATTTAGTGTACAAACCTTCTGATGCAGTATCTTCAGCAGCTGAAGGAGCTTCTTTTTTTAGAAATTTATATAATTCATTTGTGTTTTCGCCATTTACATCTATTTTAGCAAAAGTTTTAAAAGTTGTACCATATGTTATTGCACAAAAATTAGAAATTTCTTCATTGGTTCCTGGAGCTTGCGCAAAAAATTGATTGCTTGGAAAATCTAATATTTCAAATTCTTCATTGCCATATTTGTCATAAAGTTTTTGAAGTCCTTCATATTGTGGTGTAAAACCACAACCTGTAGCTGTATTAACTATTAATAGTACCTTTCCTTTATAATCTTCCATTGAAACCTCATTACCTTCTGTAGTTTTTACTTTATAATCATAGATCATTTTAATTTCTCCTTTTATATTTATTTTTTTAAAAAATATGTTTAATTTTAAAATTTAAGATTGCTTTTTCTTTTGCTCATCAACGAAGGCTACAGCTGATAATGCTGCTATATTTCCCTCGCCTGCAGATTTTATGTATTGGTAGGGTACACCAACAATATCTCCAGCGGCAAAACAACCATCTAAGTTAGTCTTCATTTTTCTATCAACTTGTACATGGTTTTTATCCATCGTGAGACCTGGCACTAATTGTCCGGGTGAAACACTATCTCTTAAGATAAAAATACCATCTGTAATTATTTCACCATTCTTAAGTGTTAGTTTAGTGACCTTTTCATCACCAATTATTTCAAGGGGAACATCATTAATAATTTCTATGGAGGATACTACGTCAACTTTTTCCTTATACATTGGAAGATAATAAACTTTAGATGCGACCGTAGCGATAAAGTTAACTTCATCTTCTTCCTTCTTATCATAAGCTATTATTGTAACAATTTTATTTCTATAAAGTGGAGCGTCACAAGTTGCACAATAACCAACTCCTCTACCTAAGAACTTTTCTTCACCTTTAAAGGGTTTCCCAAAGTTAACTCCTGTAGCCAATATTATTGAAGTTGCTTCATATATTTTTTCGTTTACCATTAATGCAAAATAATCACCCATGGAATATATGTTATTTATTTTCTCTTCGGTAATAGTGATATCCATTGATTTTAAGTGGTTTGCAAACTCATCTCTTATTTCAGATCCACTTTTTCCATAAAAGCCTAGATAATTATTAACTTTCTCAGCTTTTGCTAACTTATTACTTAACTCATTATTACCAAAAATAATAAAACTCTTATTTCTTATTTTTGCATTTAATGCTGCTGATAATCCTGCTGGTCCAGTACCAACTATTGCAATATCATATCTTTTACTCATTTTAAGACTTCCTTTAAATTCGTGAATTTATTATTTTAGTACTTTTTAAAATACGTTTTACACAATTAGGTTGTACACAATTTAATTCTTGAGATTATTATATAACTTATTTTTTTTGTTGTCAATATAATTCTTTATATAATTTATAATATTGATTTTTGGAAATGTAAATTTAAGTATGTGGATAACTAACCCTTATAACTAAACTAAATATAATAAAATTCTTTTTGATGGCAGTTAATGGGTTTATAAACATGTTATTAGACAAAGTTATCCTCATTTGGTGGATAACTTTGTTCGAATTGTGGATGAATTTTTAATTATCTGAAAATTTGTTTTCATAAAAACTATTTTCTGAGCTATTTCATAAGTAGATAGTTTTTAATAATTATTGTAATTTAATTAATTTTTTATATCGGTATTAGTGTAAAAAAAGACAAAAATTTACAGAAAACTGTGATGTTATAAGTATGTTAAATTTTTTGCAATTTCACCTTGAACTTTTAATGTTTTGAGGTTATAATGAGTTGCGACATCGTAATATAGGATTATTTGAATTACTGTATATTATAAAACAAAAGTAAGTCTTAAAGTAATAATGAATGAAAAGAAGAAAAATATTACAGAATTAAGTTTAGTAAGATAGATTTATGCCTGTGGATAACTTTTCTATAAAATTAAATATAATTTCATAAATATTGTATTATTATCATAATATGGCTTATTTATTGAAGAAACATATAAAGTTATCCACTAAAAGAGGATAACTTTCTTGATTTTGTGGATAAACATTTAATTATCTCAAAATATATTAAAATAGTAACAGAAAAATTTCTCGCCTGTGTATTAAATTAAAAATATAAATAACAAATTCCATTAAGAAATTTATTATTTTACTACTATAAGATTCAAAAAATTAAAACTTTGACGTAGCTGGGAGGGTTCATTAATAACAATTTATAGTGTTAATTTATGACAAGTTTCTTATGCTAAAAATATGGCTACTTTTATTAGATTCTGTTAACGAATGCTTTACTATCCAAAGGACCTACATGCCGAACCTTCACAGGTTACTTATTATATAGTTTATAATACAATTCTTCTTTTCTATCATCTTTAAATCTGAATTTTTCTCGAACTACGAGTACATCATCTTGATTGATATCAGCTATAACTAAACCTTCCTCATTATATAAGCTACCTATTATGTTTCCTAGTGGATCTACAATCATGGAATCGCCACTGTAGGTTAATCCATTGCTTTCACCAACTCGGTTTATACCAGCAATGTAACATTGATTTTCTATGGCTCTTGCTTTTAGCAAAGTAATCCAATGTTCTCGACGCTCGTTGGGCCAGTTAGCTGCAATAGTAATTAAGGTAGCTGTTTTTGATGCTAGCTGGAATATTTCTGGAAATCGCAAATCGTAGCAGATGAAAGGAGTTATATTGAAATTAAAAGCATTAAAATGCTTTATTTCATTTCCACTTTCATAAAATTCAGTTTCATTTCCATAAGAGAAGGGATGAATTTTAGCGTAATCTACAAGTTCATTGCCTTGAGGTGCCACTACTTTGTATTTGTTTTTGGAGTGTGATGTGCCTTCTACATATCCAAAACCTATAGAGAGGTTGTATTTAGTACTCATTTCCTTGAAAAATTCAATAGTTTCACTATTATCCTCTCCTATATAAGAAGGATTCATAGAAAAACCTGTTAAAGTCATTTCTGGGAAGAAAATCATATCCACATTTTCAGAAATTGCCTGTTTTATAAATTGCTTTGTCGTTTCTTTATTGGTAGACTTATCTTCAAAGGCTATATCTAATTGAGCTAGTGCTAATTTCATATTATACCTCCTTTTTATTGATTAAAATATCTTTACTAATAATATCTTTCTATAATACATATTATATCAGAGTAAGGATAAAATGCGCACAGGTATCTAAAGCTCTAGCATGCCTTGCAAACGAACTACATGGTGAACCTTCATATGTTGCCTAGAATAGTACCGTATGATACTTAAAATAGTAGATGAACTTATTTAAAATACAACAAAACGAAGGGGTGCTATATGTTTAAAAAATCAAAAGAACTTTTCTGTAGAATTATAGATGATGATATTACTGCTTTGGCAGGTCAGCTTGCTTATGATTTACTTTTATCATTTTTTCCTTTTTTATTGTTGCTTCTTACAATGATTAGTTATAGTGATTTAAAAAGTACAGATATTCTTATATATGTACAACAAATAATGCCAGAGAGTACTGTTAATTTAATTTACACTACTATTAAAAATGCGTCGAGTTCAAGTACTAGTCATTTAGTGTCACTAAGTATAGTAGGTATAGTTTGGTCAGGCTCTAGTGGCTTTAGGGCTATAATTAAGGGGCTAAATAAAGCTTATGATGAGGAAGAAACAAGACCCTATTGGAAGACTATAGTTATATCTGTATTATTTATGGTAAGCCTTGCTTTTGCAATTGTTGCTTCAGTAGCATTGGTGGTATTTGGACAAATGATAGGAAGAACTATTGCACATAGTTTAAATCTATCAAGTGATTTTATATTAAATTGGGATATCATAAGATATCTAGTATCTGTAGGTGGAATGGGAATTACCTTTGCAGCGTTATATCATTTTACTCCTTGTAGAAGATTAACCTGGAAAGAGGTAATTCCTGGAGCTGTAATTAGTACTTTGTGTTGGCTTGTGGCTTCTTTGGGTTTCGCATATTATGTAAATAATTTCAATAATTACTCCATCCTATATGGTGGAATAGGAGCAGTTATAGTGCTTATGTTATGGCTTTATATAACTTCTATAATAATATTATTGGGTGGAGAAGTTAATGCACTGTTAGCATTCGAAAAAGAGGGTAAACAAAAACCTAAGTGTAAGAAGTATTAAATTATTTTGTTTACAATATCAACTGGAAATTTAATATTTATTACATGAGTTGTAAAGAAAAATGATCAAAATCAGAAGTAGAAATGCTTCTGATTTTTTTTTGTGAAAATGAGATGTTCATCATGGGAACACAATACTTAGAACATGCAAGTGTGGTCTTAAGGTATAAATAATATTAACTCGATTTATTGCATCAATTTGAGTTAAATTGATATATGTGGGAAAATGAATATTTAAGACTAAATAAAAAGAAAGATTTATGTCGAATATTCACAAACTTAATAAAAAATTAACACACATTTTGTAGTATTATGGTATAATCAATTCAGTGATTAAGACAATTTTTTATTTGATTGAAATATTAATTACAGAGATAAATATATATGATGACCATTGATTATCACATATAAGATTAGAAAATATAATGTAATGTAACATTAATTTGATAAACGTATAAGGATAAATTGGTCATGTTTATATTTTGGATGGATTTTTATTTTCAAAAATGAATTGAGATAAAATTACATTTTATTAAATTAAGTATAAAAATTCAAAATAGTTTTAAAAATGTAAATAATTAAGGAAAAATATAAGTATGATTACAAAATAATTTACAAAACAAAGGAGAAATTTAAATGAAAGTAAGAAAAGCTATTATACCAGCAGCAGGACTTGGAACAAGGTTTTTGCCAGCAACGAAGGCATTACCTAAAGAAATGTTACCTATAGTTGATAAGCCTACAATGCAATATATTATTGAGGAAGCAGTTGCGTCAGGAATAGAAGAAATATTAATTATTACAGGAAGAAACAAAAAGTCTATTGAGGATCACTTTGATAAATCGGTAGAACTAGAGCTTGAACTTGAAAATAAACATAAAGATGGCCTTCTTAAACAGGTTAGAGAGATATCAAATTTGGTGGATATACATTTTATAAGACAAAAAGAACCAAAAGGACTTGGACATGCTATAAATTGTGCAAGGGCATTTGTAGGTAATGAACCTTTTGCTGTAATGCTTGGTGATGATATAGTCGATGCTAAAACACCATGTTTAAAACAACTTATGGATTGTTTTGAAGAAAAAAATGTATCAATTTTAGGAGTACAAAAGGTAGAAAAGAAAAATGTAGATAAATATGGAATAGTTGATGGAGTTCAAGTTACTGATAGGGTGTACAAAGTAAATAACCTTGTTGAAAAACCTGGAGTAGATGTTGCACCGTCAAATGTAGCTATACTTGGCAGATACATAATAACACCAGATATATTTGACATATTAGATAATACATTACCTGGCAAGGGCGGAGAAATTCAGTTAACTGATGCTCTAAAGACATTAATATCCCAGCAAGATATGTATGCATATGTGTTTGAAGGACGTAGATATGATGTGGGAGATAAATTAGGTTTTCTAGAAGCTACAGTTGAATTCGCTTTAAAAAGAGATGCATTAAAAGTTCCCTTTATGAGATATCTTCAGAGTTTAAAAAACAATGATAAATTTAATGCTTTATATGAAGAAGTAATGAGTGAAAAATAGCAATGGTACATAGGATACGTTGTGGAAAGTTTAATATTCTTTAAAAAGGGGGATGTATAGATGCAACAACCACAAAGAAGTTCAGAAGTTACAGAGGTAGAGGAAACTTGCGAATACAAGAAAAGCCTAGGATATTTTATAATAAAAAGAATAATTGACGTTATTGGATCTTTAAGCGGAGTTATATTAATAAGTCCTGTGATGATTATTGTTGCTATATGGATTAAGATTGATTCAAAGGGGCCTGTATTTTTTGCTCAAAGCAGAGTTGGACGAGATGGGAAAAAATTTATGATGTATAAATTTAGGTCTATGTGTTCTGATGCAGAATGTCTTTTAGGGAAACTTAAAAATGAAAACGAGATGTCAGGACCTATGTTTAAGATGAAAGATGATCCTAGAATAACCAAGGTTGGTAAGTTTGTACGTAAAACAAGTATAGATGAACTTCCACAACTTTTTAATATATTAAAAGGGGAAATGTCATTGGTTGGACCAAGACCAAGTTTGCCTAAGGAAGTAGTACAGTTTACATCTTTTCAAAAACGAAGGTTAATTGCAAAACCAGGCTTAACTTGTTATTGGCAGGTTAGAGGTAGAAGTGATATTAGTTTTGAAGAGTGGATGGAAATGGACGTTGAATACATAGAAGAGAGAAATACATGGATAGATATAATCCTTATATTTAAGACAGTAGGAGTTTTGTTTGGAGATGAGGGTGCAAGGTAAGGTTAACTCTAAATTATAAGTTTAGAGTTTTTAAAATTAAGGAGTGTTTTTTGAACTTAATAAACTAAAAAAGGAGGGAATATAATTATGAAAGGTATTATATTAGCTGGGGGATCGGGTACAAGGCTTTACCCTGTTACACAAGCAGTATCAAAACAAATGGTGCCAATATATGATAAACCAATGATTTATTATCCCTTATCCGTTTTAATGCTTGCTGGGATAAGAGAAATACTTATAATTTCGACGCCAAGGGATTTACCTGGGTTTAAGGAGTTATTTAATGATGGCAGTAAATTGGGTCTTAAAATAGAGTATGCAGTTCAAGAAGAGCCTAATGGACTAGCCGAAGCATTTATAATCGGGGAAGACTTCATTGGTGATGATAAAGTAGCTATGATTCTCGGGGATAATATATTTTGGGGACAGAGTTTTTCTCAAAGTCTTAATAAGGCTGCGACTCTTGATGAGGGTGCTATCATTTTTGGATATTATGTTAATGATCCAACTTCATTTGGAGTTGTTGAGTTTGATGAAGCTGGAAATGTACTTTCACTTGAAGAAAAACCTGAAAATCCCAAATCTAAATATGCTATTCCGGGACTATATTTTTATGATAATACGGTTGTAGAAAAAGTTAAAAGATTAAAACCATCGGTGCGAGGAGAACTTGAAATTACCGATTTAAATAGAATGTATATGGAGGAGCAAAAGCTTAAGGTAAACTTACTTGGACGAGGACTTGCTTGGCTTGATACAGGAACACATGCCTCAATGCTTAAGGCTTCAAATTTTGTAGAAGCAGTTCAGAGTACTCAAGGAACATATATATCTTGCCTAGAAGAGATTTCTTATAGAAAAGGTTGGATAACTATGAAAAAACTAAAAGCGCTAGCTTTACCACTTTTAAAAACTGGATATGGAAATTATTTAATGGATATTGCTATGGAATATAAAAAAACAAATATAGCAGCGTTAAAAGAATTAGCTAATATTGAGCAAATAAAATAAATAATATATAACAAGGATAAAATTTGGAGGAAAATAATATGAAAACTTACTTAGTAACAGGTGGAGCAGGATTTATAGGATCAAATTTCGTTCATTATATGTTAAAGAAATATTCAAAGGATATTAAAATAGTAAATTTAGACAAGCTAACTTATGCAGGAAATTTGGAAAATCTTAAAGAGGTCGAAGGCAGAACAAATTATACTTTTATTCAAGGCGATGTATGTGATAAGGAATTAGTAGGGAAGTTATTTAAAGAATATGATTTTGACTATGTTGTTAACTTTGCAGCAGAATCGCATGTGGATAGAAGTATAAAAGACCCTGAGATATTTGTTCAAACAAATGTACTTGGAACAGTAAACCTTCTAAACAATGCAAAAATTGCATGGGAAACCCCTAATGGGTTTAAGAATGGTGCAAAATTCCTTCAGGTTTCAACGGATGAGGTATATGGTTCGCTTGGCGATACTGGGTATTTTGTAGAAACAACACCAATAGATTCACATAGTCCTTACGCTTCATCAAAAGCTGCCAGTGACTTAATGGTAAAGGCATACTCTGATACTTATAAAATGCCAGTTAACATAACTAGATGTTCAAATAATTATGGAGCATACCAATTTCCAGAGAAACTTATACCTCTTTTAATAAACAATTGTTTAAACCACGAAGATTTGCCGGTATATGGAGATGGCTTAAATATTAGGGATTGGTTATATGTAGAAGATCATTGCAAAGCAATAGATATGGTAATAGAGAGTGGACGCCTTGGAGAAGTTTATAATATTGGTGGCCATAATGAGAAAACAAACATATTAATAGTCAATAGTATTATTTCTTATTTAAATGAAAATGTGGATAAGGGAATAACACGGGATTTGATTAAACATGTTGAAGATAGATTAGGTCATGATAGAAGATATGGAATAGATCCGACAAAAATAAAGGACGAACTAGGATGGCATCCTGAAACTACCTTTGAAGTAGGAATAAAAAAGACAATTCAGTGGTATCTTGATAATAAAAAATGGATGGAAAATGTTACGACTGGGGAATATCAAAAATACTACAAAAAGATGTACAAAGGAGTATAAGAAATATAATGGGAAAATTTAAGTTTATAAATACGGAAATAAAAGATTTATATATAATAGAACCTACAGTTTTTGGAGATAACAGAGGATATTTTATGGAGACATATAACTATGATGAGTTTAAAGAAGCAGGTCTCGACATGGTATTTGTTCAAGATAACGAGTCTAAATCTAAAAAGGGAGTACTTAGGGGATTACATTTTCAAAGGGAGTATTCTCAAGGAAAACTAGTTAGAGTTTTAAGCGGTGAAGTATTTGATGTAGCTGTGGATTTAAGGGGAAACTCCCAAACTTATGGTAAATGGTTTGGCGTAATGCTGAGCGGAGAGAATAAAAGGCAGTTTTATGTACCAGAAGGGTTTGCTCATGGATTCCTTGTAACATCAGATGAGGCAACTTTTGTATATAAATGTACTAATTTATATCATCCTGAATTTGAAGGTTCAATAACCTGGAATGATTCGGACATAGCAGTGGAGTGGCCAGTAGCTGGTATAGAGGAAGTACTACTTTCAGAGAAAGATAAAAAAGCACAAGGATTAAAAGCTACAAATGTGAGATTCTAATGACATTTTATGTCGTTAGTATTTCATTTTAACAGCACCATAGGTGATGAATACAGCACTGAAAGTGATGAATAACTTAAAGAGATAGGAGATGATTTAATGAACAACCCCTTGATTTCAATTATAGTACCAATTTACAATGTCGAGGTTTATATAAGAAACTGTGTTGATAGTATATTAGGGCAATCATATGAAAATCTTGAAATTATACTTGTTGATGATGGATCTCCCGATAATTGTGGAGACATTTGCGATGAGTATAGATCAAAAGATAAAAGGATAAAAGTAATACATAAAAAAAATGGCGGATTAAGTTCTGCAAGAAATGCTGGAATAGATATTGCAAGTGGTGACTATCTAGGATTTATTGATAGTGATGATTGGATAGAAAGCGATATGTATGAATCATTATATAATGCTTTGACTTCTCATAAGGCTGATATTTCAGTTTGTGGTAGATATATTGTAGAGGCAGATAAAATAACAACAATCTCAGATAGTGAAAAGGCCGAGGTGGTTACAAGACGTGAAGCGTTGTCAGAACTAGTTCTTGATGAGTATAGCGGCATGAAAAACTTTGCATGGGACAAGCTTTATAAGAAAGAATTATTTGATGATATTAGATACCCAGAAGGAAAGTATTATGAGGATATATTTACTACATATAAATTATTTTCAAAATCAAATAAAATTGTGGATATAAAAAGCCCCAAATATTATTATTTGCTAAGGGGCGACAGTATCTGTGGCAGCAACACTGCTAGTAAAAGATATGATTATTGCCTGGCTAATATCAAGTGTTTAGAATATATAAAAAGTCTAGAGCCACTACTTGGGGACATGTGTGACAAGCAGTTATTTAACAGATTACAGTTTTGTTTAAATGATATGTTGTTACTTGATTATGGCAAGGATGATTATGTTATTCAAATAAATGAAATTATAGATAAATTAAAACAAAACTATTCTATCCTAAGAAATAGTGATGAAATGGGAATAAAACAAAAACTGTCCTTAATGTTTATATCTAATTACCCTAATTTCTATACTACCATTTATCCAAAGCATAAGTTAAACAAGACAAAAATGATAAATTTACTAAAACCAATTATTTCACCAAGAGTTTTAAATAAAATAAAATATATTAAGTTAAAAGGTAAGGGATATAAAGAAACAAAACATTTATATGAAGCAAAGACCAAGCAAAAACGAATTTTTATCATAGGGACACCGAATCATGGTAATTTGGGCGATCATGCTATTGCATATGCAGAAGAGAAAATATTAAAGGATAATTTTAAGGATTTTATAATTATAGAAATAGTTACAGCGGACATAATTAAGCATATAAAAAATTTAAAAAAGAATGTTAAAAAGGATGATATTTTTGTTCTACAGGGTGGCGGAAACTTAGGCGATGAATATATCTGGGAAGAAGAGGGAAGACGCAAAATTATTTCTGAATTTAAAGATAATAAGATTATTTTATTCCCACAATCGATATATTTTAAGGAAACGGTTATTGGTAAAACAGAACTTAGTAAAACTAAAACAATCTATAATGAACATAAAAATTTAATTATGGTTGCAAGAGAAGAAACATCTTATAACATAATGAAAGAAACATTTGTAAATAGTAAGGTGATTTTAACTCCAGATATTGTTTTATATTTAAATGAGACTTATCCAAAACTTGAGCGAAAAGGTGTTTTATTAAGTCTTAGACAAGATAAAGAAGGTGTCTTATCTTCACAGCAAAAGGATGATATTCGAAGCGAGGCTCAAAGTAATTTTGATAAGATAATTATTACAGATACTGTGGATGTCTTTACGACGCATGAAGATAAAATTTTGCAATATATGATTAATCTAAATCAAAGAGAGAAAAGATTGAAAGCAAAATGGAACCAGTTTAAAGGAGTTCAAGTAGTTATCACTGATAGGTTACATGGATTGGTGTTTTGTGCAATTACATCAACACCTTGTATTGTTATCGCAAATTACAATCACAAAGTTAAAGATACTTACGCGTGGCTTAAAGATTTGAATTATATCAAATTTGTAAATGATGTAGAGGAGATTCCTGGTTTAATAAAGGAACTTAAAAGGATAGAAATTAAAGAGTATGATAATTCATTCGCTATGAAGAATTATGAAAAAATATTAGAAGTAATGAAGCAGAGGTGAAGGTAAGATTTGAAAAACGGTATGAAAAAAGCTGTAATTATAACATATATAACTATAATAATTGGAAATGTAATTTCATTGATGTATACACCGTTTATGTTAAGCAAACTTGGAAAAGCTGAATATGGATTATTTTCTTTAGTAAATTCAATAGTAGCTTATATTTATCTTCTAGATTTAGGATTTGGAAATGCCGTTATTAGATATAATTCTAAATATATGGTAGAGAAAAATGAGGATGGACGAAAAAAAGTAAACGGAATGTTTTTATCATTGTACCTGATTTTGGGTTTGATATCCATGATCGTCGGAGTAATAATTTATTTCAACTTAGGAAAAATCATGAGTAAGAGTTTAAGCCTTGATGAAATCAATAGAACAAAGCAAATGTTTATGGTTGCTATAGTTAACATATCATTATCATTTCCTTTAAGTATATTTAATTCAATAATAACGGCACATGAAAAATTTGTGTATATAAAAATAATCAATCTATTAAGAACAATTTTGAACCCTGCCATTATGATAACTGTATTGTTATTTGGGTCTAGAGCATTTGGAATGGTTATAGGATCAACGGTTTTTAATATCTTGCTTGGCCTAGTTAATGTTATATATTGTTTTAAGATATTAAAATTAAAAATAAAATTTGCCGGATTTGATAAAGCACTATTTGCCGAGATATTTAATTACTCATTTTTCGTCTTCCTTAGTGCAATAGCATATCAAATATATTGGAACTCAGATCAACTAATACTGGCAATTTTTGTTGGAGCAGCACCGATTGCTATATACGCAGTTTCATCACAATTTAATACATATTTTTTATCATTGTCTAATGTTTTATCAAGTATGTTTTTGCCAAAGCTTACAAAGATGGTAACAGTCGAGGAAAATAGAAATGATCTAATGAGATTATTAACAAAAATAGGTAGAATTCAATATTACATATGTAGTTATATTTTTGTAGGTTTTGTTTTAGTAGGGAAACAATTTATTGTGCGTTGGGTTGGCGAGGGGTATTCATTCTGTTATGTCATTGCAATAATACTAATGTTTCCTCAAATATTTTCAATTATCCAATCACTTTTTGCGACAATGCTAGAAGCGATGAATAAACATAGAGTGAAGGCATACATATACTTATCTATTGCTATCATAAATATACTTTTATCAATAGTACTAGTTCAAAAATATCAAGGACTTGGATGTGCAATTGGTACAGCAATAGGTATGATCATAAATGCAGTAGCAAACAATATATATTATAAATTTGTTATAAAGCTAGATATAAAATATTTTTGGATGAACATATTAAAATTAGTAATTCCAACAACCATAACATTTGGTTTAGGATTCTTAGCTTTGTCCCTATTTAGTTTGACATCGTATATTTCAATCCTGATGTTTGGTATTCTATTCACAATAATATATTTCATAGTTTTTTGGATTATGGGATTTAATAAATATGAGAAGAAGATCTTCATATCAGTCCTGAACAAAGGTCGGATTAAACAATAAATTTAAATCACTAGGAGTTTTAGACAAAATATTTAATGAGGTGTTTTAATGGAATTTAATAAACAGCAATTAGTGTCTGTAATTATGAGTGTGTATAACGAAAAAGAAAAATGGTTAATGGAAGCAATAGAATCAATCTTAAATCAAAGTTATAGAAGTTTAGAATTTATTATTATTTTAGACAATCCGGATAATAAGAAGTTAGAGAATATAATTAAATTTTATAATAAAAAAGATGCTAGAATACGATTCTTTAAAAATGAAAAAAACATTGGATTAGTTAGGAGCTTAAATAAAGCTTTGACTTATGTTAAAGGTGATTTTATAGCAAGAATGGATGCGGATGATATATCACTAGTGAGTAGAATTGATAAACAAATGGAATATTTAAGCTGTCATCCGGATGTGGATTTTATGGGTGCTAGGTGTATTAATATAGATGAGGATGGCAAAGAATTATATAGAGATGAAATTATGCCAGAGGATATGAAATTAATAAAGAGTTGTCTTGTAAATGTAGATTTCATTAATCATCCAACCTGGTTTTTTAGAAAAGAATGTATAGATAAAAACAAAGGTTATAGAGAAATTACATGCGCAGAGGATTATGACTTCCTATTAAGACTTATAACTAATGGATGTAAGCTTGGGAATACTAATGAGTTTTTAGTTAGATATAGGATTCGCAAGAGTGGAATATCCAAAAGTAATTCTCTTCAACAGCTTTTATATTCAAAACATGTTGTTAAGATGTATAAAGATAGGGTTAAACACGGGCATGAAAATGAGACAGTAGAAGATTTAAAAAACATAAAAATTAATATAAACCAAGAAAAAAGATATAGTCTAGCATTAGAAGGGCTTACTAAATCAAAACTATATAAGAAGAAAAATGAAATTTATAGAATTTATTTAATCATTAAAAGCTGTATACGGTCAAAATATTTACGAATTTTACTTAAGGATATCACTTTTCATAAAGTTAAAAAACTAATGTATATAAAGAAGGTTAACTAGGGGGAATGTTTTTTGGATAGAGTTGATGTCAGCATTATAATACCTGTTTACAATGTAGAGGAATTTTTGCCAAAATGTTTAGATAGTATTATTAATCAAACTATTGATAATAAAGAGATTATTGTAATAAATGATGGCTCTACAGATAATTGTTATGAAATAATTAAAGAATATAAAGAGAAATTCCCTGAACTAGTTGTTATAAATCAAAAGAATAGTGGTATTAGTGAAACTCGAAATGCTGGGCTCAAAGCAGCAAGGGGTGAATACATAGCATTTGTTGATAGTGATGACTTTGTAGAGCTTGATATGTTTGATAAAATGTATAAAGCCGCTACTCGTGCAAATGTTGACATAGTTATTTGTAATTACATATTGTATAAAGAAGGACAAGATACGGAAGATTCTAATTATAAGAAAATAGAAGGAATTGATAAAGAAGGTTTTTTAGATAAAGGTGAGGCCCTTAAGATGTTTTTGTTAAATGATATCAAGGGTTATGTTTGGAATAAGCTGCATAAAAGAGAACTCTTTTTTGAAAATAAAATTTCATTTCCGGATTTTGTAGTATGTGAGGATACTCCAGTTGGATTTTTATTACTTGCAAATGCAAATAAGATTTATTCAATGATAGAACCACTTTATTATTATAGGCAAAGGGAGTTATCACTTACAAGAACATTTTCAATTAAATCAATGAAAGATATGATAGATGGATGTTATATAATGAGAGATTTTATAACAAATAACCCTCTTATTTATGGTGAGTTAATCGATTATTATAAAGTTTATTTGATAAAAACACTATGGGCTATACATAATAAATACTTTATACAAAGCTCTGAAACTGGAGATAAGAAATATTACTTTGAGTTTAAAGATATAGTATCAAAAGAGGTAGATAATTTACAAATTTCAGAAATAATAAGGAATAGTAAGCTAACATTTAAAGAAAAAATTAATATATTGCTTATAAAAACAAAAACGTATGGCCTTATTTTCCCTCTATTGTACAAGATTAAAAATGTTATGAAGTAAAAAACATTGCTATTATTACCAATAGAATTTTGTATAATTAAAGGTTATGATTAAAAGCACTGAAGGTCATTATTAAGGAGTGTTAGTATGGTGAAGATAAGTATTATAGTTCCAATTTATAATGGAGCAAAGTATATCAAAGAGTGTTTAGAGATGATAATAAATCAAACATTTAAAGATTTTGAATTAATAATAATAGATGATGGATCTACTGATAACAGTAAGGAAATGTGCAAAGAATATGCAAAGATTGATTCTAGGATTAAATTAATTAGCAAAGAAAATGGAGGAACCTGGGCCGCTAGAAATAGAGGAATAGATGAATCTATTGGTAAATATATTATATTTTTAGATTGTGACGATTGGTATGAGAACAATTTATTTGAAAAAATGTATGAAAATATAAAAAATAATGATGTGGATCTAGTTATATCAGGTCAAACCAATGTTTTTGTAGATAAAAATGGAGAAATTATCAGAAAAACTACTGTATTACCAAAGAAGCATAATTTTAAGACAAAAGATGAAATTTTGTCAAATTATATTTTACTTAGAGAAGAAGAAATTGGAGATACTCTGTGGAATAAAATTTACAAATCTGAGATCATAAAAAAATACAATTTGAAATTTGAGAATTATAAACGTGGTGAAGACACAATATTTAATGCTAATTATTATCAGCACATAGACAAATGCATAGTCATTTCAGAAGCTTTATATAATTATAGAATTGAAAATGCAAATCCAGTATGGCTTAAATACTGTGATAATTATTTGGATATTGTAAGGAGCGAAAATGATACTATCGTAGGTAAACTTAAAGAATGGGGTAAATATAGCAAGGATGCTAGGGAGTACCAAGCAACTCATTTTACTTATCGTATAATTGAGTATTTTTATAAGATAACTTACTCTAAAAGTTTTTTAAATTTGGAAAGTAAAATAGAGCAAAAATCAACTTTAAAAAGTAAAAGCCAAGAAATATTAAATTTATTAGATAATGAAGAAGTTAGAAAGAATTTGGATGATTCCAAGGTGATTGGTAAATTCCATAAATTACTTATTAAATCTATGAAATCAAGAAATGTTGAATTGATATTGTTTTTAGTAAAGATCAAATTGGTATACAACAATATAAAAGGTATATAGCTTTAAAATTAATAAGAAATATCATAAAAGAACAATTACCATGGAGGTATTAAAATGAATTATGAAACCACAAAAGGATATAAAGAATTTATAAATGTTCTAAAAAGAGGGAAATGGATTATATTGCTTGTAACAATTTTAGCAACATTAACAGCGGCTTTATTCAGTTATTATTCTATGAAAAGTTCTAAGCCAATGTATCAAACAATAACAAGCGTTGTAATAGGAAATAAAGAAGATATAGTTAATGCGAAAAGTTTAATCCCTACATTTGAGCAAATCGCAAACTCTAGTACTATATCAAAGAACGCTAGCTTATTATTAAAAGGTTCTGTGTCAGATTTGAAGCTGCGAAAGAGTTATGATGTTACTGTATCAGCGGATGCTCCGATACTTACAATTACGGCTAGTGGAGAATCACAAAAGCAGTCTTTAGCTATAGCAAATGCCGTTATTACCTCCTATTCAAAAGAAGTAAAAAGAATATATCCTTCACAGAGCATGAAAATAATGGAGAATTCAGGTCAGAGCGATCTTATAAACAATAAATTTAAATCTATGAACGTAACATTAGCATTTTTACTTGGATTGTTCCTTTCGATATTTATTGTGACATTTATAGGGTTCTTTGATGAAAAGATCAGGACCAAAGATGATGTAGAGAAATATTTGGGTCTACATATTCTCGGAAATTTACCAAAAAGAAATAAATCGCACATTTAATATAAATTAGAAGGGAGATGGATTTAATGGGAGAAACAAAATATGGAGAGTATCTTAATTTAGACTCAATTAATTCAAAAGCATTTAACGAATTAAAAGCGAATATTCAGCTCATAAACGCGGACAGTAAAAAAAAGGTTATTATGATAGCAAGTTCTGGCAGTAGCGACGGTAGGTCAACTACAACAGCATATCTTTCACTGTCGCTTGCAAAAAGTGGTAAAAAAACTATACTTGTTGATTGTGATCTGAAAAAGCCAAATATACATAACATGTTTGATTTAACAAACGATAAAGGCCTTGTGAATTATCTATCCGGAGATGTATCGCTTGAAAAAGTAGTTAAGACTACGAAGATAAAGAATTTATCTATACTGACTTCTGGTACAGTAACATTAAATTATGCGGAACTTTTTGTATCAGCTAGATTTAATGAATTTATAACTTTATTAAAGGAAGATTATGATTATATCATTATTGATACACCTCCGATCACAATAGGCGCTGATGCTGAGGTTTTATCAAGATATACTGATGGATGTGTTCTTGTTGTTAAATCAGGGAAAACAGAAAGAAAATCTGCCCATAAGGCTAAAGAAATTCTTCAAAAAGTGCATGCTAATATTATAGGTGTATTCCTAAATGAAACGGACTAAAGATAATTTTATAAAATAAAAATAGAGGTGTAAACAAATGACAGATGTATTCATTATAGGTTCTAAAGGAATACCATCTAATTATGGTGGATTCGAGACCTTTGTAGATAAATTAACTCTTTATAAAAAAAAGCAGGATATCATGTATCATGTGGCTTGTCTAAATGTTAAGGAAGAAGAGTTTTATTATAATAAAGCAAGATGTTTTAATGTTAATGTAAAAGACATAGGTAGTGCGAAAGCAGTACTTTATGATTTGCAAGCTTTAAGCAAATCAATAAAGTATATTAAGGAAAAGAAATTGTCTAATTCAATTGTTCTTATTCTTGCGTGTCGCATTGGTCCATTTATATCATTTTACAAGAAACAACTCAAGGATTTGGGAATAAAGCTTTATATAAATCCTGATGGACATGAATGGAAACGTAGTAAATGGAGTATGCCTGTGAGGAATTATTGGAAGTTTTCTGAAAAATTGATGGTAAAACATGCAGATTTACTAATATGTGATTCAAGGGGTATAGAGGATTACATAAATACAGATTATGATATGTACAAGCCTAATACTACATTTATAGCTTATGGAGCGGAAATTGAAAGATCTAAGCTAATCGAGAAGGATGATTTTATAACAAGCTTTCTTGACGGTTTTTTAATAAAAAGGAAAGAATATTACTTAATTGTTGGTAGGTTTGTACCCGAGAACAGTTATGAGACTATGATAAGAGAGTTTATGAAATCGGATGTTGATAAGGATCTTGTTATAATTACAAATGTCGAGAAAAATAAATTTTATGAAAGATTACTAAAGGCCACAAACTTTACTAGCGACACGCGAATAAAATTTGTAGGAACTGTTTATGATAATGAACTTCTAAAAAAAATAAGAGAAGAAGCATTTGCATATATTCATGGACATTCAGTGGGAGGAACTAATCCTTCACTTCTTGAAGCCTTAGCGAGTACGGATATTAATCTGCTTTTAGATGTTAATTTTAATAAAGAAGTTGGGGAAAATGGAGCTATGTATTTTAGTGATGAAGATGGCAATTTAGCTTCATTAATAAGCAAAGCAGAAAAATTAACAGAAAATGAAATTTTAGCGATGTCTACAAGAGCTAAGAATAGAATAAAAGATTCTTATTCTTGGGACAAGATTGTTCATGATTACGAAGAGCTTTTTTTATAAGTTTAAGGAGGCGTCGACTTATTAAAATATTGCATTATTCTCTTGGATTACCTCCACTACGGACTGGAGGGTTAACTAAATATTCTGTAGATCTTATGTTAAAACAAGTTGCAGGTGGTAATAACGTTACATTATTATATCCTGGTCATTTCACGATTGATAAAAAATTACGAATTGATGAGAATAAGTCATTTAAGGGTGTTAAAGTATATGAAATACTAAACCCAATTGGTATTCCACTACTTAGCGGAATACCAAGTCCAGAGACATATTTTAAAAATAGGGATATAAATGTATATATAGATTTCTTAAAAGAGTCAAAGGTAAAGATTTTGCATATTCATACATTGATGGGCTTAGATAAAGAACTTGTAGCAGCTGCAAAGAAATTAAATATAAAAACCATATTTACTTCTCATGATTATTTTGGAATATGCCCTAAAGTCAATCTTATTGATTTGCAAGGGGAAATATGCGAGGAATATCATAATGGAGAGAACTGCATAACATGCAATAGAAATGGCTACAGTAGTTCATTGGTATTCTTTATGCAGTCAAGAACTTATAGATATTTAAAGAATAGTAGGATTATAAAAAAGCTAAGAGCTTATAAGCAGAAATTAATTATTAAAAAAAATCATGAATTAACTGAAACTGAACTTATAAATGAAGAAAAAAACAATAAAAATAATCCTTCGGCTAGTGGATATGTTAAGTTTAGAAAAAATTCTATTGATATACTTAATAATATCGATTTTATTCATTATAATAGCAGTGTAGCAAAGAATACATATGAGAGATATATAAACAATGTAAATAGTAGAGTTCTTAATATTTCTCATTCAAATATAAAGGATAATAGAATAAAAAAACAAAGTAATAGTAAAGAACCATTAAAAATAACATATATTGGATCGATAGAGAAGTATAAAGGGTTATATTTTCTATTAGATGTGCTTAGACAACTACTGAAAAATAATATTAGCGAATGGAATTTGAATGTCTATGGAAAAAATGTAAATATAAATATAGATGAGTTTATGGGAAAAGTAAATATAAAGGGTACATATGTTTATTCTGATCTCGAGGAATTATTTAAGAATACAGATGTATTGATAGTTCCAAGCATCTGGTATGAGACATTTGGATATATAGCACTTGAGGCATTCTCTTATGCTGTACCTGTAATTTTAACTGATCTTGTAGGGTTTAAAG
The DNA here is from genome assembly GCF_026650985.1 of Clostridium estertheticum. Taxonomy (GTDB): domain Bacteria; phylum Bacillota; class Clostridia; order Clostridiales; family Clostridiaceae; genus Clostridium_AD; species Clostridium_AD estertheticum_C. Next base: position 4,432,959 of record NZ_CP086239.1, read on the forward strand.
ATATGATAAAATCCGGAACTACTGGCATAGTAATAAAAGCCGCCGAGGATGAATTATATAAAAATTTAGGAGCTATAATAGAGGATAGAGAAAAACTATCGTATATTAATAATAATATACTAAATCTAGCAAGTATTTATACAATGGAAAAACATGCATCGGATATAATGGAATTGTACTCAGGTCTGATTAAAGAATAGGAGAAATAAATGGAAATATTAATGGCATTATTGTATTGCTTTCATCAGATGTTTGCCAATTTACCTTTTGTTAGTAAAACATTAACCGGTAATTTAGATCTGTTTTATGCATTGGGGATGCTCGGTATTGTCTTTGTTATATTAAAAAAAAAGAGAGATATTTCACTCTTAATAATATGTGCTTTACCGATTGTGATTTATGGGATCATTCAAGGAATGGTAATACAAAATGTAGAAATGCAAAAACTTTTGGTTAATATTTCTAAAATTACAATATGCATTTCTTTAATGATTTTGGTATCAAGAAAAATTCATGACTTTAAGATTAAAAAGTTTATTGATTATATTTGTAGAATCTACTTAATACTTACACCTGTAGCGATTGTTCTAAAACAAAATGATTATTTATGGAGGCTTCATGATACTATAAATAAATATAATCTTGTAAGACTAAATTTATTTTACATAGAGCCTAGTGAGCTAGGTTTTCACTTATCTATAATAATCCTTATATTAATGTATTTAATTATTAAAGAAAAAACTCATAAGGTGCAAGCTAAATATATAATCTATATGATAGATTGTTTAGCTCTATTAGCATTATCTGGAGCTTACGGATCATCAGTAATGTTATTTTCCACCATAATATTCATATCATTTATTATAATTATAACAAAACTGAATTTTAAAAACATTTTAGTTGGATATGGATTAATAATGGTCTTTACCATAATAACAATATTGTTCGTAGTAACGAAATCGTCAATGTATATGAGGACAGTGGATACGTTAAATGGAAAAGATTCTTCCAACAGTTACAGAGTAAATGTTACTCAGGAATTCACATCTACAGCAATAACTAAGACAGAAGGCATCGGAGTAGGCTTTGGAAATCTTAATACCGATAATACAAGGAAAATCTTTAAATCTACTGGAATGACAGCAGTAGTAGCAGCTTCATATCCGTATTTTATTGCAGAGGGAGGTATATTTGCAGTAGCATATTTAGTTTTATTACTCACATTACTCACGATTAATGTAGGTATCAAAAAAAATATGTTACTCGCAAACCTTCTGTTATTTAGTTTCTTATATCAGATTTACGGCGGTTATTTTACAAACCCATTAAATTGGATTATATATGGATTAATACTAAGCAGGTGGACACCTGATAAGATAGAATTAGAAGATAATTTGGACAAAGGAAAAGAGATAATCTCATAGATTATCTCTTTTCTTATGCATTAATTTTTTTAACATAACATCGCATATAAATATTTATGCAGTAGTTTTGTTAAATTAATTAAATATATTTACTACATATGCAGCCTACCGGCTGAAAAACTTTTTTTGTAAGGATTATTTATATCTATTCTATTTTTTTTTATCCATCATCTTTTTTAGATGCATCTTAGCATAAAGGTTTAATAAAATGGATTTCTCCGGGAATGACTTGCAATAAAAAGTGAGAAAACATTGAAATTGAATTTAGAATTCTTGTTTTGCCAATATAAAATTCTCGTAAGACTGACAGGTTGCATAACAATTAATAATTGTTATGTGCCCCAGAGAACTACCCAGAGGTCCAGTCTAGCGAACCCGAGACAGGACGTCGAGTGTGAGAGTTAGAGAATTTTATATTCGCAAAAGATTAGAATTCCTTAATGCAATTTCATGTTTTGAGCTTATATTGCAAGTCATGGATGAGAAATTGTTTTATTTACCAACAGTCATTTTAGCATACTCATGAAGTCCAATTTTGTAACCTTTTATTGTATTGTTATATATTGTGTTGTGCTGATTTGTATTAGAAGTTGAATAGATACCACTCTTAGATATTATTCCATTACTTGAGCTAATCTTATTATCCTTAATTGTTATATGTTGAGGCTGATCTTTTCCATTCGAGTCAAGTAATATCCCATTACCTTTCTCTGGAGCTTTATTATCATTTTCGCCATTTGTATTATTTATAATATTATTAGATACAATGTTATTAGAGCTTCCAGCAGTTATATCGATACCATTCTTTTGTGCAGATAACACTTTGTTTCCAGTAGCAGTTGTATTTGATGTTTCATACAGACATATTGCTCCTAGATTGCCAACACCTTTGATGGACTCTTCTACTGTATTGTTTTTAACAAGGTTATCTTTAGTTTGCCATACCTCTATTTGGTTAAATCTATTGTTTTTGGAAATATTTCCTATAAGAGAATTTCCACTTGTAACTTTCTTGTCTCCACCATAAATAGTGAGGCCTTCCTGACCATTACCGATGCACGTATTACCACTTGCTACAGAGTTTGCCGTACCTTTTCCAGTTGTTGAGTTAAAACCAAATATCACTCCTTGACCGCCACTATTTTTTAACACATTGTTTGTCACGGAGATTTTGTTCCCGTTTAAGCAGTAAATATGGCCACTTATTTGTTCCTTTTTATAACCACCAAAAACTTTGTCGTTTTCAAAATTATTCTTATCGATTGTAATATTAGAACTATCGTTATCTATTTTAATCCCATATTTACGAATATCATCGAAATAAGAATTTGTAATATTACAGTTGCTACTTGCAGATATATTTAATGCAACATAATCAATTTTGTTCGTAAATTTACATTCAGTTACATTTAGTCCTTTTTTAAAATCAACGTTTATTGCGGTAGAGCAATTTTGAAACTCTATGCCCTGAAAACTGTTATTATTTCCTGCAAAAAATAAAGTGTTTTTGCCAGTACCAATAAAAACTGCTTTATTTTTTGAAATTAATTTTATTCCATCTGGAAGTTTTACACTACCGTGAACACTATATTTGCCTTCTGGTAACTTTATTGTACTTCCGCTTGGATATGAATTTATCATTTTTTGAAATGCTGCCGTGGTGTCCGTGGCTCCGGTTATGTCTAATGAGTATTTTTTTATATCATTCTTATTGATGTTATGAAGTGAAAGATCTTTTGTTTTGTTAATTACTACAAATGTACCTATAACAAATGCAAAAAAGACTACTATAATAACTATGACTGTTTTATTTTTAAAAAATTTCATATATCCACCCTTTATTTTCATATTAGTAATTTTGCTGAATATTAGTATGCCCAGTCGCAGAGGAGTAATTCAATCCAATATTTCGGAGTGAATTATAAATAAAAACAAAGGATAAAGTCTACAAATATTATAGCTTTTATCCTTTGTTTAGTAGATCCTAAGGAGAGGTTGTTACATTCCACAAGTCATTTTTGCATAAGAATGAAATCCAGATTTGTAACCTGTTATAGAGTTACTATCTATTTTGTTATACTTATTACTATTAGAAGTTGAATAGATACCACTCTTAGGAATAATGCCTATACTTGAGCTAATTTTATTATTTCTGATTGTTGTATATTGTGGCTGTGATATTCCAGCTGAGTCAAGCAATATTGCATTACCTTTTTCAGGAGCAGTAATATTATTGTTTAAGTTTGTATTTGCTATATTATTATCTGTTATAGTGTTATATAAACTTCCAGCAGTTATATCTATACCATTATTTTGAGCAGAGAGTATTGTATTCCCAGTAACAGTTGTTCTAGTCGTAGTAAACAGACATATTGCGCCTAGATTACCGCGCCCAGCTATTGATTCTTCAACTGTATTTCCACTCACAGTATTATTATCAGATTGCCATACTTCTATTTGATTATATCTGTTATTTTTAGAGGTATTGCCTATAATAGAATTTCCACTTGAGAGTTTCTTAATGCCTCCATAAATTGTGATACCTTCTTGACCATTACCGGTACAATTATTATTACGTGCTATGCAGTTAGTTGTACCTTTACCTAAGGTTGAACTGTAACCGAATATTATGCCTTGGCCACCGCTATTTTTCAAAATATTGTTCTCAACAGTGATTTTGTTACCACTTAAGCAGTAAACATGACCACCTATCTGCGAGGTCTTATATCCACCAAAAACATTAGGGTTATCAAAATAATTTTTATATATAGTAATATTAGAACTATTGTTATCTATTTTAATTCCATATTTGTTTATATTATAGAAATATGAAGTAGTAATAGTGCAATCACTACTTCCATAAATATCGATTGCTGCATAATTAATATTATTTGTGAATCTGCAGTTTGTTATATTAACTCCTTTTACATATAACACCCTTAAAGCAATAGAGCAATTTTGAAACTCTATACCCTTAAAAGTGTTATCATTACCTGTAGCGAATAAAGTGTTTTTACCAGTGCCCTCTATTACAACGTCACTACTTGCAATCAAACTCATCCCATCTTTCAAATTAACAATGTCAGATATCTTATATATACCCTTTGGTAAATTAATTGTACTACCTTTTGGATACGAATCTATCATTTTTTGAAATGAAGCAGAGGTATCTGATATTCCCGTTTTATCCAAATTATATTTTTGAGCATCTATTGTTGCAGGACCATTAGTTGAATTAGCCGTCACAGTGTCAGCTTTTGTAGTAGTTACAAAGGAAGTACCATTTAATAAAGCAGTTAATATTATGGTAACAGCTATACTTTTTCTTATGTTATTATTTAAGATATCAATTCACTCCTCTTATGTCGGTGGGGAGGTTATAATGTCAATTTATTTTTCACAAGTTGCTAGGGCATACCAGTGAACTCCATATTGGTAACCTGTTATTATGTTGCTATTTATTTTGTTATGATGATTAGTATTGGAAGTTGAGTAAATACCACTTTTAGCAATAATTCCATTACTTGAGCTAATTGTATTATTAGCGATTGTTATATATTGTGGATCAGCTACTCCGTTCCAATCAAGTAATATTCCGTTACCTTTCTCAGGGGTTTTAACAAAATTTTGCCTATTTGTATCAGCTATAAAATTGTTTGATACGTTGCAATTTAAGCTACCCGCAATTATTGCTATCCCATTACTTTGAGACGATAATATATTGTTATCCGTAACAGTTGTTCCAGTCGTACCAAAAAGGCAAATAGATCCTAAACTTCCACGACCAAATATTGATTCTTCTACTGTATTGCCTTGAACAGTATTATTATCAGATTGCCATACTTCAATTTGATTAAATCTGTTATTTATAGATGTATTACTAACAATAGAGTTTCCATTAGAAACCTTCTTTGTTCCGCCATATGTAGTAATGCCTTCTTGACCATTACCTATGCAGCGATTATTAAATGCGACGGAACTTGTTGTACCTTTTCCAGTTGTTGAATTATAACCAAATATAATACCTTGCCCACCGCTATTTTTTATAATATTATTTGTCACCAAAATTCTAGTTCCATTTAGACAATAAACATGCCCACTTATCTGTTCTACGTTATAGCCATCAAAAACTAAAGGGTTATCAAAATTATTGTTATCGATTTTAATATCAGAACTATCACTATCAATTAAAATTCCATATTTGTGTATGTTGTAGAAATATGAATTTGAAATCGATGAACCGTGACTTCCATAGAAATTAATTGCAGCATAATTAATGTTATTTGTAAATCTGCAGTTTGTAATATTAAATCCAGTTTTCTGAAAAACACTTAAAGCAGTTGCACAATTTTGAAATTCTATACCCTCGAAACTATTAGCATTACCTGTGGAGAATAAAGTGTTATAACCAGTCCCCTTAATTATAACATCATTAGAGGCGATAATATGTAAATTATCCTTTAACTTAACAACATTCGACAATTTATACGTACCTGTTGGTAATTGTATTGTACTTCCACTTGGTAGTGAATCTATCATTTGTTGAAACTGGATTGAGGTATCGGTTACACCTGTTATATCCAATTTATAAGTTGTAACATCTATTATAGTAGGATTACTTGTTGACTCAGATATACTAGCAGAAGTTGTAACACCTAATGCATTCGTAGTATTTAGAAATGGACTAGTTGTTGATAAGGAAATTAACATTATTAATATTGTAATACTTTTTTTCATATTGTTTTTAAACATAATAAATCACTCCTCTTAATTTGGTGGCTAGGCTACCATACTCTCGTAAGGCCCTATGGCTTTGCGTCCTTACTTTTCAATAAGTTTGCTATTTTCCGTAAAAAGTTTTATCTTAAGGTATTAAAAATGAATTTTACATTGTATAAAATATTATTAGCAAGAATTTATTTGAAATAATATATTAACTTATCGTTAATAATCTTTTATTCTTTAGAATTTCCTCAATTAATTATTAAAGTAAGGTATAATTTATATAAGAATAAGCTTTAAGAGGAGAATTAAATATGAAGATATTAATCACGGGAGCTAATGGTCAACTTGGTCGAGAATTAGCTAATCAATACAAAGAGAAAAAGGGTATTGATTTAATACTTACGAGAAGGTCAGATCTAGATATATCGAATATTAATGAAGTATATAGTTTTGTAAATGAAAATAAACCAGATGTGATTATAAATTGTGCTGCACTTACAGCTGTGGACAAGTGCGAGACGGAAATAGATATGGCATATAAGATAAATGCAATAGGACCTAAAAACTTAGCAATAGCTGCAAATGAAATTGGCGCAGAAATTGTCCAAGTTTCAACAGATTATGTTTTTAGTGGCAATATGGATAAGCCACTAACGGAATTTGACAAAATAGATCCTTTGACTATTTATGGGAAAACTAAGCTCGAGGGAGAAATATTAGTTAAAAATCATAATCCTAAACACTACATAGTTAGAACAGCATGGCTTTATGGAGATGGGAATAATTTTGTAAAGACTATGATAAATTTAAGTAAAACTAATACCACATTAAAAGTGGTTAATGATCAAAAAGGAACACCTACAAGTACAGTTGATTTAGCTAGAACTATAATTAAACTTATAGAGCAAAAAAATTATGGACTATTTCATTGTACCTGCAAAGGTGAATGTACATGGTATGAGTTCACTAAAGAAATTTTTAGATTTAAGGGCATAACGACGACGGTTTTACCGTGTACAACCGATGAATTCCCACGTCCGGCAAAAAGGCCAGAATACTCAGTTCTTAGAAATTATATGTTGGAACTCACAACAGGAGATATAACTAGAACTTGGCAAGAAGCAATTCATGAATATTTAAAATAAATTAATGTTATAATTAAAGGAGAATCAGGAGAAATACGTAAGGAAGGTGGCAATTTGTTCCATAATTTGTCATAAGAACGCAAAATGATGATCTGCTTTTTTATTAATATAGGAGGTGAGTGTGATTAAAATTTTGCATTATGCACTTGGATTGCCTCCGGTTAACACAGGGGGATTAGCGAAACAGCCAGAAAATATTATGGTACGCCAAGTAGCTAATGGTAATGAAGTTTCATTAGTATATCCAGGGAAAATTTCAATAGATAGAGGATTAAAAATCAAAAAGAATAAATCCTTTAACAATATAAAAGTATATCAAATAAATAATCCGATTTCTGCTACATTACTCAGTGGAGAACATAATCCTAAAGTATCACTTAGACATATGGGTTTTAATATTTATATTGATTTCTTAAAAACTATCGAGGTTAATATCATACATATTCATACATTGGTGAACTTGGATGAAGAATTTATCTCCGCTGCGAATAAAATGGATATAAAAATTGTATTCACAGCACATGATTATTTAGGAATATGTCCTAAAGTTAAATCTATTGGTTCAGAAGAAACATGTACGGATCATTGTAATGGCGAAAAATGTGTGATTTGTAATCGATGAATCAAAAAAAATACTCTAACCTAATTATAGATGGAAAACCTGGTTTAGTTATTTCTATCTTCATTATGTTTGATATCTGGCATTAAGGGGGTTGTTTTACTAGCTGCTTTCATTAAGCTGCACAATAAAACATACGCAGTAATTAATATTATTGCAAAAATTATATATTTCATAAAGAACACGTCCTCTTCTATTAAAATGAGTGAAAATGTATAACTTTTTAATGATTATACTTATATAACGGTTACCTTATCAATATAGTTTCATTTTTGTAATTATACTGTAAAAAAACATTTCACTTGATTCGAGTTTGAATAATCTAGAATAATTGCAAAAAACCAAAGATAACTAGCGAAACGATGCTAATTATCTTTGGTTTTATATATTCCTATTTAATCACTTTCTATGTTTTTATAATAACAAAAAATAGAAATTTATAGTTTAGTGGGTTAATTGTATATTTATAGAGAAATATGACATTGTGTGATAGAATAAATGGTAGAAGTTTATAGTTATTGAAAACTGTTAAATTATGATAAAATTTTATAATAAAAAATAAGCGGAGGCTAGAGGGTATGTTTACAGCACTAAAAATAGCCTGGAGATTCTTAATAAACAGCAAGATTCAAACATTAGTAATAGTTTTAGGAATTGCCATAGGGATTTCGGTACAGGTATTTGTTGGGATACTAAGTGCAGGGCTGGAAACCTCTTTACTTGATAAAGTCGTGGGAAATTCAACTCATATAACGATCAATCCTAAAAATAATATAATAAAGGATTATCAGGTCAAGGCAGATAAAATTAAAAAGCTGGATAGTAGGATAACATCGGTGGCGCCAGTAGTTGGATATAATGCATCTCTTAACATTAGAAATATGACGGAGCCTATACAAATTAGTGGATTTGTTTCTAAGGATTTGGAGTCATTTTATAATATTAAAGATAAAATTTATAAAGGAAGAACTGTAAAATATTCTGGGGAAGCATTGATTGGTAAGGAACTTAGTGAAAAATTAGGGTTAAAAATAAATGATAACATTAATATAGTAACGGCTGATAATCGAAAGATAGTCGTGAAAGCCGTAGGATTTTATGATTTTGATACAATAAAAATTAATAAAATTCTAGTTATTACGAATTTCAAAACTGCTCAGAATTTGGCGGGGATTGGTGATGCTGCAACATCTATGGAATTAACTACGAGTGATCCTTATAATGCAGACATTATTGCAAATAAGCTCAAAAAAGGGTTAAATGATAAAAATTTAGTAATAGAAAATTGGAAAGATCAAAACAAGTTATTAGTAAGCGCTATAATGGGTGAAAAAGTATGTAGCCTAATAATTCAACTTAGTGTAATGATTGCTGCCGTTTTAAGTATAATAAGTATAATGAGTATAAGTGTGGTTCAGAAATACAAGCAAATAGGTATTTTAAAGGCTATGGGAATAAAAGATGGTTCTGCTGCTCTTATATTTTTAATTCAAGCTTTTATTTTAGGGGTAATTGGTACAATTATTGGTGTGGGGTTAACCTATTTGTATGTAAAAGGATTTAATAGATATATAGTGTCATCAGTTGATGGAAAACCTATAGTTAATATAATTGTTAATTATAATTTTATAATTAAATTATGTATTATTGATATAATAGCATCAACTTCAGCGGCATTTTTTCCAGCTTTAAAATCTTTTAAATTAACGCCTGTGGAGGTTATAAAAAATGGATAACATTATAGAACTTAAAGATATTAATAAAATTTATGGAAAAAGAGTGAAAACACAGGTATTAAACAATATAAATTTATCTATTGATAAAGGCTCTTTTAATTCTATTATAGGTGCGTCAGGTAGTGGTAAAACGACCTTATTAAATATAATAGGAATGCTTGATAGGCCTACAAGTGGACAAGTTGAATTGGAAGGCAGAAGAATAGATAAGATGAGTAGAAGAGCTTTAGCTGCTATTCGAAACCGCGAAATAGGTTTTGTATTTCAATTTCATCATTTATTACCAGAGTTTAATGCTATTGAGAATGTCATTATGCCTAGATCTATAAGAAACATATTTTGTGGTAGAAAAACTTCTCAAAAAGCAAAAGAACTTTTGGAACTTGTAGGACTTCCAAAGGTTAAGGGAAATAAAGTTTATGATTTGTCAGGTGGAGAGCAACAAAGGGTCGCAATTGCAAGAGCTCTTATGAACAGCCCTAAGATAATACTTGCAGATGAGCCAACAGGAAACCTGGATTCTCAAACTTCTGAAGTTATATATAATATATTTAGAGATATAAATAAAGAACTTGGAACTACTTTCATAATAATAACCCACGATGAGAGAATAGCAAAAAAAACAGATAGAATAATTGAAATAGAAGATGGTGTTATTAAATTTTAAAGTGGCTAATTAATGCATAATCACCTCCCTTACCTTAACATTGTTTTGTGGGTTTTGTAAAATTAATTATAGAAATAGGAATTTTTGTGGTTTTTTATTGAAAAGATGTTTAATAGCAAAAATGATGATATAATATTACGAGAACAAATTTTGAGAAACATAAAGAAGAGGTGTATATTGTGAAAGCTTTAGGAAAATGGAAAAAGCCGATACTAATACTAAGTGATGCAGTTTTAATAAACTTAGCATATATATTAGCTTTCTATTTTAGGTATAATTATAGAAATTTTAAGTTTTATTCAAATGATTATAAAGAGATAGCGATAATAGTAACAGTTATTTACATAACATGTTTTTATCTATTCAAACTTTATGAAAGTCTTTGGAGTTATGCAAGTGTAGATGAATTTATGTTAGCTATTGGCGGGTGTATTGCTGCAGATATTCTAACAATTGCATTTGTTAGAATTATTGGCCATCCATTTACATATGGAGTAAGTATACTCGCTTGTGCTTTTAGTATTCTTTTTATACTTGGGTTTAGGATGTCATTTAGAGTTTATGAAAGATTTACGGGTATTATAAATTGTAATGTAAGTAAGAATGATAGAAATAGAGTAATGATAATTGGTGCTGGGGCAGCTGCAGCTATGGTTATAAAAGAAATGAAAAGCAGCAGCCAGGCTAATTATACGCCTATAGCTGTAATTGATGATGAACCTTATAAAAAGGGGAAAAACATTTTGGGAGTAAAGGTTTTAGGAAATAGGAAAGATATAATTTCTATTGCAAAAGCTAAAGAGATAGAAACTATTCTTATAGCCATTCCAACTATAGAAGACGATGATAAACAACAAATACTAGAAATATGTAAAAAAACAAAATGTAAAATAGAAATTATTCCAGGTATGTATGAAATAATAAATGGAAAAGTTTCATTAAGTCAAATTAGAAAAGTAGATATTGAGGATTTACTAGGACGTAAAGCAGTAGTACTTGATACAGAGGGTATTGCAAGTTATATTCAAAATAAAACAATATTAGTAACAGGTGGCGGAGGGTCTATTGGTTCTGAGTTATGTCGTCAAATTATAAAATTTGCACCTAAACAATTAATTGTTTTTGATATATATGAAAACAATGCTTATGATTTGCAAATTGAACTTAAGTATAAATACCCAAAATTAGATTTAAAGGTACTTATAGGATCTGTTCGAGATAAAAAAAGACTTGAGGATGTTTTTACAACATATTCACCGGATATAGTTTTCCATGCGGCGGCGCATAAACATGTTCCACTAATGGAAGAAAGTCCTATGGAAGCAATAAAAAACAATGTGTTTGGAACTTATAATGTAGCAGAGTGTGCTCATAGATTTAATGTTGAAAGATTTGTTATGATATCAACAGATAAAGCAGTAAATCCAACTAATGTTATGGGTGCGACTAAGAGAATGTGTGAGATGATTATACAATCTATGGATAAGATAAGTAAAACACATTTTGTAGCAGTGAGATTTGGTAATGTTCTAGGAAGTAATGGATCAGTTATACCATTATTTAAAAACCAAATAGCTCATGGTGGCCCAGTTACACTTACTAATAAATATATAACAAGATTCTTTATGACTATCCCAGAAGCTGCACAATTAGTGCTTCAATCTGGTGCATATGCCCAGGGTGGAGAAATCTTTGTTTTAGATATGGGAAAGCCTGTTAAAATATATGATTTAGCTTGGGATTTGATAAAACTTTCAGGTTTTGAGCCAAATAAAGATATTAAAATTGAAGTTACGGGGCTACGTCCAGGAGAAAAACTTTATGAAGAACTGCTAATGAGTGAAGAAGGACTTACTAATACTAAACATGCGAAGATTTTTATTGGTAAACCTACTTTTACTGATTTAGGAGTAATGAAAGAAAGAATGAAAGAGCTTGCGGTAATTATTGAGGCAAATGATGTTGATGCATTAACTAGTAAAATTAAAGACATTGTTCCTACTTATAAAAAAACTGGTGGCGAGGATGATCAAGCTGTCTAGCTTTTAGCTTATTTTTCAATGGCTAAGTTATAAGAACCGCCCAAATGCATATTTACGCGTTTGGGTGGTTCTTTTTTATTATGAACTAATTTATTTATGAATATTTAGTATTTAAGTGGTGATTTTACATGAAAAAGAATATAACACTAATTCAACATTCCAGGTTAGTTATTCTGATTTAATAGCTTATAATTTGAGAGAAAATCATAAGATTAGGATTGAAATATCATATATAATTAAGAAAGGTTCTGTAAAAATTTTAGGAATTATAACAAATTAATAATTGTTAAAGACTCGAAAAATAGGGAAAAAGGTAGAAGTAGTATTGCAAATATACTAGTTTCTTGATATAATTATCAAACATTTAAGGATAACTAGTAAATAGGCATATATGAAGGGTGGTGTTTTATATGGGGCTTTTACGTTGGATAGGTAGTATAGTAGTATTTTTTTGGGTTGTAGGGTTTATACTTAAAATTGGTGGCGGATTGATACATATGTTGCTAGTACTCGCTGTAATAGTATTTCTTGTTGATAAAATTTCTGGGAAAAGATAAATTTAATAAAATAATATATTATAAGTATTTTAAATTAAATACAAGATTAAATAGGAACTAACTGTAAGTTGGTTCCTATTTAATTATATAGAAATATAAAATTATTTTTATAATATTAATCAAAGTATTAAATTTTGTGTTATCATGATAGTATGAAAAGCTTTTATTTTAGAGGAGGAATTTTTAATGGAATCAGAACCCGCGCCCATGCCTAACAGCAATATAGTGGTGCAATTAATATTAATTGTTATTTTAACACTGATAAATGCGTTTTTTGCATCTGCAGAGATGGCAATAGTATCTTTGAACAAGAACAAAATTAAACATTTAGCAGAGGAAGGTAATAAAAAGGCGATACTATTATCAAGACTTATAGAAAAGCCAACAAAATTTTTATCGACTGTTCAGGTGGGTATTACGTTTGCAGGATTTTTTTTAAGTGCTTATGTGGCTACCGCGATAACAGGTAAACTATCACTCATTTTGAGTAATATAAGTGTACCTTATAGTGAAGGAGTTGCTCTAGTTGTTATAACAATTGGACTTGCTTATATAACACTTGTATTTGGAGAATTGTTTCCAAAACGTATTGCGCTTCAAAACTCTCAGGCTATTGCAATGTTTTCGGTAGTACCTATTATGTATATATCTAAAATAGTTACACCATTTGTGAGTTTGCTAACAGTATCTACCAATATTTTAGTGAAAATCACTGGTCTTGGTCATGAGAGCAAAGAGGAAAAGCTATCGAAGGAAGAAATAAAATCACTTATAGAAGTAGGTCAGGAACACGGCGTTATTAATGAAACAGAAAAAGAAATGATAAATAACATCATTGAGTTTGATGACAAATTGGCAAGGGAAGTTATGACTCCAAGAACAGACATATATATGATTGATATAAATGACCCTATTACAGAGTATTTAGATGAGTTACTAATCGAGCGTCATTCAAGAGTGCCAGTATTTGAAGGTGATGTTGATAATATCGTAGGAATACTTCATATGAAAGATTTTATGATAGAGGCAAGAAAAAATGGTTTTGAAAATGTAAATATTAAGAATATATTACATTCACCTTATTTTGTTCAGGAAAATAAAAATATAGATGAATTATTTAAAGAATTGAAAAGTTCTAAAAATCATATTGCGATGCTTATAGATGAGTATGGAGGATTTTCAGGGGTAGTTACAACTGAAGATATTACAGAAGAAATCATGGGTAATATTGAAGATGAATATGATCACGAGGAACCAGAAATAAAGAAGGTTGATAATAATACTTATATAGTAAGTGGATTACTTTCTTTAGATGATTTAAATGAGCATTTAGATTTAAATTTAGTTTCCAAAGATTATAATACAATAGGAGGCTTTTTAATTAATCTTATGGGATGTATTCCAAAGATAAATGAGGAGAGAACTGTTGAATATGGGGATGTAATATTTAGAATAGAGGAAGTTCGCGAACGAAGAATAGAAAAAATTAAAATATGTATATAAGAATTACCCTACTTTTAGTAAAGTAGGGTAATTTAAATTCGAGCAAATTATAACACTTTCCATATGAAGAAAATTTGAATTCGTAGATAAATATGGTATTATATAATTAGGAAAGTATGTTATGGTTATAATAGACTAAGTATGGATAATACTAAGTATATGTGTTGACTTGGAAGGAGTTATCAAAGTGACTATTTTTATAAACATTGTTATCGTATTTTTACTGGTATTTATGAATGCTTTTTTCGTTGCCACAGAGTTTGCAATGGTAAAGGTTAGAAAATCTAGGATAGAAACATTAGTACTTGATGGAGCTCAAAATGTAAAATACACTTTAAAGGTTGTAAAAGATTTGAACTCGTACCTATCTGCATGTCAGCTAGGAATAACGCTAGCATCCCTAGGGCTTGGATGGATAGGAGAACCTGCAGTAGCTGCAATGCTCACGCCGTTATTTAACTTAATGGATCTGCCAGAAGCCGCTGTGCACTCAATTTCGTTTATCTTAGGATTTTCACTTATAACTGGATTTCATATAGTACTTGGGGAGTTAGTACCAAAGTCACTCGCAATTATAAATACAGAGAAGATAGCAATGTATACAGCGCTACCACTGGTTTGGTTTTATAATATAACCTTTCCAATAATGTGGGCTTTTAACCATAGTACTAGTTTGGTTTTAAAGATGTTTGGTGTATCACTAGTTGATGAACATGACATAGCGCATACTGATGAGGAAATAAAGTTATTAGTTGAGGAAAGTTATAATCATGGATTAATAGATAAAACTGAATTAACTTTTATAGATAATATATTTGATTTTTCAGAGAAAACAGTAAAAGAAATAATGATACCTCGAACTGATATGGAATGTATTTACCTCGAAGATTCTTTTGAGGATATTATAGCATTTACTTTAGATGAACAGCTAACAAGATATCCAGTATGTAGGGATAGTAAAGATAATGTTGTTGGGTTTGTACATATTAAGGATTTGTATAAGCAGAAAATTGAGGGGAATAGCCAAAAGATAGAGGATGTTATCCGTGAAATTAAATTTGTTCCAGAATCGTTATCAATAAGTGAATTATTAAAAGTATTTAAAAAAGATAAGGTACAAATGGCTATAATTATTGATGAATATGGTGGAACATCTGGACTTTTAACTATTGAAGATATTTTAGAAGAAATAGTTGGAGAGATCCAAGATGAGTTTGATGAAGAGGTTAATGAGATTATTAAAACAGAAGATGGTGGCTACAGTGTAGATGGAAAAGTTCTTATTGAGGATATTGTCGAACTGTTAAGTATAGATATAGAGGAAGAAAACATTGATACAATTGGTGGATGGGTTTATTCACAACTAAGCTCATACCCACAAGTGAATGATAAAATTATTTATGAAAATTATGAATTTATTATATTAGAGTGTGATAGTAAAAGAATTAGCAAAGTTAAAATTAAGAAGTTAGTTGAGAAGTCAATTGAAAAATTAATTGAAAAATAGCAATAAGCCCTTTTGGTTATGTAGTTAATAGCTAAGGGGCCATTTTTTAGCTCGATTTATAATATAAATCTGAATAAATATACAATAACATGAATAAATATTCATATTATTGTTGATTTTTTTATAACTCTATTGTATAATAATCTTTATTAATAAATTTTAAATGCGAGGCGATTCAATATGATAAAAGCAGGTATAATAGGGTCCACTGGCTATGCAGGTGAACAGTTAACATGGTTTTTATACAAGCATCCCAATGTCGACGTAGAGTTTTATTCTTCACATAAATATGCAGACATGACTTATAGTGAAATATATAGTAACTTCTATAGTTATATAGATGATATATGTGTTGATATGGAGACAGCCATAAGTAAGTTACCAGATATAAATGTTCTCTTTATTGCTATGCCACATGGCAAATCATTTGAAATAACACAGAAAGCACTAGCTCTTGGCGTAAAAGTAATAGATTTAGGTGCGGACTATAGACTAAAATCAAAAGATGTTTATGAGAAATGGTATAAAGTTAAACATGAAAGTGAAGGTCTACTAAAAGATGCAGTTTATGGCCTTTGCGAATTAAATAGAGAAGCTATAAAAAAGTGTAATTTATTAGCTAACCCAGGTTGTTATCCAACAGCCACTATATTAGCACTCACACCGATGTTAAATAGTGACATGATAGACACAAACTCAATCATAGTTGATGCTAAATCAGGAGTATCTGGTGCAGGTAGAGCTGCAAATGTTGCCTCACTTTATACAGAATGTAATGAATCAATTAAAGCTTATGCAGTTACTACTCATAGACATACTCCAGAGATTGAGCAAGAACTTAGCAAGGCATCTGGAAATGATGTAACGATATGTTTTACTCCTCATTTAGTGCCAATGAACCGTGGAATATTATCAACTTGTTATGCAAAACTCACGAAAGATATAACTGAGCAAGATATTATAGCTTTATATAGAAATTTTTACAAAGATGAATTTTTTGTGAAAATTATTGCTGGATTACCAGAAACAAGATGGGTAAGAGGCTCCAATATATGTCATATTGGAATCAGAGTGGATAAACGCACAAATAGAGTAATAATAATATCTGCTATAGATAATTTAATTAAAGGTTCGGCAGGTCAAGCTGTACAAAATATGAATATTATGTTCGGAATACCTGAAACTACTGGACTCGAAATTATTGCCATGGCGCCATAAACTTTGTGTAATTACATTTAACAATTCTCTTGGAAATATAACTTGTTTTATATATACAATTATGTATATAATTACTTGCGTAAATAATATGATATGGGGGTAGATACATGGACAAAATGTTCTTTGAAGTTAGAAAAGCAGTTACTAGCGACATTGAAGAAATAAGGTTACTAGCAAAACAATCGTTTAAGTTGTATGCTGAGAATGCAGGAATTACGGGATTAGTAGCACCTTTTGAGGAATCATATGATGATGTATTAAAAGCGATAGAAACTACTAATGTTTTTGTAGCTCTATCGAATGAGGAAGTTATCGGTAGCGTACGAATAGAGGTAAAACCTGATCATAGTGCTTATTTAAGTAGATTTGGGGTTTCGTCGTTACATCAAAATAATGGCATTGGTAAAATATTAATGAATGCAGTTGATATTTCAATGATGGAGCAAGGCGTTACCAGTTTATATCTCCATACTGCATCTAGAATGTTTTCACTTATTAGATTTTACTATGGAAGATGTTTCTATATAGAGTCAACAAATGATGAGCGTGGGTATATTAGAGCATTGTTATGCAAAGAATATGCTGTAGCAAGATCAAAAGAATTATTAGATAATATAATTTGTAGCGATAGAGTAGTTTAAAGTGAAGTGAATATCTTAAAGATATTCACTTTTTTGCATATATTAATTAATTTTAAGAAATTATATGTTTACAGATACACCATAATGTAGTAAGATGATAATGGATCTCAAGTGACTATCTATATTATATGAAAATATGTATATTTTTTTAAGTATGTATTGATAATGAGTTTCAATATTAACGATAATATTTATGAGGAGTGATTCTATGGAAAACCTAATAGGACTAGACAAAGTTGATTTAAAATCTAGGGTTAAAGTTGTGAAAATAGTACCGGGGAGTACAATACGAAGAAGAATTATGGACATGGGAATTACAATAGGTGTCCAGATAGTTGTTGAAGGTAAAGCTCCTATGGGAGATCCTATAGAGATACAAGTTAGAGGATACAAACTAAGTCTTAGAAAAAATGAAGCAAAAGATATTATGGTGGAATTAATTTAACATCACCATTTTTGATAGTTACTCCTAAATAAATAATAATGGAGGTCAAAATGACAAGTATGCCACTTAATTTTATTGGAATAGGGAAACTTGCAGAGATTAATTCAGTGCAAGGCGGAGAATCGCTACGTAAGAAAATTATGGAGATGGGAATGAGTACAGGGGCTATAATAAAAATTATGAAAAATGACAATGGTCCTTTAATAGTAAAGGTAGGAGAAACACGTTTAGTACTTGCTCGCGGTATGGCACAGAAAGTTATGGTAAGTGAAGTTTAAAAAATAAAAATCATTGGGGGGAAATATGAGTAAAGATTTAGTAATAGCATTAGCTGGTAATCCTAATTGTGGTAAAACTAGTATGTTTAATGAATTAACTGGTGCAAAACAACATGTAGGTAACTGGCCTGGTGTTACAGTTGAGAAGAAAGAGGGAACCCTTAAATTTGAAGGAAGAAATTTAACGGTAGTAGATTTGCCGGGTACCTATAGTCTGGGGGCATATTCAGAGGATGAAGTTGTAGCTTGTAATTTCATATTAAAAGACAAGCCTGATGTAGTTATTAATGTAATTGATTCTACTAATCTTGAAAGAAACCTGTATCTTACAATGCAACTATTAGAAACAGGTGCTAAGGTTATTTTGGCACTTAATATGGCGGATGAGGCTAAGAAAAAAAATATACAAATAAACGTTAAAGAATTATCCAAACAACTAAATTTAACTATTATACCTACAGTAGCTCCTAGAGGGGAAGGTATAAAGGAACTAATGAGGGAAGCAATAAAGTTAAGCGAGAAAGATAAAAGTAGTGTGTATAAAGTTAATTATGGTAAAGATATTGAAAAAGAAATTAACTCAATTAAGGAAGCTATGTCACAAAACGCGGCAACTTTGGAATATCCCGTTGAATGGGCAGCACTTAGGCTTCTAGAAAATGATGAATATGTAATGAAATACATAAGTACACAAGAAGATGGCGAAAAGATAAATAATAAAGTAGGAAAAAGCATAGAGAGGTTAATATCAGTAATAGGTTATGAACCTGATACTTTTATAATTGATAAAAGATATGAAGCAATAAGTGATGCAACAAAAAATTGTGTTAAAAAAGAGGAAATTACAGAAGAAACTACATCTGATAAAATAGATAAGATAGTTACAAATAAATGGCTTGGAATTCCAATATTCGGACTTATAATGTTTTTTATGTATCAAATTTCAATAAGTTTTGGTAATGGATTTCTAGGTGGAATACTTGGCGATGGTATGGATGCATTAGGACAATTTTTAGGAAGTACATTAGCTAACATAGGTGCACCTAAACTTTTAATATCTTTCGTAACAGATGGGCTAATAGGTGGCGTTGGATCAGTAATTGTATTCATGCCAATGATTCTTACCATGTATTTTCTTATGTCTTTACTTGAAGATAGTGGTTATATGTCAAGAGCTGCATATGTAATGGATAAACTTATGAGTTCAGTAGGACTTCACGGTAAAACTGCTATTGCTTTAATATTAAGCAGTGGATGTGCAGTGTCTGGAATAATGTCTACAAGAACTTTAGAAAGTAAGAAAGATAGAATGATAGCTATACTAATTAGTCCGTTTATGTCATGTCCAGCAAGACTTGTAGTTTATGGAGTATTTGTTGCTGCATTCTTTGCAGATAAGAAAGTTGGAATTTTCAATGAAGGTGGATTAATAATATTTTTACTATATGTTTTAGGAATTGTAGTTGCAATACTCATGGGTAAATTTTATAGTAAAAAAGTATTCAAAGGAGACACTTCTTATTTTATAATGGAATTACCTCCATATCGGTTACCAACAGCTAAAAGTATATTTGTTCATATGTGGGAGAAGTCACAACATTTTTTAACAAGAGCAGGTACAATTATTTTAGGAGTAGTTGTGATTGTTTGGGCGCTTTCAAATTTACCATTTGGAGTTGAGGCTGGAAGCCAGCACAGCATACTGGGTATAATAGGTACATTTATAGCTCCGGTATTTGCACCAGCAGGTTTTGGAAATTGGCAATCAGGAGTAGCACTTATTACCGGGTTTGCAGCTAAGGAAGCAGTAATAGGAACGCTTGGAACTATATATGGAGTAGCTGAGGGACCACATCTTATAGGAGCTATTCAACATGCGTTTACACCGCTTACAGCACTATCGTTTATGGTAATGACTCTCTTATATGTACCTTGTGTTGCAACCATAGGAACAATTAAAAAAGAAACTAACTCAACAAAATGGGCTGTAGTATCAGCAGTTGTAAGTTGCCTTATTGGATGGATAGGAGCAGTTTTAGTATTCCAAATAGGAACACTTTTAGGGTTTAAATAATAAATCAATGATAATGAATATCAATATCATGATATATAATATACAAAGGGAGGTGAACCTATGTGCATATTACTAATAGGTGGAGATAAACTTGGTAATATTACTGAAAAATTAATGCAGAATGGATTTAATGATATAGAGCATATAACCGGTAGAAAAAAGGACGCTAAAAATTTTAGATTACCAGGTCACATAGATTTAGTAATGATTTTGATAGATTTTGTAGGGCACCAGTTAACAAAAATTGTTAAAGAAGAGTCAAGAAGATCTAATGTTAAAGTGGTATATTCCAAACGTTCATGGATACACATGGAGAAAAAAATACATGAATGTGCAAAAGAACTTGGGTGTAGTCGACAACCGGTTATTTAAATATAATATAAAAAATAGAATATATAGATTTATATGTAATGGAGGAATGTACAATGTTAATGAAGGTACTTAAAAGGTTGGCTCAAGGTGACAGATATTCTAATAAAATAATGGCTAGAGAACTTGGCGTAGATGAGGGAATGGTTGAACAAATGCTAATGCAACTTGAGAGGAAGGGATATATTGAGAAGGAAGATATGGTGTCTTGCTCTGGCTCATGTGATTGTGGAAGTGCTACTAAAAAGGCAAGTTGCTGTAGTTCAAAAAGCGATATAATAATGTGGAAAATTACTACTAAAGGAAATGAAGCAACATTAAAAATGGCTAAATAGAAAAGTAAAAAACAAGCATGAGGATGCTTGTTTTTTAATCTTTTATAATTTGAAGATTATGAATAAACATCAGAAAGTTCAACTCTTATACTTTGATCTTTACCACGTACTTCACTATTGTATATTTTATTTTCATTAGAGACCTTTCCGGAAGGAACACTAACGGTAAACTTGCTTCCCGAACCATACTGACTCTCGACTGTTATAGTACCACCGTGTAATTCAACAATAGATTTAACTAGACTTAAGCCGATGCCTGTACCTTCTGCATTTCTTGATAAAGATTTATCTACTTGCTTAAATCTATCAAAGATCATATCTAAGTATTTTTTTTCAATTCCAATGCCATTGTCACTTACTGATATTTCAATAAATTTATTTTTGTCATTAATATTTACTAATATTTCATTACCTGCATCTGAAAATTTGATAGCATTTGATATAAGATTTAATACTACCCTTTCTATCTTTTCTGGGTCGTAAGCAATTATCTTTTCTTCTGTATTAGTATCAAAGATAATATTTAATCCTTTGCTGTCAGTGAAATTAGTTACAGACAGCACTATATCTTCTACGAATTTAACTATATCGTTATTTGATAGGTTAAGTTTAAAAAATCCTGCTTCAATTTTTGACAAATCAACTATGTTATTAATCATTTTAGATAATCTATAGGAGTTTTGTTTGATCGAATCTATATATTTAATGATTGAGTCTTTATTTTCATCAAGGGAACCACTTTCGCAATACACATTAAATAACTGAGCTGTTGCAAATATAACATTTAGTGGTGTCTTAAGTTCGTGGGATATGTTAACAAGAAATTCTCCTTGTGATTTCAATGCTTTTTTCATATTTATATTAGACTTAATTTCAGGAGTAACATCTATTACTAGAATTAAAATTTCTTGTATTTCGCCATTTACCTCAAGCACAGGTTCGAATATAATATTAAAATATAATTCATTTCCATTTATAACATAGTGTTGTTTATTTAAATATTTAGTTTTCTTTTCCTTTAATACTCCACTGATGCGGCTATCATATTCGGTTGTTCGGAGTAATCCTAATAAAAATTTCATCGTATTGTTTTTTATATTCGTGTTGGTCATAAATCCAGGCTTAATCAATTTAATAGTATTAAGAGCCTTTTTATTAATAGCGATAATTTTCAAATCAGGACAGGATAACCTAACAACAGGTAAATCAAAGGTATTTATCACTCTTCTTAAAATCTCAAAACGCCTTTTAATAGCTTTTTCATGTTCTAGGCATTCATTTTGATGGCTGATTATTCTATTTTGTCTTTCTATATTTTGGTTTTTGAGAACCCTTTGAGTAACTTCAACAGCAGTGTGAAATATGTATTTCATCCTTCCATTATCAAATATAGGTGTTTGAGTAGAATCCCAATAAGTTTTGCCTTTTGTTATATTATCAAATTCGAATTCTTTTATATAACTTGCCTTTTGAGAAATAAGAACAGAATTACAAATAATTTCAGCTGGGGTTCCGGTAAAGCCATTTATAACTTCACTTATAGGTTTGCCAATACTATTTTCTTCTTTATTGTAATTAGAGTATGTAAAATTAAGATATTTTTGATTTGCTTTAAGTAATATTAAATCGGGAACACTGTAAACAGCAACACCTGATATGTTATCGATAAACATTTGTTCAACGAAAATGAGTTTGTCATTAAGTCTGGAATTTGGTTTCTCAACAAAAGTATATAGTTTACTATTTGTCTCAGAGCCGAGGGATATTGATATGTCCACTTCAAGTGCGTTAAGGAATTTTGTAAATATATAGCCAGAGTACTTATTATTTAGTTTATATTCTAAAGGATACAAATTAAATTTTAACATGTTTCCTACTTCTTTAATGGATTTACCAACCAATTCACTTAGTTTGTATTCTGTGAAATCAAGAAATTCCTTATTAACCTCTGTTACAATGTTAGTACACGAATACAAGTATGGTACTATTATTGTTTCACTAAAAGTATTTATCATAAAATAACCCCCACCCCTTAATTCTATACGTATACATGTTACCATATCTTATAATATATTACTATATTATATATTAAATTTACATAATTTTTATAATTATATATTACTTTAAAGAATGATTATTGGAAAAATATTACAATAGTGATATAATAGTGATATACTTAAAATTGACAAATGAACTAAAAAAATACATATAATATTATGTTATTGCCATACATAATATTTAAGGGAGGTTTTTTTAATGAAACTAGATAAAATAGGAGGTAAATTCCTTGATGCATGTAAAAAACTATTTGCCAATCATGGTAGGTGGATTGTCGTAGGTAGTATATTATTGGTGATTGTTATAATAGGTACAGGAGGCTTTTATATTTCACAACACAAACTAAATAAACAGGATACTCCTAAAATTGTACAAGCAGTTCAGATAAAGCGGCAGTTAGAGACTAAGCCAGTTGTAATAAAACAAAGCCATAACACACAAAATATAAGTGATAAGGAACTAGTACTATATAATACGATGCATAAAATGATAAATACTAAGATTGTGGCAGAGGATGGAAAGATATGGGGAGAGATAGAGATAACTGATGTCAAGTGTGACCAACTAATTAACGATGTTTCAAAAAGTGGGTATCCTGATAAGGTAGTGCTTTTAGAGTTTCTTACTCGTTGGGAAAATAAAGATTTTAAGAGTGGAGTTGAGGAGCACAATTACTTATGGGATGGACTTAACGGAACAATAGGAAAGGCAAAATCTCTTAGGTGATAAAGATATCAAAAACATATAATAATTTTAGGAAAGTGTCTATAGGCACTTTTTTTATTTAATTAATAAAGGAGTATTATCAGTAGGTAAAAAAATTTGATTGGAGAGAAAAGTTGAAAGATGTCGTAACTGATAGTATAATGCGTATGTAACTTTCTTTTTCATATGCTAGTAAAAAGCTTATGGAATTCTTTAAGGGGTGTATTTATGAAGAAACATTTAAGCGAACTACAAGTATATAGTGGGATAGCGATTTTGTTTGTAACACTTATACATAGCAATGCATTTTTCCTACTCAGTATATTACACTTAAAAACTTATGTTCAAGTGGGGTTTGTATTTAATCTTGTAGATAAAGTTGTCCACGTAGCAGTGCCCATGTTTATATTTATTTCAGGGTATAAATATGAAATGCAGGATAAAAATGAAAAATATACTAAACTTATATATAAAAAATTTACTAAGATTATTAAACCATTTCTTATTGTTAGTATATGTTGGATATTATTTGAGTGGGGCAAGCTTTGTGTAGAAAATATAATCCTACATGATCCTGTTAATATTTATTATGTTTTTATAAATTGTTTAAAGGATTTATTTAACACATTTTTAGGGGATAATTTTGCGTATCAATTATGGTATATTCCTATGTACACGCTTGTTGTATTGACTTATCCTATTATAATTAAATTTTTAAAAAATTATAGAATAAGAATGATTATTTTATACATTATAGCAATTATAATAACTGTTATTCAAATTAAAACAAAACTACTTTCTAGTCCATATATGCAGCCTATTAATTTTATATATTACTTTTACTTATACGAGTTAGGAGTCCAATTGTATTCTAAAAAAATTAAAAAAAAGTATATAAAAATAACTATTATATGTTATATATTTTTATTACCAGTAATATCACTTATAAAAGATCCACTTATAAGTAATTTAAGCACAAATTTAATTTTTACCCCTATTGCAGTAGTTGCAATGTATTATATAGCAGTATATTTAAAAAATAGTAAAATATTATTAATCTTAGGGAAATATTCTTTCGCAATATATTTGTTCCATGAACCAGTTTTTGTAAGTAAAATATCAAGATTATTAGTTAGTCATGGTTTATATAGTTCTAAGGTCATGATACCATTTATATCAGTAGGCTCCATTATACTTAGTATTTGGTTTTATAAGATTTTAATAAAAACATCTTTAGGTAAATATGTTTTTAATATTAAAGATAACTTTAATTAGATTTTGTAATAATAAATAAAAAAGGCATGATATATTTTTAAAATATACCACGCCTTTTTTATAATAATAGCTTTTTCGATGATAATTTAATAGCTTCGAAGAAGATAATTTAATAGCTTCAAAGAAGATAATTAATCAATTAAGTGTTTTGATCTTAAAAAGTCTTCGGCAACTGTTTTAGATTGTGCGCCGTTATCTACTTTTAAGTTCATAGCCCTCATTTCATCATCGTTAATTTTTCCATCTAATGCGGATAAAACACCCTTTAGCTCAGGATATTTTTTCAATGTATCTGCGTTTACGAGTGAAACTGCATAATATGGTGGGAAGAAAGCTTTATCATCTTTTAAAAGTTTTAAATCAAACTTTTTAATTAACCCATCAGTGGAGAATGCATCTAAAACCTGTGTTTCATTATTTTTAAGTGCAGTATATCTAAGTCCACCATCTATACCTTTTACACTTTTGAATTTTAAATTATATTTTTTCTGAAGCCCAAGATAACCATCTGGTCTATTAGCAAAATCCATAGTAACTCCAGCGGTTACCGTTGGACTTATCTTCGCTAAATCAGATATAGTTTCTAGGTTATTCTTTTTTGCAAAATCTTTTTTTACTGCAAGTACGTAAGTATTGTTAAATCCTATTGGTTTTAGCATTTCTATACCATATTTTTTAGCCAAAGCTGCTTTTCCAGTATCGTAAACTTTTGTTGGATCGCTCATAGTAGGTTGTTTTAGCATATTTACAAGAACGGTACCAGTATACTCTACATACAGATCTACGTCTTTTGATTTTAGGGCACTAAATACCACGTTAGTTCCACCTAAATTCAATTTTCTTTCAACTTTGTATTTTGTTTTAGCTTCAATTAATGACGAGACCATATCTCCAAGTACTAATTGTTCATTAAAGTTTTTAGATCCTACCACTATCTTGTTTTTATCATTAATAAAACTTGTAGCTACTGTGGATAATATAACTAAAAGTACAATTCCTGAAGTTATAAGTTTGAATTTTTTGCTTCCAAAGAAACCTTTGCGTTTAGAACTTTTACTATGAGTAACTTTTATTCCCTCAGGAACTACGATGTCTTCTATCTTACCTAGTACAAAATCTAATACAATAGCAAGGATACAAGCAGGGATAGCTCCAGCAAGAATCATGTTATTATCGACAGTTTGAACTCCAGAGAAGACTAAGTATCCAAGACCACCAGCTCCTATGAAAGCAGCTATGGTCATAAGTCCAACAGCTGTAACTGAAGATATCCTAATGCCTGACATTATAATTGGCATAGCTAGTGGGAAACGAACTTTTAGAAGTACCTGAGTATTGGTAAGTCCCATACCATCGGCAGCTTCAATAAGTGCAGGACTGACGTTCGTGAGTCCTGTAAATGTATTTTTTACAATTGGTAGAAGTGAATACATAACTACCATTATAATTGCGGGTTTACTTCCAATACCAAGTACGGGTATTAAGAATCCAAGTAATGCAAGACTAGGTATAGATTGTATTACATTTGTAACACCAATTACAGGAACCGAAAGTTTTCTATATCGAACTATAAGTATGCCAAGTGGTATAGCAATTATTATAGCAATAACAATTGAGAATAAAGTTAGTTGAATATGTTGTATAAACAAATCCATTATTTGAGATTTTCGTTCTACTACAAAATTAAAAAAAGAAGTGAAACTATTCATTAACATCTACCTCCATATCTATGAATTGATTACTTAATATAGATAAAAGGCTGCTCTTTGTAAGAAGGCCTACTAACTTATGGTTATCATCAACTACTGGAACAAAATTTATATCTTCCTTTTTTATAACCTCTAATATATTTATTATTGAATCTTCTTGGTTTACGGTTATAAGCTGAGTTTCCATTAAGTCTTTTATTCTCTTAGTTTTATCTGGATCTTTTCTTAGAGTTGTTCTAATTTGTTTTAATGTAACAAGTCCAGTTAGAGTATTACCTTTATCTACAACAAGTAAACTATCTACATTGTTAGATTTCATTATTTCAATTGCTTGGAGTATTGTTCGTTCTCCAACTGATTTTATAGGCTTATCTATCATAATATCTTTTGCCATAATTAACTCAGGCTGATTCCATATTCTGTTTTTACCTACGAAGTCACGTACGAAATCATTAATAGGATTCTTTAATATTTCTGATGGCGTATCAAATTGAACCACATATCCACCATCCATAATACAAATTCTATCACCAAGCTTTAATGCTTCATCCATATCGTGAGTTACGAATATAATAGTTTTTTTGTAGTTTTGTTGAATATTAAATACTTCATCTTGAAGCTGAGTTTTTGTTATAGGATCCAGGGCACTAAAGGGTTCATCCATAAGTATTACATCAGGATCCATTACAAAAGCTCTTGCAACACCTACTCTTTGTTGCTCGCCTCCACTTAACTGATTGGGATATTTATCTATATATATATCAGGATCTAGTCCTACGAGTGTTAACAACTCAATTACTTTGGTGTGTATCTTGTCTTTTTCCATTTTTTCTATAGACGGGATTAATGCTATATTATCACCTATAGTTAAATGTGGAAGTAGACCTGCTTGTTGTATAACATAACCCATGTTACGTCTTAATTTTATAGTGTTTTGATCTCCAATCTTTTTACCATTAATCAAAACTTCACCAGAAGTGGGAGTTATTAATTTATTAATCATTTTTAGTGTTGTAGTTTTACCGCAACCACTAGGTCCTATAAAAACTACTAATTCTTCATCTTGTATAGTAATATTTATATCTTTTAATATTTTTCTACCATTAAAGCTTTTGCTTACATTTTTAAACTCGATCAAGTTAAAACCTCCTAATTTTATAAAGTAACAACTCCTAGTATAACATTGAGTTGTTACTTTGTAAAGATTGTGTAAATCCATATGAGTTTGTATAGAATTATTACTAGATTATTATTTAGCTATTAAAGCACATTTATACAAATTTTTTATAAGTTGTTTTCTGGGTTGATTTGAACAGAAAAAGGCGATATATTTTAAAAATATATCGCCTTTTTACTTATTGATTTCCATAAAGAAAAGTTTTAATTCTATTGTAACTACACTCGTCACAAATTACTATGAAGACATCTTTAATTTTGAAGGTGGAATGTGGACCCGGCGAAAGCATTAATTTATCATCACGCCTGATACCGATTATAGTTGCACCTGTACTTTGCCAAAATTTAGATTCAGATACTGTTTTACCTATAATAACCATTTCAGGCTGTATTTCAAATTCATATGGAATAAATGGATTGCTATTTTTAAATCTACTAGAATAATCTATTAGTTCATCAATAGAACAATTTATACTTTTATCTAACTCTTTTTTCTTTTCGAGTAAGTTAAAAATATTTTGTTTAATAGAACTTATTGAATCTATATCTTTAAATTTATCAATAAACTTTAGGCAATTATCCACGGAGGTTATGACTATTCCACTCCCTTTAGTAACGGTAACTATATTCATGTCACTTAAAAGAGTTACAGATCTTCTTATAGTTTCTGGTGATACGTTATATTCGCTAGCAAGAGAAGAGCGACCATATAGTTTATCCCCTATACAAAAATCCCCAGATAATATCCTATTAGTAATATCAATAGCTATTTTTTTATAAATAGGTTTTAAAATAGTGTTAGTTGGCATTTTTTTATTTTATCAAAAGGAATATTTAAACTTTTGATAAATCCTCCTCCCATATAATGTAGGTTTTAGTAAATACTTTATATAAATATTATTGTTTTTATAAGAATAAGTATAAATTAATATGTCAATATTGTCTACAGTAGGAACTTTAAAATATAAAAATAAAGTAAAGTACAAAGGTGAATACTAGTAAGCTAATTAAATTATATAATGTAAATAAGGTGAGATATCTACTTTGAGCATTTGCAGTTCGTTTTTTTATGTAAAGTTTATATGATATAACACTGGCTAAGGAAGCAACTAGTGTCCCAAGACCACCTACATTTACTCCAAGCAAAAGTTCCCTCCAGTTCGAAGTGAAATTTGCGAGTAGTATTGAACAGGGTACGTTACTAACAACTTGACTTAATATAATAGATGAAAAATAAGTTGTTGTTTTATTTTGCAAAAAACTTATTGCTAACGATTTTATAAAAGGCAAACTTGATAAATTACCGATAAATATAAAGAAACATATAAACGTAAGTAATAAAATGTAATCTACTTTTAACAATAGT
This sequence comes from Clostridium estertheticum, assembly GCF_026650985.1. Lineage (GTDB taxonomy): Bacteria > Bacillota > Clostridia > Clostridiales > Clostridiaceae > Clostridium_AD > Clostridium_AD estertheticum_C. The sequence goes on from NZ_CP086239.1 coordinate 4,462,533, forward strand.
TTTTTATTTAATATTAGTACTGTAAGCAGCGTAATGATAAAGGCTAATTTATAATTTATTATATTAAACACAGATAATATAATAAATATAAACAGAAGACAAAAAACCATCACTTTTACTTTGTTTTCAATAATTATGTTATCTAAATCAAATTTAAGCTTTTTATTTTTTTCGAAATTATTTAGAATGAAAAGCCATATAATACCTAAAAGTGTAAAGGGAATCATTGTTTTCAAGAATTCAAAGCCTGTTAGTCTATAATAGGAAAAAAGAAATAAATTCTGTGGATTCCCCATAGGGGTAAGGCTACTACCAATATTAGCAGCTAAAGTTTGAAATATAACTAATTTCATAGGACTAATACTCGCGCGTTTACTTATTATAAGGGCTAAAGGCACAAAGGTTATTAAAGCCACATCATTGGTTATGAGCATAGAGCTAAAAAAAGTTAAGTATATTAAAATAAAAGAGATCTTTTTAGAACTATCGTATTTAATAAGCAAAGTTACAGCTAGTTTGTCGAGAACTTTCATATGTTTAAAGGCGCTGACAATGAGCATAAGATTAAATAATGTAAATAAAACCTTAAAATCAATGTATTCTATTTTAGGAGTGGAAAAGAATGATGTTATAATAGAAAGTGCTAAAGCTAGCGAAAAAACTAAATCTTTTTTTAATATATTTAATATCTGTGTAATGTTATTTTTAAGAGAACCTATGCTTAACATATATCATCACCCACCCTGAAGTTAATATATAAAACTACAATATTATAGCATTTAATGGATGTATAATCTATTGTTTTAATGGCGTTTTTTATTAAAAACTCTAGAAAACTTAAGAAAAAATAATTAATATAAGGTATAGGAGAGGTTTATGAAAAGAATTATAGAAATAAGAACTATATTTAATATTTATCATAAAGTTCATAAAAAAAGGGTACAAGTGTTCTTATAGTAATGAATATAATTACCTTAATACAGTAATAATAATGGGGTATAAATTTGCTGTAGGAGGGTTAATAATGAAAAGTACTTCTTTGAAAATGAAAATATTAAGCGGAATGTTATCTGCAGGCATAGCTTTTTCCGGAACAAGTCTTGCATTTGCTACTGATAACAACATCGAAAATGAAAAGGTTGTTACAAATATAAAATTTAAGCATTCTTCAAGTAATAAAAAAGTGGATACAGCACAGCGCGCAGAGATGAAAGCTACGTTACAAATTGTAATTAAGGAGAGCGTGAACTCAAATATCATTACTAAAGCTGAAGGAGATAAGGTATTAGAATATGTTAGCGTAAAGTCCGAGAAGAAACATAAGGAATGCGAAAAAGGGAAATGTGATGGTAAAAAAGGTGGATTATTTAATGATTTAGTAACAGAAGGTATTTTAACTAAGGATAAGTCGGAAGCTCTTCGTGAAAAAATGTATGTTAAAAGGACAGAAATAAAAACTGTGGAACTAAAAAATGGCTTAAAGGGTCTTGTAGATGATAAGGTAATAACAATTGAGCAAAGTAATAAAGTTCAAGATATTATGATGGAAAGGCAAACGCAGAGAAAAGAAATTTATAAGAAAATGCAAAATATGAGTCAAAAAGAAAGACAAGAATACGTGAAAAAAATGGACAGTACTAAGGCCAGTCCAATGAAGGTACTTATTGATAATGGTACTATAACAAAAGAGCAAGAAGCTAAAATACAACAGGTATTGCCACATCATGGACATCATCACAAATAAAAGTGCATGAAAATCATCTTTCTCCTGCGTGACTTGAAAGGAGAGTTTGAAACATGAAATCTCATTTAGAAATTCTAATGTTTTGCTTAACATTATATTATCTATCGCTCACACTCGACGTCCTGTCTCGGGTTCGCTAACCTGCCGTCCTGGCAGGTTTACGAGAATCTAATGTTGGCAAAACAAGAATTTTTAAATGAGATTTCAATTGTTTCTGCACCTCTCCTTTCAAGTCACTTCCGGAGAAAGATGATAATATATGGTTAGGATTTTCATTAATGCCCAATATTTCATTATTCATTTCGAATACCAAGATAAGTTACACAACATTAACCTTGTTCATTCTTCTTACGGTTAATAAAATAAGAATTATGGATAAGATAATCACACTAGTAATGGTTGTTGTAAGATTTATATATTCAAACTGAGTTGCTCCATCAACTAGATTATAGGGAATAAATTTTGATATGCTTTTTATGCCTGTAAATGCTACAGAAAAATAGTTTACAACCAAAACTATAATTCCTGTAATTACTCCTTTTTGGATTATACTACTACAAAATAATACTAATGTTATTATAAAGAAGTAATATATTGATAATAGGCTTGCCGATGATAAAACTGATGAAAATGCAACTGGATTGCCTTTTAATAAAAGTCCAGAGTAATAGTAATTCACTGAAAACCCTATAAATGTAAAGATAGATAATGCTAGAGTATAGTTTATTAATTTAGCAAGTACTATTCCAGTTGGTAGACTTCCTTTAGAATAAGGAAATATAAGCTTTCCTGTAGTAATCTCATCGCTTAAACTACCACAAGTAGTGAAAATTATTACAAGAGTTACTATTTGAAACAAGTCCTTTATATAATTCTGCATACCTGTTAATTGAGTGATTGGAGGTAACAAAGCACTTATGTCTGCGGAACCCTTTGTTAGTTGACTTTTTAATATTTCAGGTAAAAGTTTGACCATAATTGGGTCTGAAATTGCAAAAAACAGGAAACTTACAGCTAAAATTATATATTTATATTGTGTTTTCGATTCCAAAATTTCTTTTTTAAAATATGCTTTAAATGTGGCCATCTTTATTCACCAACTTTAAAAAAATTTCCTCAAGATTACTTTTTCTTAAATTAAATGACATCAAGTGATTAGGCTCTATAGCTAGGAGTTGCAATAGGTTACTTCTTGCTAAATTTATATCCTTAACATAAATATTAAGTTTGTTTTTATTACGTTGTATGTTTTCCACCCAATTTAATTTAGAAAGTTTTTCTTTGAAATTTGAACAGTCATCTTCGAATTCAAGATCATAAATTGGTTGAATGTAATCATTTTTTAACTCTTCAAGACCTGCAGACACTACTATTTTCCCGTCTTTTAATATACTTACCTCATCACATACCCTTTCTACGTCATTTAAAATATGAGTTGATAAAAAAACACTTACGCCTTCATTTTTCAAACTATTAATAAATTCAAGAATTTCCATACGCCCCTCTGGATCTAAAGCTGATGTAGGTTCATCAAGAAATAATAATTCTGGTTTGTTAAATAGTGAAACACAAAGACCAAAACGTTGCTTCATTCCACCAGAAAACCCACTGAGTTTTCTATTTCCAGCATCCTTTAGGCCTACAATTTCTAAAATCTCATTAGACCTCTTCTTAATCATTGTGATACTCATATTACTGAGTCTTCCTATAAAATCTAAGTACTCATAACCAGTCATGTAGTTATAAAACACAGGATTTTGTGGGAGGTAGCCCACATTTTTTAAAATTCTTCTTTTGTTTTTGTTAAAATCTTTACCATTATACATTATGTCACCGCTATTATACCCAATTAATCCAGTAAGAATATTCATAGTGCTTGTCTTACCTGACCCATTTTGTCCAAGAAAACCATGGATTTTTCCTCTTTTGATTTCGAAACTTATTCCCTTTAAAACCTCAAACTCTTTATAGCTTTTTGTTAGATTTGTAACTTTTAGCATAATTAACTCCTTTCTCTACCTAAAAGTAAATAAGCAATTGGACCTAGCAATTCACCAAAAATAATTATCAAAGACCAAAGCCATTTTGGAAAGTATTTAACATTATCTTTAGAAAGTTTCAATAAACAAAAAAACATAAGGCTTAATTGGATGATGATAAGTGGAAGAAGGGTTTTTAAAAGTTCTATTGTTGTTAAATTCCCCATTTTGTGAACCTCCTCATAAAATTAAAATATATTGTACATTATAATGATTTAACGAGTGAGAATATAAAAAGTTCACTATTTTATTATCTTTTTTTCTTTTTATTTTTGTTGACTATTATTCTAGTAACTATTAGATATATAATTAATGATTCTGGTATATTTATTAGACCTACAAAACCCCAAAGCCAATAGAATTTTTCTCCTCGCTTTTTTGCGTCTTTAAAAATCCAGGCCGCTTGAAATAATAGAAATGGTGATATGCAAATCAAAAGAATAATTAATGATTTTGTATCTAATTTAGGATGCATATTAATTACCCCCAGTTTGTAATAGTTTGGCTAATGGAATTATTACAATAGGCATAAAGATAAAGGTTAACAATTCATAGTATACAAAAAAATTATCACCAAAATAAAATGTTATTAGAATTAAAGATGAAATAATTAATGCAGACAATGATATAAAATAGATAAATTCTAAAGAGTTTTTTCTATTTTGTTTTATTAGTTCTCCTTTTTTAATAATTTCAAGTATATTTATATTACAATTTAAAATATCTGGTTTTAAAATATCCAATTTATTTAAAGCTAAATTTAATTTGTCAGATAAAATTATTTCATCAGTTGACATATTTTTTTCAACTTTATCTGGTAGCTCATTATAATATTTATCTATTACTTTTTTATACATATTTTCTGAGTTTTTCATTTACATTATCCCCTTTCTATCTATCTCCGAAATAATATATTTTATACAATTGTGAAGTCTTGAACGAACAGTTCCTATAGGGCATTTTAAAATTCCTGCAATTTCTTCTATTCACTTTTAATGAATGTGACATAATATATAATACTAATATACAGCATATCACAAAAGGAATTCATTTATTTTTCCCGTTTAGTTGTAGAGATTTCATAGAACCATTATGTTTTTTTCATATTTAAAAGATACAATTGTGTGGTTGTAGTATAGTAGAATTAAATAAAATTTATTTGAAAGGATAAGGTGTTTAAATTATAAATAATCTGATATGTTCAGATCTGTTTAGATTTAAGTAACCAGGTATGATATGAATAAGAAGGATTTAATAAGAATAGCATCGGACTTTGTTGAAAACTCAAAGGATAATTATGTATCAAATGAAATTGCCATTTCTGAAAGTGTTGTGGGAATGAAGATTTTTGAAACACCAATATTCGGATTTGCTACTTCTGATGATGAGTACTTTACATTATTTAAAGAACCTACTGTAATTGGGAAACATTTTTTAAACCCCAAAGAATGGTTATCACAATCAAAGTCGGTTATTTCGTTTTTTTTACCATTTAGTGAAGTAGTTAAAAGGGGAAATAGGAGAGACAAGGCATGGCCTTCTGAAGAATGGTTGCATGGACGTATCGAAGGGCAAGTTTTTATAAACAAGCTATGTATATATCTAAAGTCAGAATTAATAAATGCTGGATATAATAGTATAGTGCCTACAATGGATGAGAGATTCTGGATGAAAGGTGAACTTAATAATAATTCTCCACATCCTGAAGCGTCATTTACTAGCAATTGGTCAGAAAGACACGCTGCCTTTGTTGGTGGACTTGGAACATTTGGACTTTCTAAAGGATTAATAACGTCAAAAGGTATGTCAGGAAGAATTGGCAGCATCATCACAGAATTGTATTTGTCACCTAAAAAAAGAGAGTATGAAAATATATATGAGTATTGCTCAAAGTGTGGCGCTTGTGTTAAAAAATGTCCAGTTAATGCAATATCTATAGATAAGGGTAAAAATCACATTATATGCTCTAATTTTGTAGACACAACATATGAAAAATACAAACCAAGATATGGGTGTGGGAAATGTCAGACAGGGGTACCTTGTGAAAGTCATATCCCTAAGCACTATAAAATAAACGAACTTTAAGTTAATTCGAATCTTTCTAGAAATATGAAATAAAGGAACAATAAAAAACGACTATGTAAACAGAGGCCACTGAAAAAAGCACTCTTTTTTCAGTAGAGTTTTCAAATTTGAATAGAAAAAGCATGAGGAATCCATATTTTTGGATATCTCATGCTTTTTCTTTTATAATTAAGTTTTAAAAGCCCTATTTCATGCTTTTCAACTTAATTATTCTCTTTAGATTCACAGTGAAGATTGATAATGCACCTTGCATTTGCATGCTAATTAAGCCTGACGATATTGCTACATCATAGCCATGTTGGTGCTTAAGTTCACTATTTTTAGCCTCTATCATATAACGCTCCCTAGCACGTTTTTTAAAATATTCACTTTTTTCGAACTCTATTTGATCTTTGTGGGTATTTGACTTTATTGAAACTGAATAAGTTTTAGATTTAGCGCCTTCTTTATAACACCCATCTTTATGAACACAATTTTTACACTTTTCTACATTAAAATAGTAAGTTAACACTTGATTTTTACCAACATTCTTCTTTCCCTGTTTTGCTTTTTTAATAGCCATATGACCTGCCGGACATACAAATAAACCAGCATCTTTATTAAACTCAAATTCATCTTCTTTTTTTCGCATTCCTTGTGAAATTACAGGATTTAGTTTTGAAATTAATGCAATTTTATTTTCTTTTGCATATTCTAGATTTTTCTTTTCAGAATAAGCTGTATCTCCAATTACTTCATTAACATCTATACCAGCCTCACGGCTTTTTTCTATTAAGGCTATGAGCTCCTTTCCATCACTTTTTTCGCCAGTTGTAATAACAGCTGCTGTAATTAAACGTTCTTCACTCATAGCAAGGTGTGATTTATATCCAAAAAAAGAACTATCCTCAGTCTTATGCCCCACTTTTGCATCCTCATCTTTTGATAGTTTTAGGTTTTCTATGTCATCATTAAAAGCTTCGGTTAAGTAGTTTAATTTAGTTTTCACAGTTGGATTTGCTACAATTTCTGGATTCTTGTTTATGCTATCAATTAATAATTTGCAGTACTCAAGAATATCTTCAAGTACTCCATTTGTAACTTTATTCGGCAAATCTTCTTTTATCTCAGGATGTACTCCGTACAATGTTTTTCTTAAATTTTTTGCACGTTTCAATAATTCTTCTCCTGCTGATTTTTGGTTATAACGTGACTTGGTATGCGTAGCATCAACTATTATTGCTTTGCTTTTTAAAACTCCCTCTTTTATAGCAAGTTCTACAGTCTTGTTTATTAATAAATCTAATAAATTCATGTCTTTAAGGCGAAGCTTTCTAAATTTAGTTAATGTACTTGAGTTTATTAAATTTGTTTCTTCTGGGGCTAAATTCAGAAAATATTTAAATGACATATCATAAAGAGTTCTTTCAACAACATCTTCATCAGACAATTCATATATTACTTTCAAAAGCAAATATTTAAATAGCATTATAGGGTTAATAGCACCTCTACCCATAGATGAACTATAGTTAATAATCAATTCGTCATAAACAAATGAAAAGTCAACAAGGTCATTAATTTGCTTTAAAATGTTATCTTTCGGAATAATTAACGAATATAAGCTATGGTATGTATTTATTTTTATTTCCAATTGTCCTTTTAGCATAATAGTTTAGCCCCTTTTATTTTATTCTACTATACTAATTCGACATATCTTTTAAAATTCCTTTTTGTTTTTAGTCTTTTACATAAAAAAATCGCCATCTTTAATTCGATGACGATTTTTCATATAGTTTTTCAGTGGCCTCTGTAAACATAATCGTTTTTTATTGTTAATATTAATGTTATTTTATATACTTTTTTTCTTTTTTATATTAAGTAAGGTAAAAATAGTGTTGCAAGTCCTAGGAAGAAAAAGAAACCTAAAACGTCGGTTACTGTAGTAACAAATACAGCAGAGGCAAGTGCTGGATCGATATTGAGTTTCTTTAGTATAACTGGGACTGCAAAACCTGATATGGTTGCAGCTACCATGTTTAGTACCATAGAGAGACCAATAACTACTCCAAAAACAATATTCTTTTCCCATAAGTAACCTAAAATTGCTACAGCAACACCCATTGCGATACCTGTAAGTAGACCTACACCGAATTCCTTTAATAATATTTTAAGGGAATTTTTAGCGTCTATTTCTCCAAGGGCTATGCTTCGAATAATAATGGTTAGAGTTTGTGTGCCTGCATTACCCCCCATACCTGCAACTATTGGCATGAAGGTGGCCAAGGCTACGACCTTTTGTATGGTCCCTTCAAAAAGGCTAACGGTTGCGGCTGCAAGGATTGCAGTTAATAAATTTACAAATAACCAGGGTAATCTACTTCTCACGGCAGACTTAAGCGACCCAGTAACCTTTTCATCTTCTTTTATACCTGCAAGACGATATAAATCCTCAGTATGTTCATCGCTAAGAATTTCCATTACATCATCTGAAGTTACTATTCCTAAAATCTGCATAAATTCATTTACTACGGGCATTGTTAAATAACCATATTTTTCAAATATGTGGCCAACTTCTTCTTTATCCATATCAACTGGTATACTCATTGCATTATCATTCATAATATCAGATATTTTTACATTAAAGCTGTTAATAACAATATCTCGAAGGGATATAACTCCCTTTAAAAGAGCATTATCATCAACTACATATATATAATAGGCATTATCTACGTCAGGTGTTTCCTTCTGAAGGTAATGAAGAGTCTCACCGATAGTCATATTTTCTTTTATACTTACAAATTCAGTGGCCATAATTCCACCTGCACTATCTGGGGGGTAGGTTAACAATTCGGTTACTTCATCAACATCTTCTTTATCCATATTTATCATGATGTTTTTAGCTTCATCGTCTGTTACAGCTTCTAATAAATCAACCAATTCATCTGAGGACATTTCGTGTATGATTTTCCTTTGCATGATACCTTCATGAATTGATAGGAGGGCGTATTTTTCATCATCATCAGCATCATCAATAATATCTGCAATAATATTGGGGGATAGTTTTTTAAATAAATCCAACTTAAATCCTTCGTATTGCCTAATAGCTATTAAAATATCAGCGGGATGAATAAATTGAATAAGTTTATTTACTTCATCTATAGACTCAGTTAATAAAAATTCAGTTAGTTCTATTTCGTTTAATTTATGTGACATGTTATACCTCCTAATTGTGGCTAGAGGGGGAAAGTTTCAAAATAGTGGTACTTGCGCACTGGTATATATGAATTCTCTCTCTATAATAATATTAAACTTTATAAAATATATATTCTGACCAGGTCCAGAATCCATTTATACCACCTCCCATAAAAATAGCTTTTTAGCACAGTACTAAAAAGCTTAAGTAATTGAGATAATTTATTATATTCCACGAGGCACTGTAGTGTCAACCGTATAGAAATAATGTAACCGAATAACAAATTTATGACTAATGGAAAAAATGTGTTAAAATGATTATAGATTAAATAAAAAGCTTTATGAGAGGAGAATTTAGTTAATGGCAATTTTGGTATGTGGTGGAGCAGGTTATATTGGAAGTCATATGGTGGCTGAACTTTTAGAAAAAGGTGAAGAGGTAGTTGTTTTAGATAATTTTCAAAAAGGACATCATGATGCATTAATAGGTGGAAAGTTATACTGTGGAGATTTAAGAGATGACGTTATACTTAACAAAGTTTTTACGGAGAATACTATAGATGCAGTTATAGATTTTGCAGCAGATTCATTAGTAGGTGAGAGTGTTGTAGAACCTTTAAAATATTTTGAAAATAATATTGGTTCTACAGTAAATTTATTAAAGGCTATGAGAGATCATAAGGTTAAATATATTGTGTTCTCATCGACTGCAGCGACTTACGGTGAGCCAGATAATATTCCTATACTTGAAGATGATAAGACTTTTCCTACTAATCCTTATGGAGAGTCAAAGTTATGCGTTGAGAAAATATTAAAATGGTGTGATAATGCTTATGGCATAAAATATACTGCTTTAAGATATTTTAATGCAGCAGGTGCACACATAAGCTCAAAAATAGGAGAAGATCATAGACCAGAATCTCATTTGATACCTATTATTCTTCAGGTAGCACTTGGACAAAGAGAAAAGATAATGATATTTGGTGATGATTACAAAACAGAGGATGGTACTTGTGTTAGAGATTATGTTCATGTAACTGACCTTGCTAGTGCTCATTTACTTGCAGTGAAGAGGCTTAGACGAGGAGAGGACAGTATAACTTGTAATCTTGGAAATGGAAAAGGATTTTCTGTTGCAGAGGTTATTGAAGCAACAAGAAAAGTTACTGGAATTAATATAAAGGCTGAAATGGCACCTAGACGTGCAGGAGATCCAGCAGTACTTATAGCTTCTAGTGATAAGGCTAAAAAAGTTCTCGGATGGGAACCTAAATATGCTTCTCTTGAAACTATTATAGAAACTGCATGGAATTGGCATAAAGGTCATCCACAAGGATACATTAAATAAGAGGGTATCCTTATGAAATTTCTCCTATGTGTCTCGAAATAAGAGTTTGAAACATGAAATCTCATTAAGAAATTCTAATGTTTTGCTTACGTAAAACATAATTTCTAAATGGGATTTCAATTGTTTCTGCACTTCTTATTTCAAGGTACTTCCGGGGGAAATCTATACTAGAATGGGTATAGAGGGAGGTGCATAAAAAACATTTACCATTATTCGAGTATAGTTACAGGGGGATATGATATGATTTCTATAGATTTAAGTCGAGTTTGTAAAACAATCACGGCATATAGAAGAAGGGGTGATGGCTATGAAGTTAATTATATACTCAATAATTTGTGGATTTTTAGGTCTAATATTGGGATCGGTAATTTTAAATATAGGTGGTCAAGCTGGAGAATTTGGTATTATTTTATTTGGTTTAATTGGTTTTTTTAGTCCTGCATTTTATCAATTGAATAAAATATACACTGATAATAAACATAGCAATAAAATTAAATTTGATGTTGACATACTCTCAACACTTAATGATTTAAAGAGTAATAATATACTTACTGATGATGAATATGAAAAATCATTATGCAATCTTAATTTAGTTGACGAGAGTAATGAAAATCTCAGGAAGTACGATGAAAGTGTTAAAGTTATATTTAATTTATCTCAAAAGAATATTATTTTAAAGGATGAAGATGATTATAAAAAGAAAATACTATTGTTAAAGCATTTATATAAACAAATATAATTAAAAAACATTGGAGGTATAGTAAAATCATGAATATTGAAAAAACTATTTTAGCACTTGAAAAAAATAATTATGAGGTTAGTTTCTTTAAAACCGTTAAAGATGCATCACAGTATTTAGAAAGTAGATTTAATGGTGAATGTATAGGTTTTGGCGATTCTGAAACTATGTTTCATATGAATTTGTTTGATAGTTTTTCTTTACATAACAAGGTTGTTGACCCTAAGCATTGTGAAGCAGAGGCAACATTCCGTGATACTGCCATAAAGTGTTTGACTACAGATATTTTTTTTACTTCAGTGAATGCGCTGTCAGAAACGGGAGAGATGGTAAACATTGATGGCACAGGTAATCGTGTAGCTGGTTCATTGTTTGGTCACAAGAAGGTATATTTTGTTGTCAGCACAAATAAAATTGAACCTACGCTTGAAGCTGCTATCTGGCGTGCTCGTAACATTGCTGCACCTAGTAATGCCAAGCGATTAGGAATAAGAACACCATGTGCAGTAAAAGGAGATCGCTGTTATAATTGTTCCAGTCCAGATCGCATTTGCAATGGTCTTTTAATTTATTATAAAAAGATGAATAACACCGATATGGAAATCGTATTGATAGATGAAAAACTTGGATTCTAATCTAGACTGAGGGGAGTTTTTATGGGAGCTTTATTTTTAATCGTTATTTTTCTTGTTCCAGTACTTATAACTATAGTTATTTTAGATAAATGTACAAAGAATAAAACTTCAATACAGATAATGTTAATAGGGATAGAAGTTACTATTGTTGGAGTAGCAATCATAGCATTTGGTGGGGGTGGGTTTTCGTCTAATGATACCATTTACTTTGATTTAATAGGATTTGTTATTGTTGTAATGGGCATTACCTCTAGTATATATGGGGTTAAGAAACAAGGGTAAATAATAAAAGAAGTTAGAAGATTTTATCTGCAACTCATTAAAAACCAAAGTGGACTTAAAAGACATTAACAAACATAGACTAAATATTGACAAAGGCAATGATAGAGAGTATTATGTAAATAATAAGAATTATTAACAAATAATAAATGACTGGAGACGAGAATATGAATGAAGTAATTAAATTATTAAATGATCATAGATCAGTTAGAGATTATAAATCTGATGCTGTAAGTGAGGAAGATTTAGACCTAATAATAAGAGCGAGTCAAGCTGCTCCTTCTTCTATAAATGGGCAACAAGTTACTATAATTAGTGTGCAGAATATTGAGAAGAAAAATAAATTATCTAAACTCGTGGGAAATCAAGTTTATGTAGATAAAGCGCCTGTTTTCTTAGTATTTTGTGCAGATTTTTATAGAGCTAAGCTTGCGGCTGAAATTAATGGCGAAGAGTTTGTAATTACTGAAAGTGAAGAAGCAAAATTGGTAGGTGCAGTAGATGTAGGATTGGCACTTAGTAATGCGATAGCTGCAGCAGAGTCATTAGGTCTTGGAATTGTACCAATAGGAGGTATTAGAAAAGAGGCGGAGGCAGTAGCTGAACTTTTAGAATTGCCTGAACTTGTATATCCTATGGTAGGACTTGTCATTGGTCATCCGGCTGATAAATCAGAAGTTAAACCAAGATTTCCTAAAGATGTGATTTATAATAAAGAAGTTTACAATAAAGATTCTTTAGAATTAAAATCAAAAATTGAAAAATATGATAAAGTAGTTAAAGATCATATGATAAAAGTAACAAATGGTAGACTTAGCAATTCATGGAGTCAGGATATATCAGGAACATATAAATATTTTTATTATCCAAAAGTGAAAGAATCACTTGAAAAACAAGGATTTAAAGGTAATAAATAATTATATATTTTAAAAAAATTGTATAAACTTCCCTTAAGGACATTTATATCCTTAGGTTAGCATATACAATTTTTTTAATTTTTTTGTATTTTATTGAATCATTTAGATAAGACTAGATAAACACCATATTTATCTTTATAGTCTTTGGTTTTGCTGGCAAAATCGGATAAAAAGTAACCTTTAAAAAGAGCGATTATGGAAATTAGTATAATAAAATTTTTTAACTTTAAATTAATTTTCATAAGATTACATTTCTCCTTTCTCTCCATTACTATGTTACTATTTTGCTCTAAAATAATATTAAAAACCTATTGAAACATAGGGAAATTGCTAAAATATATACATGGTTAAATTGTTAATCAAAAATGGTTGTGGTAATTTTATTATTTGAAAAGTTACAGTAAAACATGGATAAATTTTTTGTTAACAATCTGCAGTAAAGTGTAAAGTGAATATAAATATGATAACATATTTATATTAAGCAGAAAAAGGGGAAATATGACGAAAAACAAAAGAATAAAAAAATATAATCAAAAAAGGAAAAAAATATTATCATTGTCATTGATTATTTTATTAGGAGTATTTGTCGTATTTTTATCTATGATATCAACTAATAGTAAAGTAAATCTTAGAAAAACGAATTCAACAGAGGGTTTAAATAAAAATAAGAATACCTTGGTAAAAGGTGGTGTTCTTAAGATAACTCAAAAAGATGTGGAGGAGAGTAAAAAAGCAGAAGATAAAACTTCGGATATTGATAAAAAGAAAGAATTAGAAATTATAAGAGGTGAGGTTGAAAAGTCTAAATATATTACTCGTGAAAAGGAAATAAATACCAAAGATGTTCTAGTGAAAGCTGCAAATAAGCGCCTTTTGTTAATAAAAGTGCATGGCCAGTTAAAAAATGCATATTCTTTAGTTGAGTCACAAAATGAGAAACAGGTGATAGCAATAATGATTTCAACTGTAGGCAAACTTGAAACTAATCCTTCCTATGATTTTAAGACAGATCAAGCTAGTATTAAATCTACTTATAACAAGCTTGATGCCAATAGTAAGAGTAACATCAAGAATGCAATACTTTGCAATATTGATGGTGATAGTATAACACAATTAAAAAAATCTTTCGGATTATAAAAATTAAAAAAAAAGCTATCAAAACACACTATAGGCATTTTGATAGTTATCATTTAAAAAAATAATAGATATTAAAAAAAGTTGAGTTTATTTAGGAAGATCTATATCGCTAGGAATTTCAAGTCCTGCCATTTTCATTAAGTATAATGCATTTCTAGTGGTAGAAACACCGGTTCGTAATTTATAGTCAAAGTATAGTTTATCATCTTTATAATATTCACGAAGGTGATAATTTCTAACTTTTCTATTTGTCTTTTCTATGTCACCAAGTTCTAGGTCATGGGTAGATACAAAACCTAAAGCATTTTCATTACTTAGTTTTGCAACTAAAACTTTAGCACCAGTATGTCTATCAATAGAGTTAGTTCCTTTAAAAATTTCATCTAATAAGAAAAAAATTGGGGTATTATCTTCAGTTGCAGTTACAAGTTTTTTTATTCTTAAAAGTTCTGCATAGAAGGAGGAAATATTTTTTTCTAAATTATCACTTGTCCTCATGCAAGTATAAATATCCATTATAGAGCAGGTAAAACTTTCACAGCATACGGGAGCACCAGAATAGGCTAAAACCAAATTAATGCCTGTTGTACGAAGTAGTGTGCTTTTACCTGACATGTTGGAACCTGTTATTAAAATAATGTTTTGTGATTTGTCTATATTAATATCATTGTATATTCTCTTATCTCCAAGTAATGGATGACCAAGTTTTTTAGCATCGAATATAGGTGGACTATCTTGGAATTTTGGCATAGCCCAATCACTGTGTTCGAAGGCAATGGTTGATAAACTATCTAAGGCTTCCATTTCACCTATAACTTCAAGCCATGTTTTTAAAAAAGATGCACTAGCTTTTTTAAAACGTTGTAAATTGATTAAACATTGATAATCCCATAGAGTAAGTATATTTATAGGAAAATAGTAAATATTTTTTCTGTCAGATATTACGGTTACTAGATTTGCCAACTTTTTAATCTGAGTGGAAGCGTTCATTCCATCTTTATTTACAAGCTTTTCTTTTAGTTTATTTAAGTACTCTGAGTCGAACTTCTTCTTTTCTATGTGCTTAAGTAACCTATTATATATAAGGATAGAATCTTTATATTGATACACGGTATCCAAATTTCTACTTACTTCTTTATATCCAACTACAAGAAGTATTATCTGGAGGACTATTGCTAACATAAATATTTTATATGATATTATCGGTAAAATAAAAGAGGCTACTAGAAGAGATATTGTTATTATAGGCAATATTCTTATTACAGCTATGACTATTGGTTTTAGGAAAAATTCATTTTTATCCTCTGTCCACTTAAATAATTCTTCTGGGTCATGATTTTTATTTTCACTAAGTATTGCTTCTGCTTCAAATCTTTGTGTCCATCCAATATTTTTAGCGAGTTCTTTTACGGCCTTCTGCCTTTTATATATTTCTTCAATATTATACATAGGTTTTTGGAGAGTTTCCTTAAGCTTTTGGCGTCCTAGGTAAGTTATAGAGGTGTTTATCCATTGGAAAAGAGAGTTATCACCAAATATATCTAGGTCTCTTGAGTAGCTGTGAGTTTCATCAACGAAGTCCTGACCACTATCAGAAAAACCCTTCCAATTGTTATCTAGACGTTTTAGGCAATTTTCATTAATTTCACATAAAATAGTACAGCGAATTTTATTATACTTTATTTTCTTGTGTTTTACTGCAAGTGTTATGAATGTGATAAGTGTTATAATTAAAATAAAAACACTTAAGTAATAAGTAGCTCGCATATAGAAAAAAATTGAAAAACTTAGTCCGGCTACAAAGATTATTAATCTCAATAAGCTTATAAAGCTTATTGTTTGGGTTTGTTTTTTTAATAAATCTTCATAATGTTTCTTTCGATTTGCATAAGATGCTTTTTGTCTTTCCATAATAACCTCCTAGATGATTATTTTATTAAATATATAATACCATATTAAAGGCTCAGTCCGCAATTTTCTATATTAGTATAATATTGTAAAGTTTAATGAATTTTTTGATTTGGACTTAAAAATATAGTAATTGTGGTAATATATAAGAATGAGAACAAAGAGGAGATAGGGCTATTTTCTCTTACTATAAAGTATTAAAATTAAAGAAAATAAATTATTTGTCTTAAAATTTCTTAAGTATAGGAGATGATGTGAAATTGAAAATAACTATAACAGGGGACTTATATTCGGGAAAGAGCAGTGTAGCTAAGGGTGTATGTGAGGTAATGAATTATACCTATTTTAGTGTGGGTGAGTTACAAAGAAAGCTTGCGGTAGAAAAAGGTATGTCTATTATGGAATACAATGATTATGTGTTCCAAAACAATTTAGATCATGAGGTTGACAATAGGACCGTGGCAATTGGGATAGAGAATGATAACTTTATTTTTGATGCCAGACTTGCTTGGCATTTCATACCAAACTCTTTTAAGATTTATTTCAAAGTAGATATAGATATTGCAGTAGAACGTGCTATGGAGAGCAATCGAGGAGAGTGTGAAAATTATACTTGTGTGCAAGAGGCCAAAGAGAGGATAATTGGAAGAAGAAGACTCGAGGTAACAAGGTTTAATGAAATGTATAACATTGATATAGATAATGATAGTAACTATGATTTAGTTATTGATACTTCCCACATGACTATGGAAGCTGTAATTGAAAAAACTATAAAAAAGTTGCAAGAATGTAGTGATAAAAAGTAATACGCGTATTAATTTAAATACACGTATTGCTTTTTATTCATTTATGAATAGTTTTCAAAAATACCGCAAGTATTCCAGATGTAATAAGTGGGCCTACAGGTACTCCGCCTAAAAATGATGCAGCTGCGACTGCTCCGACTATCATGGCAGGCATTATATCACTATGACCCTGAACAGTAAGATAGTTTAAACCTTGTCCGCTTAAATATGTTGTTAAAAAAGAAAGAACTAAAGCTGTTATGCCTATCCAGGATGTAAATACACTTTTTATGTTTACGGATGTTATGGTACCGTTAGCTATAGGTATCATAATGGCAGCTATAAGAAGTATTAGTCCCCACGTCATTCCGCTCTTTTGAAGAGGTGGATAAACATATTTGTCTAATCCTAAAAGTTTTGCCATAAGTAAAATACATGTTGCAATGGCAACCGAATTTGCTTTGCCTAATATGGCAGCGGCAAGGATCAACAATAGAATAATAGTTGGATTCAAACAAATCATCTCCTGAAATATATTTATTTCAATATTAAGATAAATTAAACATTCATAATATACTATTCCTTTTCTGCTATATTAATTCTATAATATTTTTTAAAATGAAAGAAAGAAGGGTTTCCAAAACACAAACCGACTATTAAAACGCCATATAGCCAATAAACGCACTAATACGTAGCATATGAAGCGTTTTTATGTATATATCGACTATACCCTAATATTGATAGAACTGCCACATCTATTCACAGTTTATGGAGTTTTCCAAACAGACACGCCTATGATATCATATAAGTTGTTAGTTCTAATTAATGTAAATTGGCTAACGATGCATTATTATATTGAGGAGAGGTTATATGTTAGAGTTTAGGAATTTAAGGAAGGTTTTTAAGAATAAAACCGTAATTAACGACATTAGTTTTACTGTAAATAAGGGAGAATTTGTAGTTATAGTAGGACAAAGTGGTTGCGGTAAAACCACAACCTTAAAAATGATTAATAAATTAATTTTACCGACATCAGGAAGTATAAACTTAGAGGGTAAAAATATACTTAAGGAGGATACCATTAAGCTTAGACGGAATATGGGATATGTCATACAGCAAACAGGACTTTTGCCACATATGACTGTAGGAGAAAATAT
The DNA here is from genome assembly GCF_026650985.1 of Clostridium estertheticum. Classification (GTDB taxonomy): domain Bacteria; phylum Bacillota; class Clostridia; order Clostridiales; family Clostridiaceae; genus Clostridium_AD; species Clostridium_AD estertheticum_C. The sequence goes on from NZ_CP086239.1 coordinate 4,480,477, forward strand.
TGGAATAATACCAATGCTTGAGAAATGGCCAGAAGAAAAGATACTTGCAAGGACAAATGAACTCTTAGAAATGGTGGGAATGAAGCCAGAAGAGTATATAAACAGATATCCATGTGAGTTAAGTGGAGGTCAGCAACAAAGAATCGGAGTTGCAAGAGCTTGGGCAACAAATCCAGATGTAATTCTTATGGATGAGCCTTTTAGCGCACTAGACCCAATTACCAGAAATCAGCTTCAAGATGAATTGTTTAATCTTCAACAGGAATCTAAAAAAACAATAGTTTTTGTAACTCATGATATGGATGAAGCACTTAAGCTTGGTGATAGAATTTGTATTATGAAGGATGGAAATATTGTTCAGTATGATACTCCAGAAGAAATTCTAAATAATCCTGCTAATGATTTTGTTAAAGAATTTATAGGGAAAAATAGAATATGGCAGCAACCAGGGTTTATAAAAGCTAAGGATATTATGATTACGGAGCCAATTACAACTAGTGGAAACAGAACAGTAGTACAAGCTTTAGAAATTATGAAGGCAAACAAAGTAGACAGTTTGTTAATTATTAATAAAGAAGATAAGCTAGAAGGAATTGTTACAATAAAAGATATTATAAGAAATTACACAGGTTCTCTAAAGGTAAATACTATTATGGGCACAGAAATTAAAACTGTTAATCTAGAGGACTCTTTAGTAGATATATTAAATCTAATGAATGAACTTAAAATCGGATATGTGCCAGTTGTAGATGATGGTTCAAAGTTAGTTGGGTTAATTACTGAGAGTAGTTTGTTAATTGTTTTAAGCAATCAGTATATTAACCAGGAGGATGAGGAGTAATGGGAATAATACGTTCAATAGTTGGTTTTAAAGATTTTGTATTTCAAACACATGGGCAGATAATAGATTTAACACTTCAGCATATCGAATTAACCGTATTTGCTGTGCTTATAGCTATAATTGTTGGAATTCCTTTAGGTATATTAATATCTAGAGTTAAGAAGTTAGCGGGGCCAGTTATAGGCCTTGCTAATTTAATACAAGCGGTACCTAGTTTAGCATTACTCGGGTTTCTAATACCAGTAATGGGAATAGGTAGTGCACCGGCGATACTAATGGTGTTTTTATATTCGTTACTTCCTATTATAAAAAATACATATACTGGACTTATGAATATAAATCCAGATGTAATTGAGTCATCTAAGGGTATGGGAATGACGAGTAAACAAATACTTAAGCTAGTTCAATTACCACTTGCGTTTCCTATAATTATGACAGGAATAAGGATATCGGCAGTTACAGCTGTTGGGCTTATGACAATTGCAGCATTTGTAGGTGCTGGTGGATTGGGATATATGGTATTCTCAGGTGTGCAAACTGTAGATAACAATATGATTCTAGCCGGAGCAATTCCTGCATGTTTACTTGCACTATTAATGGACGCTGTTGTAGCGAAAATAGAAGAAGGGGTTACACCTCCAGGAATTAGAAAAGCAGATGGTACAATTAAACTGTCTAGGAAAAAAAGATATAAATTTAACAAAATACAAAAAATAATAGCCAGCTGTTTAGTAGTCGTGTTAGTAGGTAGTGGTGTATTTATGGCCACAAGAAAAACTGACACAATTGTGGTAGGTTGCTACAACAGTTCTGAACAAATTATATTAGGTAATATGTTAGCGACGCTAATAGAAAAAAACACTAAAATTAAAGTAGAAAAAAAGTTGAATTTAGGCGGTTCAGGGCTGGCATATACAGCATTAAAAACTGGTAAAATAGATATGTATCCTGAGTATACTGGAATGAGTTTGGTTGGTATTATGAAACAAGCACCAATTAATGACCCAGCTAAAGCGTATAAAGTGGTAAGTGATTATTATCTTAAAAACTATGGTATAATTTGGCTCAAACCTTTTGGATTTAACGATACTTATACATTATCAGTAAGACAAGATACAGCAAAGAAATATAATTTAGAGACTATTTCAGACCTCGCAAAGGTTGGAGATAAGCTTAAACTAGGTGCTACATTAGAATTTTGTAATAGAGCAGATGGGTATTCAGGAATAAGTAAAGTATATGATTTTAAATTTAAAGAATTTAGTTCAATTGATGGAGGACTAAGGTATACAGCTATAGGGAATAAAAAAGTAGATGTTATAGATGCTTTTACGACAGAAGGATTATTAAAGTCATATAAACTTAAAGTTTTAAAAGATGATAAACACTTCTTCCCAAATTATGATTGTGTACCAATAGTTAACAGTAAAACCCTTCAGAAATATCCGCAAATTAAGCCTTTAATTAACAAATTAGGTGGAAAAATTACTGAGGAAAAAATGATAGAATTAAATTATAAGGTTGATAAACTTGCAGTGCCTCCAGCAAAGGTGGCAGAAGACTTCCTTAGAGAAAATAAATTGATTAAGTAGTTTTGTTTATGGAAGGTATAATTAAAATGGCCCGTTTCTACAGTTTATGTAGGATGGGCTATTTTAATATTAACTATTACTCCAATAGGTGAGAATAATGACTAATAGACCAATTTTCAATTTCTTTAATAATTTTAGTTAGCTCATATCCTCTATCAGTAAGGTAATACTCAACTTTGGGTGGAATTTCTGCATAGATTTTCTTACCAACTAATTCATCATTTATTAATTCCTTTAGGTTTTCATTTAATACCTTTTGACTTATACCTATTGTTATTCTTTGAAGTTCTAAAAATCTTTTAGGTTCATCATATAAATGACATAATAAAACTGACCTCCACTTGCCTCGGATAAAATCCATTGCATAATCTAATAAACATATATATTCTTTACCTTTACAGTATATCATTAGGGTACCTACCTTTAATTATTTTTATATTTGGGATCTTCAATGAGAGTCATAGCATATTAGAGTTAATTATATAGGAGCGATTTAATATAAGCAAACTTATACATAATGTTAAATAGGTATAGATATTTATAAGAATCTTACCTAAAGTGTAAGAATCTTACCTAAAGGTAAGGTAACTAACTAAATAGTGCGTACTAGCAAGTTAAATAGGGAAGTATTATAATGAACACAGGTTTAAATAAAGGAAAATTATATGGAGGTATATATTATGAAGGTACTTGCTTTTAACGGGAGTCCTAATAAAAATGGGAATACATATGAGGCTATCAAAGCTGTAGCTACAGAACTTAAAAAAGAGAATATAGAGGTAGAAATTATTCATGTAGGAAATAAAGAAATACGTGGATGTTTAGCCTGTGGCGGATGCAGTAGAAACATGAATGAAAAGTGTGTTATTAAGAATGATGAGGTTAATGAATGGATTCAAAAAATGAAAGAGGCTGACGGAATTATTTTAGGATCACCTGTACATTATAGTGCAATAGCTGGAACTATGAAATCATTTTTAGATCGTGCATTTCTTGTAACATCTACAAATGGAGGTATGCTTAGACATAAAGTAGGAGCTAGTGTTGTCGCAGTAAGGCGTGCGGGTGGCATTCCAACATTTGATCAATTAAATAATTATATTAATTACTCAGAAATGGCAATGCCTACATCGAATTATTGGAATGTAGTTTTTGGTACTGCGCCAGGCGAAGCAACTCAAGATGAAGAGGGAATGCAGATTATGAAAGTCCTCGGCAAAAACATGTCATGGCTTTTAAAACTTGTAGATGCTGGTAAAGACAAAGTAGAAGAACCTAAAGTTGAAGACAAGGTATTTATGAACTTTATAAGATAGTAAATATAAACATTAATCTAAATAAGGTGAATAATTAAACCTCAATTTCACCTCACGTTGTAAAAAAGTATGAAATCTATCTATAATGATTTATAAACAGAAACGAAGAAACTATAGAAATCTAGTTTAGAGTTTTGTTTACAAAGCATTATGGGAAGCTTCATACTTTTTTGTATTTTCAGTATCCAAATTTATTGACATAACTTTATTTTTGCCCATAGATTTGGCTTGATACATAGCTTTGTCTGCTGATGTAAATAAATATTCTAGATTCTCAGTAGTAGGAGTGATAGAGGCAACTCCAAGGCTTGAAGTAATTGGTATTGTATCTAATTTTCTAACAATTAAAGGATTGTTTTCTATTGCATGTCTCAAATTTTCTCCAACCATTTCAGCCTCTTTAAAGGAGGTGCCGGGTAATAACACAATAAATTCTTCACCACCGAAACGTCCTAAAATATGACTTTCATCTAAATTCTGTGAACAAATTTTTGAAAGCCGTTTATTGGGGAAATGAAAACAGTAGTAGCTATAAAGAATAAACAAAACAACTTGCATATATTATTAATAGTTTTAGAAGAACTTTCCTTAAAAAGTATAAACATAAAACTAAGCATAAAAAAAACTGCTAGATAGATGGTTAAATATTGCAGTTTAATAACCAGAGTATAATTTAAGGTGGGATATAAAAATAAAAAATATTTGTTGCCAACAATTAAGGCTCTTAAAGACATAATTATGCACAGACAACCCAAATAAAGCTTAGAGATGTCCTCTGTTCTAAAAATATATAACCATAGATGATATAAAGCGACAATAAGAAATACGCCAAAGTATAAGAAATTAAGTGCACCATTTATAGAATTAATATTTGAGGATGAATTAGGCACAGTCAATTTATTTAAATGGGTTGAAACTATTTGAGCCAAAAATATAATCAATATCTTCTGTAATTTTAGAATCAATAAGATTATCATTCTTCATATCGTTTAATATTTGCATTGCAGCCGTGTGGGTTAAGGAAGGTCTATATGGACGTGCTTCAGTCAATGCTTGGTATACATCGAGGCAACCCATAAGCCTAGAATTAAAGTCTAGCTCTGTGTGAATTTTTCCAAATGGGTAACCTTTACCATTTAACCTTTCATGATGGTTTGAGGCCCATTCTACTATATCCTCAAAGCCTTCGATTCCTTGAAGAGCAACTCGGGTATAATAGGTGTGTTCTTTTATTACTTCGTATTCGTCTAAGGTAAGTTTCCTCTCAGCATCTAATATAGAGTTAGGTACTGCTAATTTACCTATATCATGTAAATCTGCGGCTATAACTAATTTATATATGTCATCTTCATTTTCACCATAATACTTAGCTAGCTTTTCTATTTTAATTGCTAGTTCGCTAGAATGAAGTTGCGTATAGGGAGATTTAGAGTCTATTATCCTTGAAATAGTTTTAGTCATACTTCTTAGTTCTTTAAAGGAACATTCTATTGAAATTGATGGGATTAAGTTTTTTAATGCAGTTGTGAGGAACATTGTTTTTAAATCCAACCAAAAACTTTTGTGTTTAGATATATTTAAAAATGCATTAGCAATATCATCTGAAAACATAATATTGCGATTGTCATTGATAAAAGATAGAAGCTTATTATGTTCTTCATTATTTAGGTGATCTAGACTGAAAGTAATATCAAGAATATCAGAAAGATGAATTATTTGGGACATTAGTGGAATATTTGGCCCAGGTAGCCTAAAATAGCCTGTTCCATCATAATTCTCATGATGATATAGTAGCACATCAGATACATTAGTACTAAATGGAAAACTTTTAATGTTTTTCTCCGAAACGATGCAGTGTTCCTTTTTACGTTCTATTAAAGAAAAGTTGTTAAGAGATGTACCTAATGATTTATCATGTAACCTTTTATCACTAACTCCATTATCATGCAGAATTGCTAGTGCGGTTAAATCATATAGTTGATTACTTGTAAAACCTAAGTTCTCACCCATTTTGTAGCATATATAAGATACTCTTTTGCTGTGATTAGAAGTAGCGCCAGTAATATCAAGCTCTACAAAATCCAAAGCAAAGGATATTGACATTAAAAATTCATTGAGATTAAATAACATTTATGTCCCTCCAGAAGTTTATTTATTAGTATTATGTAATAATATCTATAAAGTAATTAGAAAGCAAATATTAATTATATTTGTAATAAATTAATATGGTTACACTAAAATAATTAATATAAAGTTTATAAAACATGTAATCCATTACTTATAAAATTCTATGATATACTATATTTAGTTTAAGAAAAGTGGTTACGTGGGGGTAAAAAATGTATAAATTAATAGCAATAGACATGGATGGAACCTTATTAAATAGTGAAAAGAAAATTTCACCAGCTAATTTTAATGCAATACAACAAGCAAAAGATATTGGAGTTAAGGTTGTACTGGCATCAGGAAGACCTCTAATTGGATTTAAAAGATATCTAGAAGAACTTAATTTAGTTTCAGAGGATAATTATGCAGTAGCATTTAATGGAGCACTTGTCCAGAACTGTGAAGGTAATGAGATAATATCTAAAACAACATTAACTCTTGAAGATTATAAATATATATATAGTTTAAGCAAAAAGCTAAATGTTAATATACATGCATTAACGGAAGATTCGGTAATTTCTCCCAAAGACACGACATTCACTAGGCACGAAGCAGAAATGAATCATATTCCTAATGATATAATTGCTGTAGACGATGTACCTGCAAGTACTACTATAGTTAAGGTTATGTTTGTAGACAAGCCAGAAGTTATAGAAGATGTAATGGGGAAAATTCCAGAGGAAGTAAGTGATAAATATACAGTAGTTAGAAGTGCAGCTTTCTACTTAGAGTTTCTCCCTAAATCAGTTAATAAAGGTGCGGGAGTAGCAGCACTTGCTGAAAAATTAAATATTAAACAAGAAGAAGTTATATGCATAGGGGATGCAGGCAATGATATCCATATGATTAAATATGCTGGACTTGGAGTTGCTATGGGAAATGCATATCCAGAGGTTAAAAGAGTTGCTAATTTTATAACTAAAACTAATGATCAAGATGGTGTAGCATTTATTATTAACAAATTCATTTTGAATCCACAAGAAGAGTTTGCGGTATAATACTATAAAAATAAAGCAAGCAAATTCCTTAGGAATTTGCTTGCTTTATTTTTATAGTAAATTTTAACAAAAAGAATAAAATGATAATTAAACAAAGTCGTTCATTTTGTCACTGTTGGTTTGATGTTTGACTATAACCTCATTTGATTCTTCAAAGGAGGTTATATATGAATGCTTTTCAAGCATTTCTAGTTCATTAGCTTTTTCAACTTTATAACGATCGTCATTATAGTACATATTGTTATTATGAGCCATTAAAAGTCCTCCTTTTTTTATATATTTACTTTTATTATTTTAAGCTTTTTATTTTCTTTAATACTATGAGATACTTGGCATTTAATATATAAAACATAATTAAGACAATAACTTGTATCAATTAGTATTTAATAGAAAAACATATTTTATGAGATTTAAAGATAATATTCAAAAATCATATGTGTTAATAAAGAAATGGTACAATAAACATACATTATTTCTATTTTTACAGAAAGAATCCAGGAGGGTAAAATGATTAAAATTAAAAAAATATTATTAGCTTTTATGTGTCTTGTTATTATAGGTGGAGTATTATATAAAGTAAATTATGTAAAAAAGGAACATGAAAAATCGGTACAAGCTATAAAAACAAATGAGCAAAATAAAAAATTGAATAAGATCGCTAATGAAAAGTTACTAGCGAAAGCAAAAAAAGTAAAAGAAGCAGAGGCAGTAAAAGATGATAAGGCGCTGCTTAAAATTAACAAAAATAAAGAAATTTTAAAAAAACAGAAAGATTTGGACAAAAATTTGGCGAAGGTAGTTGTTATAGACCCAGGACATGCAAGTATTACTAGCTTCGAGCAAGAAAAGCAAGCACCAGGTTCAACTATAATGAAAATAAAGGAGCCAGGTGGAGCTGAAGGAATTAATACAAAAATGCCTGAGTATGTGGTTAATATGGCGGTAGCAGTTAGACTGAAAGTTTTGCTTAGTAAAAAAGGATATACTGTAATAATGACTAAGACAGAGAATAAACAAATGCTTGGGAATATTGCAAGGGCTAAGGTCGGAAACGATTCTAAGGCAAATTTAGTTATACGAATCCATGCAGATTCAAATGATAATTCATCTGTTAGTGGAGCGTCAATGCTTGTACCTACAGATACTAAAAATACAGATCCAATATACAAGTTGAGCAAACAATATGGAGAAGTAGTTTTTAGAAATCTTATTAATGATGTAGGAATGAATGATAGAGGCGTTGTTGAAAGAGATGATATGACAGGATTTAATTGGTCTAAGGTCCCTGTTATTTTAGTGGAGATGGGTTTCTTATCGAATAGTAGTGAAGAAAGGCTTCTCATAACTGAATCCTACCAAGATAAGTTAGCAAAGGGTTTGGCAGATGGTATTGATGCGGCGTTAAAGTAAAGGTATCGAATCTCTTGAGTGACTTGCAATACGAACTCGAAACCCATTAAGAAATAAAATTTTTTTAAATGTTTTTTTTATAAAAATTATTAGTATTTATTTTCATGTTATTTGGTATAGTTTATATTTATTATGCCACACTAAATGTAATACAATTGAGAGTTCTCAATTAATTTATTTTGGTGAAGAGAGATGTGATTATGAGTGATATGGAGAATAATGATAAAAAACATTTAAAGAAGATTTATAAAAATTTTTCTGACTTAGTTTATGTTGTTGCTACAACGGAACTTGAGTCTTTTATTACTAAGGGTGAATTTACTAGTTTCTTTAATTATAGGATGAAACAAATACTTTCAGAGATTAATGAAAAAAGTGGGATTTTAGATGCTGGTGTTTTTTTTAATACAAAGGGTGAAATAACACTTATTGATGCAGGGGTAGTAGGCAAATTTATAGAGAATAATTATAATTTGAAAATGCTGGAATATTATAAGAATACCTTTTTAAATAAGATTATTAGGGGAGTGGTTAATGGGTCCGAAAAGTCGAAAGTAGATTTTATTTTAATTTCATACTCAATACTGTATGATACACTGAATGAATTATATAAAACTATTAGTTGTAAGCAAGTGAATAAAATTATATATATAAATAGATATGCTTTAGAGGATTACAACAAAGAGGATTGTACTATGGTCATTGCTACACTATTAATATTAGAGGATTTATGTAGGTATATTGGTGTTGATAGACATAAAATGGTAAAAGAATTAAAAAATAAAATTTATAAATAATAAAGTTAAATTAAAAAATAAATAAAACATCATGTCAAATTTTAAGACAATATGATAAATATTTACAAAATAACAATATTTTTCATTAAATTAAGGTTTTTTTAAAAAACGATTATAATTTGTTTAAGAATATTCAATTTTATATAAAAAACTTTTAGTTATATTTATTATAATTTCGACAAATAAACTACTGTATATAAATTGTAATCTATTGCTATTCTTTCTTAATCGTGACTTTATGGGTTTATAGGGTTGAAGTTGTCATTAAAAAGAGATAAGATAATGTAAACGTATTTCACGAAATGACATATTTTTTTTGAAAGTAATGTTACTGTATTCTCATAAGAAAGTATGGGAGGCAAACGCATATGGTAATTATAGAAAATTTGTATAAAAAAATAACAGATGGTGATGTGGATTATAATTATGCTTACAGATTGGTAAAAAGTCACATGTCTGTATCAATGTATGGTAAGCTTACTGAAATACAAACTTATGGCATTGAAATAGAAAGGCAAGATATTACCAATGGTACAGTTGTAAGAATACAAAGAGACTGCGTACAAAATATAAGTCCCCAAAGGTATAAAGTTAAAAATCTTTTGAAAATATTATGCGATAATACAGTATCACCTATTCACATGATTGACATATTGGGTGAGTATATTGATGAGTATACTAGTGATTTTGATGAAGTGTTAGCAAATATAGCTTCTTGTTAATAATTTATTTTAACCTAACATATTGATGAGAATATTCCACCTTTAGAGGACGATTATTCTCTTTTTTTGTATAATGGAAAATTACAAAATTATAGAGTATAATACTATAAATGGTCATAGTTATAATATAACAGTATACCATTATAATATAATACAATAGCTTACTAAAACTTTAAATTTGTAAACATAGATTAACAAGTGGGAGTTGATAATTATGATTCTAGGTGTAGGTACTGATATAGTTGAAATCAGACGAATAAAACATGCAATGGAAAGCAACAATAAGTTTTTAGAAAAAATTTTTACAAGTTCAGAACTAGAATATCTGAAAAGTAGAAATTTAAGGGCTGAATATGTGGCCGGAAGATTTGCTGCAAAAGAAGCTGTAGCAAAAGCTTTAGGGACAGGCTTTAGGGGGTTTGATTTTAAAGATATTGAAGTTGATCGGACAACCCTTGGAAAACCAGTAGTAATTTTAAAAGGAAAAGCAAAGTTAATAGCTAAAAAAGAAGGTCAATATAATATTCATCTTAGCATATCTCATGGGGAAGAAAGCGCAATTGCTTATGCTATATTAGAAGTTGAAAAGAAAAATGAAGAAGTTTTGGAAATAGCGAAGGTACCTGATTAATTATAATTAATTGTTTTAGTAATAGTATGTAATCATTAGTAATAATATAAGTAGTAGAGTGAGCTAATAAGGCTTGCAACAATAATAATTGTTGTATCTCTAGAGAAATGCTAGGAGGATAACAATGAAAAAAGTATCGTTATTATTTTTAAGTCTTTTGTTCGTTTTAACTTCGCTGCTATTTATTTCTTGTGATAAAACCCCAAAGGATACTAATGATATTACAACCTTTTTAAAAAACATGGATAGCTATACTACAAATATGAACATGGATATAAAGAATGATAAGCAGACAATTAACTATAAGGCAAAACAATCCTATTTAAAGGGAGGCGGATATAAACTAGAGTTAAACAAAAACAGAGTGTTTTTATATAAATCAGATGATAAAATTTATATTGATGATAAAAATAATGGAAGGTCATATGTACAAAGCAAAAGCTTTGATGAAGTACTTAAACTAAGTTTTATAGGTGAATACATAGGATTATTGTATACTAATGAGGAAATAAAATATGTTACTAAAAACGTTAATAATATTGAATACACAGTAATTAATTTATTTATACCTGGTAACAATAAAAATATTAATAATGCACTTTTATATGTTAATAATAAAAGTATGTTGCCAGAAAAAATGATTATTTACGATACTAGTGGTAAAGAAAAAATTAATATAACATATACTAATTTTGTTGCCAACTTAAAGATTGAACCTAAAGAGTTTAATGTTCCATAATTATATTAAATTTTAGTAACAAATGAGGTGAAGGTAATGTTTAAACATTTAAGACCTGCATGGGCTGAGGTTGATTTAGATAAACTAGCTCATAATATGCGTGAGATTAGACGGGTAACGAAAAGTAAAAAAATTATGGCAGTTGTAAAGGCAGATGCTTATGGGCATGGGGCTGTAGATGTAGCTCCAGTACTACTTGAAAATGGTGCAGATAGTTTAGCCGTTGCAATGTTAAGTGAAGCAATGGAACTCAGGCGCTCGGGCATAGAATGCCCAATAATGATATTAGGGTTTACACCACCGGAACTTATAGACAATTTGTTAAAGTATAATATTGAACAAACTGTATTTTCATATGAATTTGCAAAACAATTATCAAAAATGGCTCAAGACGAAAATAAAACAGCAAAAATACACATAGCTTTAGACACAGGGATGGGTAGAATAGGTTTTTTACCAAGTGATGAAAGTGTACAAGAAGTATATAAGATAAGTTTATTACCTAACGTAACCATAGAAGGGATTTTTTGCCACTTTTCAACCGCAGATGAAAAAGATAAGACATATACTAATATCCAAGTGAAAAAATTTGATGAGTTTTATCAAAAATTAAAAGCAAAAAAAGTTTACATAAACACAAGACATATTGCCAATAGTGCGGCTATCATAGATTTACCTGAAATCCATTATGAGGCAGTACGACCAGGAATAATAATTTATGGTTATTATCCGTCTGATGAGGTAAATAAGGAAAAGCTAGATTTATTACCAGCCATGACTTTAAAAACAAATGTTGTACATATAAAAACGTTGCCACCTGGAGAATACGTGGGTTACGGAAGAGAATATAAAACAGATAAAGAAAGTGTTATAGCAACACTTCCAATTGGTTATGCTGATGGATATACACGGCTTTTATTTCAAAAGGCAAAGGTTATTATAAAAGGTAAATTTGCTCCAGTTATAGGGAAAATTTGTATGGATCAGTGCATGATTGATATTACAAATATCAATGGAGTAAAAGTTGGGGACGAGGTTATACTAATAGGCGAAGAGGAAAATAATAAATTTAATGCAGACATTGTCGGCGGGCTAATAGGTACTATAAGTTATGAGATAGTTTGTATGATTGGTAAAAGAGTTCCGCGAGTATACATCAAGGAAGGAGAAGTTGTAAAGATAAAAGAGTATGTATAATAATACTATTTTATGTAAAATAACTTGTTGAAAAAAGGCGAAAAAACGAATAATTTCTTTGACAGATTGACATAGATTGAATTATAATAATTTTATACATATTGTTGCTTTACGAAATAGGAGGTATTAAATTCTCTATGTCGACTTCAAAGAAATTAGTAATAAACCTCTCAGAGGAACTTTACATTGAATTTAATAAGGCACTTAAAAAAGATTGTAAAAAAAGAAGTGTATTTATTAGGGATGCTATAATACTATATATTGAGGAAAAGAAAAGACTTAATTATATAGATAGAATGAAACAAGGATATTTAGAAATGGCTGAGTTAAATTTAAAAATAGCTAATATGGGTTTTGAAAAAGATATTAAAGAGTTTAAAGAATACGAAGTTAAGCTTTCGGAGAGTGATTTGTCAAATGACAACAATAGTAAAAAGAGGAGATATATTTTATGCTGATTTGAGCCCGGTTGTAGGCTCAGAGCAAGGCGGGATTAGACCAGTAATTATACTTCAAAATGATATTGGCAACAAGTACAGTCCCACTATTATTATTGCAGCTATTACTTCTCAGATAAATAAAGCGAAACTCCCTACTCATGTTGAAATTTCTTCAGAAGAGTATGGTCTAAACAAAGATTCTGTGGTTTTGCTGGAACAAATAAGAACATTAGATAAAAAAAGATTAAAAGAAAAAATTGGTCACATGACTGATGGTGATATGAAAAAAGTAGATACAGCACTTTTAATAAGTGTAGGTTTATAAAATAGATAAGGGTATTTAATGCCCTTATCTATTTTATTGAACTATATAGAGAGTGTTAAAATAGAGAAATAATAAAATAATGTAGAAGCTTGTTACCATAAAGGGCGAGATTGCTACTAGAATACATAATAATTTTAAAGAATATTCACGAAATTTTTATATTAAAATTTATTAAGGCATTGTCATTATGTTATAATGTTATTAGTGATTTTACTGTAATGAATATATAAACGTGGTAAGGAGATTTTAATATGATACAAGTGAAAAAAGTAACTAAGATCTATGATAATAATGTAATAGCTTTGTCGAATATTGATATTACTATTGAAAAGGGGGAATTCGTATTCCTTGTAGGGCCTAGTGGAGCGGGTAAATCTACTTTTGTTAAAATACTTTTAAAAGAGGTAGAACCAACTACGGGTAGTGTTATTATAAATGATGTAGATATAACAAACATACTTAGAAAGAATATACCATATTACAGAAGAAAGATTGGGGTAGTTTTCCAAGATTTTAGATTGATTGATTCCCTAAATGTTTATGAAAATGTAGCATTTGCACTTAGAGCTACAGAATGTTCTGCAAAAGATATTAGAAAAAGGGTACCTTATGTTTTAGATTTAGTTGGACTGTCAAAAAAACATATGGCTTTTCCTAATGAAATTTCAGGTGGAGAAAAACAAAGAGTTTCACTTGCAAGGGCTATAGTAAATAATCCCACTTTGCTAATAGCAGATGAGCCAACAGGAAATTTAGATCCAGAAACTGCATTAGGAATTATGGATATTTTGAATGATATTAACAAAGCAGGTACCACTGTGGTTATGGCAACACATGCTAAGAACATAGTGGATGCTATGAAGAAGAGAGTGCTCGCTATAGAAAAAGGTGTTCTAGTTAGAGACGAGCAGAGGGGAAGATACGGTTATGAAGATTAGTACAATTAAATATTTTATCATGGATGCTTTAAAGAGTTTAAAAAGAAATAAAACTGTTAGTATAGCGTCGGTGGCTACAGTTGCAGCTACGCTATTTATTTTAGGCGTATTTTTGCTAATTGTTTTTAATGTTAACGCAGGAGTTCAGGAGCTAGGAGCTAAACTTGAGGCTACAGTTTATCTTAAAGATAATGTAACGATATCAGAAAAGTCAGCTATAGAAAGAGCTTTGAATGGAGTAGCGGGAGTTTCAAGTATTAAGTTTGAAGATAAGAATGATGCACTAAACAATGCAAAGAAACAATTTGGAAAGGATAGCGAATCCTTAACAAAAGGTTTTGACAAGAATAACCCTTTTCCAACTGCGTATGTTGTAAAGGTAGAAAAACCTGAGATAGTAAGTAGTGTCGTAAAGGCTGCTACTGGATTAAAAGGTATAGATAAAATTAATGATGGACGGGAAATCGTTGATAAGGTTATAAAAATAACAAATACTCTTAAAGCTATAGGAATTGTATTATTTGCAATCCTAATAAGTGTATCTTTATTTTTAATTGGAAACACAATTAAGCTTACCGTATACTCTAGAAAAAAAGAAATAGGAATTATGAAATTCGTTGGCGCAACTGATTGGTTCATAAGATGGCCGTTTATTATTGAGGGAATGCTTCTTGGAATATCAGGAGCAATTATTTCTACTGGGGTACTGTATTATGCTTATAAGCTAGTTTTTGATAAGGCTACTAGTGCGTTACTTGGAATTACATTAATTAATCCTTATATGATATTAAGCACAACTTTATGGCAGTTTATGTTAGGTGGCTTAATTATCGGAGCATTAGGAAGTTCTATATCAATAAGAAAGTTCTTGATTGTATAATATTAAAGTTTAATTTGTAAAGTTTTTAATGATCTATGAAGCTGTTTATATTATAAAAACTTTAAAACTAACGACTTTAGAAGGGAATTAGTTCCCTTCTAAAATGTCGTTAAATATGTTTATTTAATATTAGTGTTATAAATTATATATAATTACATAATAATATATAGAGAATCGCAAAGAGGTGTATAAAATGAGTGATGAAAATAAGTTTAATAGTTTTAAAACTGTTGGAAATGATAGTGAAGGATTTAAAGGGAGAAAAAAGAAACAAATTATATGGATTGTAGTGTTACTTATTATTACTAATTGTATAACTTTGTTTGTTTCAAATCGCATTTCTTTAGGGACTCCAAACGGTAAAGTAATAATTGCAAGAGATGATTATGAACAAGTATTAAAGTTTCAAAAACTATTTTTAGTCAGGAATAAATTATATCAGTATTATGATGGTAAAATTAGTGATGATGTTTTAGTAGAGGGAGCTATAAAGGGTATGACTAATTCCTTAAATGATCCTTATACAGTTTTCATGAACAAAAAAGAGTATACAGATTTTAATACTCAAACAGAAGGCGCTTACACTGGTCTTGGCCTACAAGTGGGAGTTAAAGATGATAACATAGTTGTAATTTCAACATTTGATGATTCACCAGCTAAAAAGGCAGGGATAATTTCTGGGGATATCATAAAAAAGGTTAATTCAACTGAAGTTACTGGGAAAGAATTAGAAAAGGCAGTTGCTATGATGAAAGGTAAAGAAGGCGGGGCAGTTACATTAACACTTAGTAGAAAAGGAAAAACTAATTTTAATGTTAATATGAAACGTGCTACTATCGATTTAGTAACAGTTAAGGGTGAAATGTTACCAAATAAAATTGGATATATTCAACTTACGATGTTTGATGAACATACTGCTGCTAATTTCAATAAAAAATTAGCGGAATTACAAAGTAAGGGAATGAAGAGTTTAATAGTTGATGAAAGAGGAAATCCAGGCGGACTTTTAGATCAGGTTGTAGATTTAACATCTAATTTCGTACCTAAGGGAAAAAATATAGTATACACAATAGACAAAAACAAGAAAAAGATTGAGTATAAGTCAAAGGGTGGTATAGCGATAGGCATGCCATTAACTGTACTAACGGATTCGGGATCGGCAAGTGCTTCAGAAATTTTTGCGGGTGCTATAAGAGACTATAAAGTTGGTACGCTAGTTGGAGAAAAAACCTTTGGTAAGGGTATAGTTCAAACTATGCTTTCTGGAGGTAATAGTGGGTTTAATGATGGTACTGCATTAAAGGTAACTATATCAAAATATTATACTCCAAATGGTGAAAATATACAGCATATTGGGATTAAACCAGGAGTTGCAGTAGTGTATCCACAAGCACTTAAAGAGAAAGTATATAATAGAGATTTAGATCCACAATTTAAAAAAGCCTTGGAGATAGCTACGGATAAAATTAAGTAATAATTAACAAATATCTACCAATAACATGGTAGATATTTGGTTTTTAAGAACATTTTTGTTAATGAGTCTATTGATTTAATAAACTTCATTAATATGGGAGGAGAATTTTATCCAATGGAGATTGCAATACATACTTTAAGAGCAGTTGCTTATGCAATTGCAGACCCTTCAAATGCGTTTATTTTAATAATGATTGCATTGATTTTTTATAATAAAAACAAGAAAATTGCTGCTATGCAGAAGATGATAATGGGAGAAAGTTTAGACTCGCCATTTGAATTAACTATTTCTCAAATTGTAATAGGTATTTTTGCTGGGGCTGCAGCTAGTCTAATATTTACGTACGCAGGATTAGTTTTTGATGAAAACTCAAACATTTATTTATTGTTTATGGTTTCGTTATTTTTTATGGCATTTAAGCCTAGATTTATTTGCTTTTCTTATTCTGGTGCAGTACTAGGTATAGCCAGTTTATTGTTTAAATATGCAGCAAACACATTAAATATGCCACAATTAGATGTTATAAACATTGATATTTTGACTTTAATGACACTGGTTGGAATATTACATATTGTAGAGGGAAGTCTAGTTATGATAGATGGTTCAAGAGGAGCTATCCCGGTATTTACCAACAGAGATAACAAAATTGTTGGTGGGTTCGCATTAAAAAGATACTGGGCGTTACCGATTGCGTTACTTATACTTTTAAGTGCAACTTCATCGAATTTAGTGGTTGGACAGAGCGTAATGATCCCTGAATGGAGACATTTAATAAAGGGTAATATAATAGATCGAATTGTGAAGAATTCGGTTATAGCCTCGATTGCATTGTATGGAGTAATAGGGTATAGTGGCATTACGTTTACTAAGAGTAAGAGGGCGAAGACTCTTACTTCAGGTGCTTTAATCATGGTTTATGGATTATTACTAACGGCCGTATCACAACTCGCAGTATTAGGCACAGCGTATCAATTTTTTATTCTAATATTTGCGGCAGTAGTACACGAGGCAATGCTTAGGTTAGAAAAGCATATGGAGTTCACGATGAAACCTAAATTTAGCAGTAGTGATGAGGGGATTATGGTGCTTGCAGTAGCCCCTAAATCTCCTGCTTTTCAAATGGGAATTGAAAGTGGAGACTTGATAGTTGAGCTTAATGGTAAAGCGATAGAGGCTGAGGAAGAAATCTTTAATATAATTAAAGGAAATTTTAGTTCGCTATCTTTAAAAATTAAGAAGCCCTTTGGAGATCTTAAAAATGTAAATTATAGCAATATGGCTTCGAATAAAAGGCTAGGAATAGTAATTGTACCTAGGGAGATACCAAAAGATACCGCTATAGTTAATATGAATGACGAGACATTTAAAGAGGTAATTGACAAAATAAGAGACCAAGACAAAGACGAGGACAAAGACCAAGACGAAGACAAAGACAAAGACGAAAACAAAGACCAAGACAAAGACAAAGATAAGAAGTAAAGACGAGTTTTAAATTTTTCATAGAGCATGCTACAACTAAAAGTATATATTGCTGAAATACGTTCACATCGCTAAGTAATTCTAAAATTCATTTTGTTTTCAGTTGCTAAAAAATGCAAACTCGCTTCACTCAAACATGCATTTTTCTTCACGCATCTGAAAATAAAATAAATTAAGAATTACTAAGGCTTGTTCAAACGTATTATGCGCAATATATACTTTTGTTAGCATTCTCTAAGAAAAAGATAGAATTCATTATAATATATATATTATTACAACATAACTAAATTTATTATGGGGATATTAATAAATGGGTGATGTTTATGAGTAAAAAAGTATTAATAGTTATGTCCTTATTTATTATGTTATTGCATTCAACGGTGGCTTCTTCTATAGGATTTAAATATGTTCAAATTTTTGATCCAAAACAAGATAAGGTAGTAAAGGTAGTTCAGTTAAATGATGAAATTCATAATATGGTTGTAAGCTCGATAAAGGATGTGGATAGTTTATATCCAAAAAGTAAACCACTTACGGATGATGGGTATGCAATTAGAGTTCCAATTTACCCTGCTGTTAAGGTACACGGAAAATGTTTAAACGCACTTGTAGATAATGTTTTTATAATAATTCCACAGCATGATGCACCATTTTTTATGATATTTGAAGATGATAATAAGCTACTTTGTTTCCCTTTCAAAGGCAATGTAAACGCTTTGTCAAAAATTCTAGATTTTAAATTGAAAAGTTAATAAAGTTTTTTTATTGCAGCACTAATATTGAGACAATTATAAAAGCAACACTGAATGATAGAATAGGGACTTAGTACCCTATTCTTTTTGTAGATTTTATTTATATTAGAAGGGATAATTAGCAATATATAGTTGTTAGGTGTGTTATTATGAAGTTTATAAATAACGATAGCCAAATACGTAATTGTATTCTAAAGGTGATGGAGGAATATAAATGTCTACACAAGTAATAATAGTTTTAATTCTTACAATTATCATTTCCATAATTTCAACGCTAGCTTATTCTGTTAGAATTGTTGGGGTAAGAACAGGAAGAATAGCGGTATCTTTTGCGGTATTTAATATTTTTGCTTTGGTTTCTAGAACTGCAAACAGCGTTCAAGCACCACTACTTGCTAAAACAATTGAAAGTACTATAAAAACAGGAAATCCTCAGAGTTTATTATCTACCTTTAGGTGGATACTATTTTCTACAACAATTGCAACAATTATTGGTTCAGCACTTATGCCAACATTTATAAAGGTTTTTGAAAAAGTAGTAGAATCATTTAGTATTAATCGTTCTATACCTAAATTATTAATGCATGCTTTTTCAAAATCAGGAATAGAGCAGTTCAAGAGTAGTGTTACAAAACCTAAAAAAGAGAATTTTGCACAATTTAAGAGTTTCAAAATGATGCCTAAAAAAATAATATTGCTTAATACTATAGCTTTTTCTATATCGACTGTTGGTGTTTTGGCATCATTGTATGCAGGATGTTTAAATCCAGAATTAAGAACCACATGTAGCACATTATCAGCTGTTATAAATGGCAGTGCAACAATACTTATGGTTATATTCATAGATCCATTTATATCAATTTTAACGGATGATGTAATAAATGGAGAATGTAGTCAATTGCAGTTTGATAGATGTATAATTTTTATTGTTGGGGGATTAATAGTGGGAACAATCTTAGCGCAGTTTTTATTAATTCCAGCAGCGCAGGTAATATCTTTTATAGCAAAATTAATTTAAAACTGAAGAGAGTAGCTTCACTAGCTTTTAAAATAGAGTATTAATTACAATGTGTAATGTCTATAAGTGATTTAGATTTTTATAAAAGCGAGCATGATTAATCAACAAAACAAAAAATGCGAGGAGGCATAATACATGATTCTTTCTGGAAAAGAAATAAAGAAAAAGCTAGGTAAAGAAATTATAATTGAACCTTTTAATGAGGAACAACTTAATCCTAATAGTTATAATCTGAGGTTACATAATGAATTACTTGTTTATGATGAACTAACTTTGGATATGAAAAAAGAAAATAAGGTTAAAGAGCTTTTTATACCAAAAGAGGGACTAGTTTTGGAACCGGGAAAATTATATCTTGGAAGAACAGTTGAGTATACAGGAACAAATAACTATGTACCGATGCTCGAAGGTAGGTCTTCTATTGGGAGATTGGGGTTATTCATTCACATAACAGCAGGATTTGGTGACGTTGGTTTTCAAGGGTTTTGGACTCTAGAAATATTTTGTGTTCAACCAATAAAAATTTATTCGGGAGTTGAAATATGTCAGATATATTATCATTGTATCGAAGGTGATTATGATGAATATACGAGTGGAAAATATCAGAATAATGAGGGTGTTCAACCAAGCTTATTATACAAAGATTTTGAACGTTAAATTAATATCTAAATTGAAATACCATATTGACATATTAAAAACTTATAGTTAAAATATAAAGTAACGAACAAACGTTCATATAATGATAAACAAGGCGGTGATTTTATGTATGAGTTTAAGTTGCATTCAAAGTTTAAGCCAACGGGGGATCAACCACAGGCTATTGATAGCCTCGTGAAAGGAATTGAAGAGGGTGAAAAATTCCAGACACTTAAAGGGGTAACTGGTTCAGGTAAAACTTTTACTATGGCTAATATTATTGAGAGAGTTCAAAAGCCTACTTTAGTACTGGCTCATAATAAAATCCTAGCTGCACAACTTTGCTCAGAATTTAGGGAGTTTTTTCCTGACAATTGTGTTGAGTATTTTGTGTCATATTATGATTATTATCAGCCCGAGGCTTATATCGCACAAACAGATACATTTATAGAAAAAGATTCATCCGTTAATGATGATATTGATAAATTAAGACATTCAGCTACATCTGCGTTACTTGAGCGTAATGATGTTATTGTGGTTGCTTCAGTTTCGTGTATATATGGACTTGGTAATCCAGAAGAGTATAAAAAACTTACAGTGTCGCTTAGGGAAGGCATGGAAAAGGATAGAAATGAAGTAATAAGACATCTTGTAGACATACAGTATGAAAGAAATGATATGAATTTTATTCGTGGAACTTTTAGAGTACGAGGAGACACTATTGATATATTCCCTGCATCGTCCTCTAGCGAGGGGATTAGGGTAGAGTTTTTCGGAGACGAAATAGAGAAAATTAGATCATTTGATGCACTTACAGGAGAAACTATAGGAATTCGTAAACATGTATCTATTTTCCCAGCTTCTCATTTCGCGACATCAAAGGATAAATTAGAGATCGGTATAGCTCAAATAGAACAGGAACTTGAGGAGAGATTAAAGGAACTTATTTCGGAGGACAAGGCACTTGAGGCGCAAAGACTTAAACAAAGAACCAATTATGATATTGAAATGATGAGAGAGGTTGGTTACTGCACTGGTATAGAGAATTATTCTAGAATTTTAGATGGTAGACCTGCAGGAACAGCACCTCAAACATTGATGCAATATTTTCCAAAAGATTTTTTGATGTTTATAGATGAGAGTCATGTAACTCTTCCGCAGGTTAAGGCTATGTTTGGGGGAGATAAATCAAGAAAAACTAATTTAATTGAGTATGGGTTTAGACTTAAATCAGCTTATGATAATAGACCCTTAACTTTCCCAGAGTTTGAGAGTAGCATGAACCAAACAGTATTTGTAAGCGCAACGCCAAGTGTTTATGAGGAAGAACATAGTGAAAACATCGCAGAACAAGTAATAAGACCTACGGGGTTATTAGATCCTGAGATTGTAGTAAGGCCTGTTAAAGGACAAATAGATGATTTATATGCTAGCATTCAGGACACAATAAAAAAGGGCTTTAGAGTTTTGGTTACAACACTAACTAAAAAAATGTCAGAGGATTTGACTAAATACTTTAGAGAAATGGATATGAAAATAACTTATTTGCATTCTGATATTGATACAATAGAAAGAATGAAAATTATCCAGGATCTTAGGCTTGGCACATTTGATGTGTTAGTAGGTATAAATCTTTTAAGAGAAGGATTAGATATTCCAGAGGTTGCACTTGTTGCGATACTTGATGCAGATAAGGAAGGATTTTTACGTTCTGAAACATCATTAATTCAAACAATAGGAAGGGCCGCAAGAAATTCAGAGAGTAGAGTAATAATGTATGCAGATAGAATTACAAAATCTATGAAAAAGGCTATGGATGAAACTACAAGAAGGCGGAAACTTCAGATGGAATATAATGAAGAGCATGATATAGTGCCAACTACTATTGTAAAAGATATTAGAGATGTAATAGGATCTATAATGGTAGCAGAGGATGAAGAGGTATATGAATCTCTTGAAGCGGCTAAAGAAGCAAATTATGATGAAACTAAAAAATTAATGGATAAGTATGAAAATGAGATGAAGCAGGCGGCTAAGGATTTACATTTTGAAAAAGCTGCCCAGCTTAGAGATATAATTTATAAGCTTAAAAAGCAGATTAAAGATATTTAAATTTATTTTTGAGAAAATATGAGGATTTGATTGTTTTGCTATTGAGGAGGAGACTATGAGAGATAAAATTTTTATAAAAGGCGCTAAGGTTCATAATTTAAAAAACGTTGATTTGGAGATACCAAGAGATAAGTTAATAGTGTTTACTGGACTTTCGGGATCAGGTAAGTCGTCTCTTGCTTTTGATACATTATATGCGGAGGGGCAAAGACGGTATGTAGAGTCATTATCGGCTTATGCAAGGCAATTTCTAGGCAATATGGATAAGCCAGATGTTGAATATATAGAGGGGTTATCACCTGCTATTTCTATAGATCAAAAAACTACTAATAGGAATCCACGTTCTACAGTGGGTACTGTAACTGAAATTTATGACTATTTGAGACTTCTTTATGCTAAAGTGGGAACACCTCATTGTCCTAAATGTGGCAAGGAAATTACTCAGCAGACTGTAGACCAAATGGTGGATAGAATAATGGAGATGCCACTGAAAACTAAGATTTCCATTTTAGCTCCAATCATAAGGGGGAAAAAGGGCGAACACGTTAAAATTATAGAGAACATTAAAAAAAATGGTTTTGTTCGTGCTAGAATAGATGGCACTACTGTAGAACTTATGGAAGAGGATATAAAACTTGCAAAAACTAAGAAACATAGTATAGAGATAGTAATAGATAGAATTTCTGTAAAAGAGGAAGTGCGTAGTAGACTTACTGAATCCTTGGAGAGTGCATTAAAACTAGCAGAGGGTACTGCTATTGCTAGTGTTGTTGATGGTGAAGATATACTCTTTAGTGAGCATTTTGCTTGCATAGATTGTGGGATTAGCATTGGGGAATTAGCTCCTAGGATGTTTTCTTTTAATGCTCCTTATGGTAAGTGCGACAATTGCGATGGACTTGGTACTCTTATGGAAATTGATGAGGACCTTATAATACCAGATAAAAGTAAGAGTATTAAAGGTGGAGCTGTTATGTCTTTTGGGGAAGGCAGTCTTAAGGAGGATTCTTGGACTTTTTCAGTGCTACGTGCTCTAAGTGAAAAGTACAAATTTAGTTTAGATACACCAATAGAGGATTATGACCCAGAAATTCTTAAAATACTATTATATGGAACAAATGGGGAAAAAGTTAAGGTTAATTATGTCAAGGAGTATAGATCGGGTACTTTTAATCATACCTATGAAGGCATTATAAACAACTTAAAGAGACGATATTTTGAAACATCTTCTGATTATATTAAACGAGATGTAGAACAATATATGGGTGATAATGCATGCCCTAAGTGTAAGGGTGCAAGGTTAAGCCCAGAGGTACTTGCAGTAACAGTTGGTGGCAAGAATATAAGTGAATTTTGTCAATTATCTATTACAGATGAAGTTATATTTTTAAAGGATATAAAATTATCAGAGAAAAATAAAACTATATCTAATCAAATATTTAAAGAAATAAATAATAGACTTAATTTTTTAAAGGATGTAGGTCTTGATTATCTAAATTTAGCTAGATCGGCAGCTACATTATCTGGTGGAGAAGCACAGAGAATAAGACTTGCAACTCAGATAGGTTCTAGTTTAATGGGGGTTTTATACATTTTAGATGAGCCTAGTATAGGTCTTCATCAAAGAGATAATGATAAACTTATAAAGACATTAAAACATTTAAGAGATATAGGAAATACGGTAATTGTTGTAGAGCATGATGAAGATACAATGAAAGCCGCAGATTTCATTGTAGATGTTGGGCCAGAGGCTGGAGAACATGGTGGAGAAATTGTCGCTACCGGAACAATTGAAGATGTAAAAAATTGTGAAAGGTCTATTACAGGTCAATATTTAAGCGGTAAGAAGAAGATTGATGTTCCAAGCAAAACCAGAAAATCGAATGGGAATTCTATAAAAATACTTAATGCAAGGCAAAATAATCTAAAGAATGTTAGTGTAGATTTTCCATTAGGTGTGTTTACTTCTGTTACTGGTGTTTCAGGTTCTGGAAAGAGCACTTTAGTAAATGAAATTCTATTTAAAGGTCTTAATAAAAAATTGAATCACTCTAAAAAGAATCCCGGACTTCATAAAGATATCTTAGGTGCAGAGAATATAGATAAAATTATTAATATCGATCAAGGCCCTATAGGGCGTACTCCCAGGTCAAACCCAGCTACATATACTGGCGTTTTCGATGTAATCCGTGATGTTTTCTCCATGAGCTCTGAGTCTAAAATCAGGGGGTATAAACCAGGAAGATTTAGCTTTAATGTGAAGGGTGGAAGATGTGAAGCCTGCCACGGTGATGGAATAATTAAAATAGAAATGCAATTTTTATCTGATGTTTATGTTCCTTGCGAAGTTTGCACAGGTAAAAGATATAATAGAGAAACTTTAGAGGTTAAGTATAAGGGGAAAAACATTGATGATATTTTAAATATGACGGTTGAAGAGGCTGTTAAGTTTTTTGAGAATATTCCGAGAATTTATAGTAAACTTAAAACACTAATGGATGTTGGTCTTGGTTATGTAAGACTTGGTCAACCTTCAACGCAATTATCAGGTGGGGAGGCTCAGAGAATTAAACTTGCTTCAGAATTATCTAAGAGGAGTACGGGTAAAACATTTTACATTTTAGATGAGCCTACTACAGGCCTCCATATCGATGATGTTAGTAAACTTATTATAATACTTCAAAGACTGGTAGATTCAGGGAATACAGTAGTTGTAATTGAGCATAATTTAGATGTTATAAAGTGTTCAGACTATGTTATAGACTTAGGACCTGAGGGCGGAGACAAGGGAGGAACCATTTTGTGCACTGGCACACCAAAAGAAATATCTTTAAATGTAAATTCATATACAGGACATTACCTAAAAAAAATGTTATAATTTATATAAGGCTAGCATAAAGTGAATGCTAGTCTTTGACTATTTTTTAAAGAGGAGAAAGTGCATTATGGCTGAGATAAGCAAGTTTTTGAAATATGCTATTATAGCGATTATTTACATTATAATAATATTTGCATTGAGAATAATGTATAAGGACATAAAAGGTGGTGCAAAAAAGAAACCAGTTATAAAGAAAACTATGGGTCTTGAGGTTATTGAAAGAGGCGATAATCTTAATTTGAGGGTCGGCGCGGTTATACCTTTAAATGATCAACTTTCAATAGGCAGAAAGGCAGATAATCTTTTAATTCTGGGAGACAAATATGTGTCTTCTCAGCATGCAAAAATATATATGAAAAATACAAATTATATTTTGCAGGATTTGGGAAGTACTAATGGTACTATAATGAACAATAAAGCGGTTAAGGATACAGTGTATATAAAAAAAGGTGACGTAATTAAAATAGGAACTTCAACCTTTAAGGTTATAGGGTAAATTATGAGTGCAAGCGGGGTGATATTATGGATAGTATAAAACAAGAGAGAAAGCTGCTACGGTATACCTATCTTTTATGTATAGTTCTATTTTTGAATATGTATTTTATTGGTAAAAACGAGTTTGACAAAAACGCTCTAATAATGGGTGGAATAATATGCTTTGTTTTTGCAGCTTCACATTTTGTTATAAGAAGATTTTTTCCGGATGGGGATAAATATATCCTACTTTTTTCAAATGTATTGGCGGTTATAGGTATAGGAATGTTATATAGGCTTGACTCGCCCGTTGCGATTAAACAACTTATTTTCTATGCAGTTGGGATAGCTATATTTATTTTAGTGGTAGTTCTTTTCCCAAGTTTGAGTAAGTTTGGGAAGTACAAATATGTTTATATGATATGTACTCTTATTCTTATGTCTTTGGGAAGTATAATGGGAGCGACAACTTATGGAGCTAAAAATTGGGTAAAAATAGCTGGGTTCACCTTTCAACCAACAGAATTTGGTAAATTATCTTTGGTGGCGTATTTAGCAGCATCATTGCAATATTACGGAATAAAAACCGAAGGTAAGTCAGAAATTTCTAAATTTAAGGCATTAATTGAACCTGGAATAGTAGTTATGATATCACTTGGGCTTATGGTAGTTCAAACAGACTTGGGTTCGGCCCTCCTATTTTTCGCTATATCAATAACTATGTTATATATTGCAACTTCAAATTTTAAATATATCCTATTATGTTTAGTATTATTTATGGTAGGTGGGTTTATAAGTTATCAAATGTTTGGACATGTGCGATTGAGGGTTACGATTTGGGGTGACCCCTGGAAATATGCAACTAAGGATGGATATCAGTTAGTGCAATCTTTAATTTCCATAGCCTCGGGTGGTCTTTTCGGAACAGGCCTTGGTCTTGGACATCCTGGAATGGTTCCTGTAGTTACTACAGATTTTATTTTTGCAGCTGTTTGTGAGGAGATGGGACTAGTTACTGGATTTGCTATTCTTATTTTATATTTTTTATTGTTTTACAGGTGTATGAGGGTACCTATTTATAGCAAGGATAACTTTACCAGGTTACTCGCGGTGGGATATAGTACAATGCTAGCTGCTCAAGTATTAGTTATAGTAGGAGGAGTAGTTGGAGCTATTCCTCTAACGGGGATAACACTACCACTAGTTAGTTCTGGAGGAAGTTCAATGCTTGTGACTTTTTTTTCACTAGGTATACTTCAAAAAATTTCGGAGGACGGTCAAAATTATGAATGATTTTGTAAGTAATATAAAAAAGGTCCTGTTGGTATTTTTAATACTCTTTATTGCTTTGATTACATATATAACTTATGTATATATGTTTAATAGTCAGAAAGCGGTAGCTAGTACCTTTAATCGAAGGCTTTGGGCAGAGAGAAATAAGGTATTAAGGGGAACAATTTATGACAAGGATATGGTAGCTTTAACAAAAAGCACGAAGACAAGTGAAACATCTCAAAAACAGAATTATTTGCAAGGTGCAGTTTTTGCACATGCTATAGGATATATGGATCCTGTTTATGGACTTAGTGGCCTTGAAAAAAAATATGATACACAACTTATGGGCAATAATGATACAACACTTTCAAAATTTGTCTTCTTTAATAAGGACACTGAACAAAAAGTTGGTAATGGTTTAAGGACTACGCTTGATTCTAAACTCCAAAAAAAGGCTTATGAACTTTTAGGTGATCATCGAGGTTCCATAGTAGCAATGAACCCTAAAACTGGAGAAATTTTAGCTATGGTTTCTAAACCTTCTTATGATCCTAATAATTTAGAGAAAGATTGGAAGAGTATAACTACAAATAAGGAAATGCCTCTGCTTAATAGAGCAGTATCTGGACTATATCCACCAGGGTCTACATTTAAGACTGTTACGGCAGCAAGTGCTTTAGAAAACATAGCCAATGTTTACAATAGCAGCTTAAATGATAATGGTAGTTTAATTGTTAATGGAACAAAACTCTTGGAAGATTATAATGGTGAATCTTTTGGAAATATAGATTTTAAATCTGCCTATATGCATTCTAGTAATGTTTTTTTCGGATCATTAGGTCTCGATTTAGGAAATAAGGCATTGAAAGATACCGCAGAAAAATTTTATTTTAACAAAAACATTCCAACTATAGGTTTAACTGTAGAAAATAGTGTATTTCCAGATTATAAAAATAATGAAAAAGGTAATATTGCGCAGAGTGCTATAGGTCAGGCAGGGGTTTTAGTTACGCCTATGCAAATGGCATTAGTTGTGAGTGCAGTTGCTAATGGTGGTACAATGATGGAACCAATGCTTGTTAAAGAAATATTAAGTAGCAAGGGTAAGTCTATAGAGAAATTACAGCCCAAGCAGCTTGGTCAAGTTATGACAAAAAATAATTCTGATATTATGAAGGGCTTAATGAAGGAGGTAGTATCTCAAGGAACAGGTACTGCTGCAGCTCTTTCTGACATAGTAGTTAGTGGTAAAACGGGTACCGCAGATCATGATGACCCAAGTAAACAAGAAGCTCCACATGCTTGGTTTACTGGATTTGCGCCTTATGATGATCCTCAAATTGCTATAGCGGTAATTGTAGAGGAAGGCGGACAAGGTGGCGCTAAAGCTGCTGAGATAACTAGGGAACTTGTTAGAACTTATTTGCAATAAAACTCTAATTTTGTTAATTTTAAAAAACATGCGAAAGCATGGGCATAATGGTGAAAATATAAAGTCAAATATTACAATAATATTTGACTTTATATTTTGTATTCTATAATTTATTTAGTAGTATAATTAGAGAAAATGACGTATAAAATGAATGCCGGTATAGAAAAAATAGTATATGTAGTAACTTGTAATAAATTGCCCGGGAAATTTAAATGAAAAGGTATAATTGTGGATATACATGTTTGAGTGAAAATAATTATAATATTAAAGGGGAGGGTGTTGTATTATGTTTGACTTTGATTATCAACTAAAGACTCTTCCAGATGAACCAGGAGTATATCTTATGAAAAATGATCTTGGTGAAATAATATACGTTGGGAAGGCTAAAATATTAAAAAATAGAGTAAGACAGTATTTTAAATCATCAAAAAATCATTCTGTAAAAGTTATGGCTATGGTGAAAAATATAGCTGAATTTGAATATATAGTAACTGATTCAGAGATGGAGGCATTGATACTTGAGTGCAATCTTATTAAGAAATATAGCCCAAGATATAATATTTTGCTTAAAGATGATAAGCATTATCCATTTATAAAGATAACTATTAATGAGGAGTTCCCGAGGGTATTTGTAACTAGAAATATTGCAAATGATGGAGGGAGATACTTTGGACCATACACAGATTCTGCAGCTGTATATAGTACCATTGAACTTATAAAACAAATATTTCCGCTTAGAACATGCAGAAGAAATATTAAAGAAGGGGTCCTATATGATAGACCATGTTTAAACTATCATATAGGGTTATGTAAAGCCCCTTGTACAGGGTATATTAGTAAAGAAGAGTATGGAAAAATTATAAAAGGTGCATTGGATCTACTTACGGGAAAAGATAAAAGTATAAAGGAAGATTTAAGAAACAAAATGGAAAGTGCATCGGAAGTTTTGGAATTTGAAAAAGCAGCAATGCTTCGGGATAAGATTATGGCTATAGAAAAAATAAATGAGAAACAAAAAATTATAATAGGAAATTGTGAGAATGAAGATTTCATTAATGTGTATGTTGATGAAAAAGATGTTTGTATTCAAGTGTTTTTCCTTCGTGATGGTAAGATAGTAGGTAGAGAACACTTTATTTTAAATGATGAAGCAGAGAATGTAGAAAATGAACTTATAGAAGAATTTATAAAGAGGTTTTATGGCGGGACAGCATTTATCCCTAAAACAATATATGTACCTTTTATAAGTGAGGTAGAAATCTTAGAACAATGGCTTAGCGCTAAAAAAGATTCAAAGGTAACTATTAAGATTCCTCAAAAGGGAGAAAAGAAAAAAACTTTAGAGATGGTTGCAAATAATGCAAAGATAACTCTCGAAAATTTTAAATTAAAGGATATGCAAGATAAGGAAATTCATAAAATCGCAATGCAAGAGATTACAGAACTATTAAAACTTGATGAGATACCTGATAGAATTGAATCATATGATATATCAAATATAATGGGTGTAGATTCTGTAGGGAGCATGGTGGTTTTTGAAGGTGGAAAGCCTAAAAACAGTGATTATAGAAGGTTTAAGATAAAGTCAGTAATAGGAGCAAATGATTATGATAGTATGCGGGAAATCTTAGAACGGAGGTTTCGTCGTGGACTCGATGAAGTGGAGAGAATAAAAGAGAGAAATTTAGAACTTAGTAAGGGCAAGTTTTGTGTGTTCCCGGATTTAATTCTTATGGATGGTGGAAAAGGTCAGGTTAATGTGGCCCTTGAAGTTTTAAATAATCTTAATATTGATATACCAGTATGCGGAATGGTTAAGGATGATAGGCACAAAACTAGAGGTTTAATATATAATAATATAGAGCTATTTATGAAAAACAATTCCCAAAGTATGCACTTAATTACTAGAATACAAGATGAGGTCCATAGATTTGCAATTACTTATCACAGAACGCTTAGGGATAAAAGAACATTATATTCTATATTGGATAACATACCCAATATAGGCGAAAAGAGAAGAAGAGAGTTATTAAAAAAGTTTGGTAGTATAGATAATATAAAAGGTGCTGGCGCAAAAGAGCTAATGGATACCCCATCTATGGATAGCAAGTCCGCAGAGTGCGTTATATCATATTTTAAAAATAATAAATAAACTTATTCGGAATATTTATATTATGATAAATTTAAACTGTTGAAATATTGTAGTAAAAAGGGTAAACTAAAAGAACTATATCTTGCATAACATAAATAATATTATTTATGTTATGCAAGTATATAAATATATTAATATTTTCAAGGAGTAGAATATGAAATTATATGCGGAATTATTAAAACAAATAAATAAAGTAACAGACAATTCTAATATAAAGGTAGACGAACCAATGGAAAACCATACTTCTTTTAGAGTGGGTGGGCCAGCTGATATTTTAGTAACGCCAAGTGATGTTTTAGAAGTTCAAGCTTTAATAAAAATTTGTGAAAAATATAAAGTTAAATATTATTTAATAGGAAATGGTTCTAATTTACTAGTTAAGGATGGCGGTATTCGCGGTGTTGTTATAAAGCTATGTAATCTTAATAAAATTGAGGTTGAAGGAAATAAAATAACAGCTCAAAGTGGAGCTAGTTTATATGATGTTACAATGGTGGCATTAGACAAAGGGCTTAAAGGTATTGAGTTTGCTAACGGAATTCCAGGTAGCATTGGTGGGGCAGCAGCTATGAATGCAGGAGCATATAACGGCGAAATGTCTATGGTTTTAGATAGTCTACTCGCAATAGACCAAAATGGAGAATTATTAACAATAGACAAAGACGATATGGAGCTATCTTACAGAAGTAGTGCTGTTCTTAAATATGGATATACAGTTATAAGCGTTACTCTTAAATTACAGGCCGGTGACAAGGAAATTATAAAAGCTAGAATGGATGACCTTGCAAAAAAAAGAAGTGATAAACAACCTTTGGAATATGCATCGGCAGGGAGTACATTTAAAAGACCTGAAGGGCATTATGCAAGTGTACTTATACAAGATTCAAATCTTAAAGGAACTCATGTTGGTGATGCAGAGGTGTCTGTTAAACATTCTGGTTTTATTATCAATAAAAAGAGCGCAAGTGCAACAGATATTTTGGATTTAATCAAGCTTGTACAGGATGAAGTGCAAAAAAAATTTGGTGTAAAGCTTGATACTGAGGTAAAGATTTGGGGAGAGGACAAAGAATCTTTTGAGGGAACATCTTCCTGCGAAGCTGGGTCATCTTCTTACTAAATTATTTTATCTTATAGGTAAAAAATGAGTTTAATATGAATAATTTAAAAAAATTATAAAATAAATATGATTTTAAAACGCACAATAGGATAAATCTTTGTGCGTTTTTTTTTATATTTACATATCTATAATTATGATTATTTGTGTTATAATTAAAAATGAAACTGTATTAGTACAACTAAGTAGACAAACATTTAAAGTGAATAATTAATAATATTAAAATATTAGTAGCAATAATAAAATATTTGGTGTAATAGAAATTCTTGATTTTTGTAGAGGGGGTTTTTTTTGATGAGATTTGTTATATTGACGGGGTTATCGGGAGCTGGAAAAACACAAACGGTACGAAACCTTGAGGATTTAGGTTTTTTTTGTGTGGATAATTTGCCACCTGTTTTAATTCCCAAATTTGCTGAGGCATGTTATCAATCTAATGGTAATATTGACAGAATTGCTTTAGTTATAGATATTCGTGGTGGAAAGTTTTTTGATGATTTATTTGAAAGCTTAACATACCTAAAAGATGAAGGGTATGAGTATGAAATATTATTTCTAGAGGCTTCAGATAAAGTGCTTATTAAAAGATATAAAGAGTCAAGGCGGAAACATCCTCTAGCGCCAGAGGGAAGAGTTGTAAATGGAATTGAAACTGAAAGACGCAAACTTAGGGATGTACGTGAGCGTGCTGACCATATAATTAATACATCTAAGCTTTCTGCAAGAGAACTTACAGAAGAAATAAATAATATCTATGGTGAGGAAGGTCAGATAGAAACTAAGCTTGTTATAACCGTGCTTTCGTTTGGATTTAAATATGGAATACCTGTGGATTCGGATTTGGTATTTGATGTGAGATTTTTGCCGAATCCTTTTTATATTCCAGAGCTTAAGAAGTATTCAGGCAATGATCAACCGGTTCGCGATTATGTATTAGAATTTGAAGGGACTAAAGTATTTATAGAAAAACTTCAAGATATGCTACAGTTTCTTATCCCAAATTATAAAAAAGAAGGAAAAAGACAACTTATAGTTTCTATAGGATGTACAGGGGGAAGACATAGGTCAGTTGCTATAGCAAATAGAATTTATGAAATACTTGGGCGTAATGGATATGATGTTAATATAGATCACAGGGACATAAATGAAGATGTAAATAGAGGTGATGGTAAGCTATGATGCTAAGGAATTTGCTGAAGCCTGGAATTAATATAAAAAGGTGGATTCTTCTAGTTATTGTAGGTGCTTCTATTTTAGTGTTTGGAATTTTTGAACTAATAAATAAAGAATATCACTCTCTGCCAAAGATAGTTTTATCAGCGCTGATTATAGTGCTTGGAGCTTTGATAATATATGTTGCTATAATACAAATTATAAAATTTTTTATTATATTAGTTAATACAGGTAGCATTGATGTAGCTATAAGTTCGAGAAAATTGGAAGATTTAATATATGAAAAGAGAGTACTTATAAAGGGGCCTAAGATTGTAGTAATTGGTGGAGGCACTGGTTTATCTACCATGCTTAGAGGTCTGAAAAAATATACTAATAATATAACAGCGATAGTTACAGTAGCAGATGATGGTGGGGGGTCAGGCATTTTAAGAGAAGATTTAGGCATACTTCCTCCTGGAGATATTAGAAATTGTATTTTGGCGTTAGCGGATACGGAACCACTAATGGACGAATTATTACAGTATAGATTTAAAGATGGAAGACTAAAGGATCAAAGTTTTGGTAATTTATTTTTAGCTGCGATGGATGGGATTTCAAATAATTTTGAAGAGGCTGTACAGAAAATGAGTTCGGTACTAGCTGTAACAGGTAGTGTTATCCCAGTTACTTTAGATAATATGACATTAAAGGCAAAGCTTAAAAATGGAAATATAATTGATGGAGAATCAAATATTCCTAGAGGCGTAATAGAAAATAAGAGCCCTATTGATGAAGTTTTTATAGAACCTAAAGATGCTAAGGCACTTAAGGAAGCTTTGGTTGCTATAAATGAAGCCGATGCAGTAATTCTAGGACCTGGAAGCCTTTATACTAGTATTATTCCTAATCTATTAGTAAAGGAAATAAGAAATGCATTGTATAAGACAAAGGCCATAAGGATTTATGTGTCAAATATAATGACCCAACCAGGTGAGAGTGATAATTATACTGTTGATGATCATATAAAGGCTATAAATCGGCATGCTAAAGGTAAAGTTGTTGATTGCGTTTTGGTAAATACAGGGAAAATAAGTAGTGAACTAGAACTAAAATATCATAATGATAATTCAAATATGGTTATTATAAATGAAGAGGAAATTAAAAAGCTTGGTGTAGGAGTAATTAGGAGCGATTTTGTTAAAATAGGAAAAGGTCATATAAGACATGATACAGACAAGCTTGCAACCATTTTAGTAGAAACGATTATGGAGAAGAAGTTATTTAATGATAAAAAGAAAATAGTTGAGTACTTTTATTTATCACAGAGGCTGAAGGAAAACAAAAATAAATAAAAAAGGTTATTTATTTTAATATTCCTTTGGAAAATAAACGCAATAAGGAGTAGAATAATGTCATTTTCGTCTAAGGTTAAAAATGAAATTTGTAGATTTACAGATATGAGTAAGAAAGAGGCCATGGCTGAAATGGCTGCTATAATGAAGGTTAGTGGGACTATTGGACTTGGATCAAACAAACAAATAAATTTCCAAATAACAACTGAAAATCCTGCAATAGCACGACTTATCTTTAAACTGTTAAAGGAACATTTTGGTATTCACGCTAGATTATTAGTTAAGAGAAGTAACTCCCTAAAGAAAAAAAATGTATATGTTGTTATAATTACGGAAGAGATGGGTGTTAAAGACTTATTAAAACAAGTGGCAGTCCTTGAGGATGAAAACTTTTTTTCAATAGATTATACTATACCAAGCAGGTTAATTGATGCTGAGGAATGCAAACGTAAATATATAAGAGGGGCCTTTTTAGGTGGTGGAAGTATTAGTAATCCTGAAAAAAATTATCATGTAGAGTTTGTGACTCATGATAGTGATTATGCACAGGAATTAAGCACACTTATTAATAGCTATGGATTGTTTTCAAAAATAATACAAAGAAAAAGCAGTTTTGTTATTTATATTAAAGAAGGTGAACAAATAGTTGATCTTCTTAACATAATTGGAGCACACAATTCATTACTATTCTTAGAAAATGTAAGGATAATGAAAGAAATGAGAAATAATGTAAATAGACTTGTGAACTGTGAAACGGCTAATCTTAGTAAAACAGTAAATGCATCAGTAAGACAAGTAGAAAGTATAAAATTAATACAAAAAGAAATAGGTTTTAAGAGATTGCCTAAGAATTTGAGAGAGATCGCTGAACTAAGGCTTGAGTATCCTGATGAATCTTTAAAAGAACTTGGAGCAATACTTGAACCACCAGTAGGGAAATCTGGTATTAACCATAGATTAAGAAGAATAGAAAAAATTGCTGAAGAATTAAGGAAAGAAGGAAGGTAAGGAGAGAATGTCAAAACATGAGGAGATAGTTAATCATATCCTTGCCCTGCAAATTGGAACTAAGATATCTGTAAGAGGTATCAGTTCTGAACTCGGCATTAGTGATGGTACATCTTATAGAGCGATAAAAGAAGCAGAAAATATGGGTATTGTTAATACTGTTCCTAGGGTGGGAACTGTAAGAGTTGAGAAGGTATATAAAAAAAACATTGATAGTCTTACTTATGCTGAAGTTATAAGAATTCTTGATGCTACTATTTTGGGCGGCAAAGAAGGCATAAATAAAAGTTTAAATAAATTTATTATAGGAGCAATGGCTGTTGAATCAATAATTAGATATCTAAAGCCAGGATACCTCCTTATTGTTGGAAATAGGGAAGAAGCACAACTGCTTGCTCTTGAAAATGAGGCTGCAGTATTGATTACTGGAGGTTTTGATTGTAGCGAAAAGGTAAAGATACTTGCTGATGAAAAAGGAATTCCTGTATTATCGTCAACTTATGATAGTTTTACAGTAGCTAGTATGATAAACAAGGCTCTTTATGAAACTATGATTAAAAAGGAAATTATTTTAGTTGAAGATGTTATGGATACTAATACTACTTGTCTTATGGGTACGGACACTGTGTCTACCTGGAGGCAACTAATGCTAGAAACTAATCATGAGAGATACCCAGTACTAGATGAGAATATGAAAATTATTGGGATAGTTACATTAAGGGATTTACAGGGATCTAATGATGATGATGAACTAATTAATAAAATTATGAATAAGAACCCTGTATGTGTAACACCTAAAACAACTATAGCTTATGCTGCCCATATTATGGGTTGGGATGGAATTAAAATTTGTCCTGTAGTTGATAAGAAGAAGCTTGTAGGGGTTTTAACTATAGAACATGTTATAAAAGCAATGGAGTTTGCACTAAGGCAACCACAAGTAGCTGAAACTTTAGAAGATCTTATTTTAATGAATTTTACATGTGTACACGAGGATAATAGCTTACATTTTAATGGCCAAATTATTCCTCAGATGTTAGATCCTTTTGGAACGGCCTCTTGGAGTTCACTAAATATGCTCCTATCAACTATGGGGATAATGTCATTAAGGCAGAATAATAACATTAACATCTCAGTGGATAGTATTATGTCGTACTTTATGAAACCTGTGCAAATGGGTAGTGATATAGATATATATGCCAAGATTGTTGATAAAGGTAGGAGTTTTTCTAAGGTAGAAATAAATATGTACAATAAGAATAATGAGCCTATTGCAAAGTCTATGATTTCTGCAAAAATATTTGGCAAATAACATATAAAATTAAATTATGGGTTGAGGGGAAGTGAAAAAATGACGGAGAAACTAAAGATAAAAAAGAAAGAAGATTTAGGGAGTTTTGTACATCTTCATGTGCATACAGAGTACAGCCTTCTTGATGGTTCGGGAAAGATTAAAGAACTTATAGCTAAAACCAAAGAGCTGGGCATGAAAAGTATTGCTATAACAGATCATGGAGTAATGTATGGATGCGTGGAATTTTATAAACAAGCGAAAGAACAGGGAATTAAACCTATTATTGGTTGTGAAATATATGTAGCTGCTAAATCTATGAATATAAAGGAAACTGATAGAGACAACGCTACCCACCACTTAATACTTTTAGTTAAGAATGCTAAGGGTTATCAAAATTTGATGCACATAGTGTCGGCAGCATCCATTAAAGGGTTTTATTATAAACCAAGGGTTGATTATGAATTTCTATCAAAGTATAGTGAAGGAATAATTGCTAGTAGTGCTTGTCTTGGTGGAGAGGTTCAAAGCCTTCTTCTACGAGGTAATTACGAAAAAGCAAAGGAAATAGCATTAAAATATAGAGATATATTCAAGGATGGCTATTATTTGGAGCTACAATATCACGGTATGCAAGACCAGTTTAAAGTTAATGAACTCTTAGTAAAATTATCTAAGGATACGGGAATTCCACTAATTTGTACAAATGATACTCATTACATAATGCAAGAGGATTCAAAGGCTCATGATATTCTTTTATGTATTCAGACAGCAAAAACTGTTGATGATGAAAATAGAATGAGGTATCCATCAGATCAGTTTTATTTAAAGTCTCCAGAAGAGATGCAAAAGACTTTTGCCTATGTTCCAGAGGCGCTTAGTAATACAGTCAAAATAGCAGAGATGTGCAATTTTGATTATGAATTTCATGTATCGAAACTTCCAAGGTTTCCACTGCCTAGCGGTGTAGATCCTTATGAATTTCTAAGAGAACACTGTTACGAGGGGTTGGCGCCTAGGTATGAAGTATTTAGTGATGTAATTACCAGAGGCTTCTCTATAGAATACATAAATGAAATAGCGAAGGTTAGTCCAATTGCTAAGATGTATGTGGATAGACTTGAATATGAGCTTAATATAATAAAACAAATGGGATATGTAGATTATTTCCTTATAGTATGGGATTTTATTAAGTTTGCAGTAGATCATGGTATTCCAACAGGCCCTGGGCGTGGATCCGCAGCAGGTTCAATAGTTGCTTATACATTAGATATAACGAAGATCGATCCTATTAAATATAGTCTTATTTTTGAACGTTTCTTAAATCCAGAAAGAGTATCTATGCCAGATATAGATTCAGATTTTTGTTATGAAAGGCGTCAAGATGTAATTGATTATGTTGTTGAAAAGTATGGATCTACTAATGTATCACAAATTATAACATTTGGAACAATGGCTCCTAGAGCTTGTATAAGAGACGTTGGACGTGCTATGAATTATTCGTATGCAGAGGTTGACAGGATCGCTAAGATGATACCATCTGTGCTTAATATAACTATAAATAAGGCTCTGGAAATGAATGCAGAGCTTAATTCATTATATAAAGACGATTCGCGTGTTGAAGCGCTTATAAATATTGCAAAGGCACTCGAGGGGCTTCCAAGACATAGTTCTACCCATGCGGCAGGAGTAGTTATTGCATCACAACCCTTAGTAAACTATGTTCCTCTTCAGAAAAATGATGAAATGATAGTAACACAATTTCCTATGGGAACCTTGGAGGAACTTGGACTTTTGAAGATGGATTTCCTTGGACTCCGTACACTTACAGTTATTAGGGATTGTGTAGACTTTGTAAAACAAAATAGAAATGTATCTATAGATATAGATAATTTAGATATTGAAGATCATAAAGTCTATAAAATGATCGGAGAAGGAAAAACAGTAGGTATATTTCAACTAGAATCTGCAGGAATGACTAGCTTTATGAAGGAACTAAAACCTGATAAATTTGAGGATATTATTGCCGGTATAAGTTTATATAGACCGGGCCCAATGGCTGAAATTCCACGTTACATAAGAAATAAAAATAGTATGGACAAGGTGGAATATGTTACTCCAAAGCTTGAGGAAATCCTTGGTGTTACTTATGGAGTAATGGTGTATCAGGAGCAAGTTATGGAAATAGTTAGAAAACTTGCTGGGTATTCAATGGGAAGATCTGATCTAGTTCGTCGTGCTATGTCTAAGAAAAAGCACAAGGTCATGGAAGAGGAGCGATATAACTTTATCCATGGAATAGTGGACGAGAGTGGGAACATAGAAGTACAAGGCTGTCTACGAAATGGTATAACCGAGGTGGCAGCAAATAAAATATTTGATCAAATGATGGATTTTGCATCTTATGCATTTAATAAATCACATGCGGCAGCATACGCTGTTGTTGGTTATGAGACTGCATATTTAATGTGTTATTATCCTACAGAGTTTATAGCAGCAATGCTCAATAGTGTAAAAGGAAATGCTGAGAAAATAGCCTTTTATACTAGGTATGCAGTTCAAATTAATATCGGAGTGTTGCCTCCTAGTATAAATGAAAGCTTCGCCGAGTTTACTGTAAAAGGTGATACTATAAGATTTGGTCTATCAGCACTTAAAAATGTTGGGGTAAATGTAATAGAGAGCATTGTACGTAATAGAGAAGAGAAAGGCGAATTTTCAGGTTTTATGGATTTTTGCAATAAAATAGATACATCTTGTGTAAGCAAAAGAGCAGTAGAAAGTCTTATTAAGGCAGGGGCATTTGATGATTTTAAGATTCATAGATCACAGCTACTAGCAGTTTATGAGAAGGTATTAGATGGAGTAAACAATGATAGAAAGAGAAATATTTCAGGACAAATAAATCTGTTTTTAGATTTTGATAATGATTATAATAATTTTGAAATAGAGTATCCGAGTATCAAAGAATTTAAAAAGAAACATATTTTAGCTATGGAAAAGGAAATGACTGGAACATATTTGTCTGGTCATCCGCTAGATGAATACGAAGAGACACTTAATATACAGACCAATACTAGAATATCTGATATTGTGCTAGATGAGAGTCTTGAAGAAGATAATGAAATGCTTAGTGAAAGTTTTAAACTTCAAGATGGTGATAAAGTTATAATTGGTGGTATAATATCATCGGTTAGTAAAAAAGTTACTAAAAATAATGACATGATGGCATTTATTAATTTAGAGGATTTATATGCTAGTGTTGAAGTAATAGTTTTTCCAAAGACATTTGAAAAATATAAGTCACTTATTGAAGAAGATGAAATAGTAATAATTAAAGGTAGGGTTAGTATTCGCGAAGAGGAACAACCAAAGATATTATGCGAAGATATTAAGCCTCTTGTAAAAATTAACAGCGAAAAAATTTATATCTTAGTTGAAAATGATGTTATGATGAAAGATGCATTAAAGAAAATAAAGCAAAACTTAGCTATATATAGAGGAAGTACTCCTGTATATCTGTGTACAAAAGAGCCGAGAAAAATGTATGCTGTGGATAAGGCTTTATGGCTCAGTGAAGAAATTGATGTTATGGAAGTTTTAAGAAAAATATTTGGTCAAGATAATATAAAAATACAATAAAACATTTTTGTATAATTATAGAGGCAGTTATTAAAGGTAAGATTGTTATCTTTAATAACAATCTTGCCTAAAGTAGTAATTTCAACTCGATAAATGGTAAAATATATACATTTAACTTAAATATAACCATTAAAAGGATTACATTACGCTAGTAATAGGCCGTTTATTAAAAAATAAATATTTATTTCTATAAACCGTTGAATGTTTCGAGAATTTTGTATAATATTAGAGTATAAAGGGTATTTTTTAATAATAGTTATATTTTTGTTGGTAACATGGACATATTATGACCACGGTGGGGCGGATTTATCCCGATGGTACAGAAATGGAAAACAATTAATAATTGTTTTATACCTCAAAGAATCATAAAGGGGAAAAAATTAATAATTGTTTATTCTATAGAGAGTTATAAGGAGGAATAGTTATGAAAACAATAGCGGTATTAACAAGTGGAGGCGACGCACCAGGAATGAACGCAGCCATTAGAGCAGTAGTTAGGATGGCTATATTCAAAGGCATAAGAGTTATGGGTGTACAAAGAGGGTATAGTGGACTTATAAATGGTGAAATATTTGATATGGATAGACATTCGGTTTCAGATATAATTCATAGAGGTGGAACTATTCTTAGAACTGCACGATGTGAAGAATTTAAAACTGAGGCTGGAAGAAAAAAGGCAGTTAATGTACTAAGAGTATTTGGTATTGATGGACTAGTAGTAATTGGTGGAGATGGTTCCTTTGCAGGAGCACAACTTTTATCAGACCTTGGTATTGCAACTGTAGGTATACCAGGAACTATAGATAATGACCTTCCATATAGTGAATATTCGATAGGGTTTGATACAGCACTAAATACAGTGCTTGATGCTATAAATAAAATAAGAGATACTTCAAGTTCTCATGAGAGAATTAGTGTTGTTGAAGTAATGGGAAGAAACTGTGGAGATATAGCCTTATATGCTGGTATTGGTGGAGGAGCTGAAGAAGTAATTATACCTGAAAAAGGGTATGAAATAGACTCTTTGTGCAAAACTATATTTGAAGGTAAATTAAGAGGCAAAATGCACAATCTAATAATCCTTGCTGAAGGTGTAGGCGGTGCCAATGAACTTGCAAAGCAGGTTGAAGAAATAACCGGAATTGAATCAAGAGCTACAATACTCGGCCATATTCAAAGAGGTGGAAGTCCAAGTGCATTTGATAGAATGCTTGCATCTAAAATGGGAGTAGCTGCAGTGCAAGTACTTATAGAAGGTAGATCAGGCAGAGTTATTGGTATGAAAAATGGCAAAATAGTTGATGAAGATATCAATGAAGCGCTAGAAATACCAAGAAAATTTAATGAAGAACTTTATGAAATATCTAAAATTCTTTCTTACTAAAGTGATTTAATAAGAAGGCTTATATATAAAAGCTAAATATAAAATAATATACAATAAGAGGAGAATAATTAATGAAAAAAACTAAAATGATTTGTACAGTAGGACCAGCTAGTGGAAGTATGGAAACTATAAAAGATTTAATAAATGCAGGAATGGATGCTTCAAGACATAATTTTTCACATGGTGATCATCAAGAACATTTAGAAAGAATTGATAGAGTCAAACTAGTTAGAAAAGAAATGAATAGACATATTGCTATAATACTTGATACTAAAGGACCAGAAATAAGAACAGGAAATTTTTCAGCTGGTAAAGTTGAATTACAAGAAGGATCTAAATTCACTGTTGTTTGTGGTGAAGAAGTTATTGGAGATGAAACTATATGCTCTGTAACTTATGAAGAATTATATAAAGATGTTGTTGCTGGCGATACTATATTAATAGATGATGGTTTAGTTGGACTCACAGTAGAAAGCGTTGAAGGTAAAAAAGTACATTGTGTAGTTGCAAATACTGGTATGGTAGGAAATCACAAAGGTGTTAATGTTCCTGGAGTTGCAATAAATCTTCCTGCACTTACAGCAAGAGATATTGATGATTTGAAATTTGGATGTGAAATAGGTGTTGATTTTATTGCAGCATCATTTGTAAGAAAAGCATCAGATGTACTTCATATAAGACGTGTTCTTAATGAAAATGGTGGAGAAAAAGTACAAATAATTTCTAAAGTTGAGAATCAAGAAGGTGTTGATAACATTGATGATATTATTAAATTATCTGATGCTGTCATGGTTGCCAGAGGAGATTTAGGAGTTGAAATTCCAACAGAGGAAGTTCCAATAGTTCAAAAAATGATGATAGCTAAATGTAATGCTGCTGGTAAAGCAGTTATAACAGCTACTCAAATGTTAGATTCTATGATCAGAAACCCAAGACCAACTAGAGCAGAGTCTTCAGATGTTGCAAATGCAATATTTGATGGTACAGATGCTATAATGTTAAGTGGTGAAACTGCTAATGGTAAATACCCAGTTGAAGCAGCTACTATAATGGCTAAAATAGCACAAACTGCTGAAAACGCTCTTAACTACAAAGAAAATTTAAAGAATAAGGGAGCAGTTCATATTCCTAATGTACCAAATGCTATTAGTTTAGCTACTTGTACTACTGCTATGGAATTAAACGCTTCAGCTATTATTACTGCAACTCAAAGTGGTAATACAGCAAGAAAAGTTTCAGCTTATAGACCAGAATGTCCAGTTATTGCGGTTACTCCTTATGAAGTAGTAGCTAGAAGTTTAGCATTAAATTGGGGCGTTGTTTCAGTATGTGCTGATAAAATAGAATCTACAGATAAACTTATAGATAATTCTGTAGCTATTGCATTAAAAGCAGGATATGTACAAAAGGGAGATTTAGTAGTTATTGCTGCTGGAATTCCTGCCAATTTTGTAGGTAGTACAAACATGATGAAGGTTCATATTGTTGGTGATATATTACTTCAAGGTAAAGGAAATATAAGCGCATCAGCTTGTGGTACAGCTTGCTTTGCGCAAAATGCAAAAGAAGCAAATGAAACTATGCGTGATGGTGATATTTTAGTAGTAAAAACATTAACTAAAGAATATACTGATTTATTAGATAGAGTTTCAGGAATTATTGTTGAAGAAGATGCAACAAGATCAGATGTTGTTGTTGAAGGTACTTCAAAAGCGGTTCCAATAATATACAATGCAGCAGGAGCAGTTGATATTATTAAAACTGGTTCTTTTATAACAATGGATGCAGCTAGAGGTATTGTATACAGTGGTAGGGCTAATGTAAAGAACTAAAAAAACTTTCTGAAGTCGTTGATATTTAAGCGACCAAGGAGATGAATTAAGAATTGTCATAAAATTGGCAATCCTTTTTCTTATTTATGAAAATATAAAATATTTTAAATAATTATGTATAAATAAAAAAAACTTGGTTACAATCATAAGTACAAGCAAACAACATGGCAACTGATTTCTTTTAAAGCACCTATATGGTGCTTTTTTTTTATCTGTAGTATAATAAAAAGTAAAGCAAGGAATTATAATTAAATATAATACTAAAATTAAGTTGGAGGGGTAGATATGAGAGGGACTCTAAGTTGTACTGCCACAAATTGTGTTAATAATATGTCGGGGATATGCTCAGCGAGTACTATCAACATTTTAGGGTCAAATGTTCATAGCAAAGAGGAGACACAGTGTGAAACATTTGCTGAAAAGGGACTAAAAAATTCATTTAATAATGTACTTAATATGAATGTTATTGGAGAAATTAAACA
Source organism: Clostridium estertheticum (assembly GCF_026650985.1). Lineage (GTDB taxonomy): Bacteria > Bacillota > Clostridia > Clostridiales > Clostridiaceae > Clostridium_AD > Clostridium_AD estertheticum_C. The sequence goes on from NZ_CP086239.1 coordinate 4,524,414, forward strand.
AGCATTTAATAATGACAAAATAGAAATGAGTCCCAAAATTGAATGCGAAGTTATAAACTGTGTGCATAATAGGGATGAAGAATGTGTTGCTCATAATATTATGGTAAATGGTAGAGAGGCTTTAAGCAGTGAAAAAACAGAATGTCAGACGTTTAAAGAATAAGAAAAATTTAAGATTGTGAAATAAGCATTTTTTCTTTGCATTTGTTATAAAGGCATCTAGAAAAAAATCTAGATGCCTTTAACATGGGAAAAATAGCAGTAGATAGAAGGTTGGAGGAGAATTCATGAAAAGAAAACTTGAGAATTATGTTATTCCTGTTAAAAAAAATGAAGATTATATAATAACTATAGATAATATGGGGTATGAGGGTGAAGGTGTAGGTAAGATTGATGGATTTACCGTTTTCGTTGCGGGTGCAATAGTAGGAGAAAGGGTGTTAATAAAAATTGTTAAGATATCTAAAAATTTTGGCTTTGGAAAGTTGCTCGAGATAATTGAGAAATCGATAAGCAGAATAGAACCAGTATGTGACATATATAAAAGCTGTGGAGGGTGCAATTTGCAGCATATAGATTACGCGGCCCAATTAGATTTTAAAACAAATAGAGTAAATCAAGTTATAAATAGAATAGGAAAATTAGAGAAAGTAATTGTGCATCCAACACTCGGGATGGAGTCTCCATATAATTATAGAAATAAGGTTCAATTACCTGCCAGCAATAAAAATGGGGAAGTGAAAATTGGGTTTTATGCGGCAAGAAGTCACGACATAATTAACATGGAAAACTGCTATATTCAAGACAGCGTAGCAGATATTGTAGTAAAACTTACAAGAAAGTGGATAAAAGAGTTTAACATACAATGTTATAACGAAGAAAATCATCAGGGGATTTTACGTCACGTTATGATTAGAAAAGGATCTAAAACAGGACAGGTTATGGTTGTGTTAGTTACAAATGGTAAAAGCCTTCCTTATAAAGAAGAATTTATAGCAATAATTACTAAAAAGATTAAGGGTATTGTGAGTGTAATACAAAATATTAATAGTGAAAAAACTAATGTAATCCTCGGAGAAACTTGCTTGACGTTATGGGGAAAAGATACAATAACTGATTACATAGGAGAATTTAAATTTGAAGTTTCTCCACTATCATTTTTCCAAGTTAATTCAGTTCAAACAGAAGTGCTCTACGATAAGGTATTAGAGTATGCAAATTTAAGCGGTGGCGAAGTTGTACTTGACGCTTATTGTGGTACAGGTACTATCTCATTGTTTTTATCTCAGAAGGCTAAAAAAGTTTATGGTGTTGAAATAGTACCACAGGCTATTGAAAATGCTAAAATAAATGCTAAAGTAAACAATGTAGAAAATACAGAATTTTTAGTAGGGGAAGCAGAGGTAATTATTCCAAAACTTATAAATGATGGAGTAATTGCTGATGTAGTTGTAGTTGATCCACCAAGAAAGGGTTGTGATAAAACTCTACTAGAAGCCATAAGTCATATGGGTCCTATTACTATAGTTTATGTTTCTTGTGATCCAGGTACATTAGCTCGTGATTTAGGAATCTTAAATGAACTTGGATATATTACTAAAGAGATCCAGCCCGTAGATATGTTTCCTCAGACGGCGCATATAGAATGCGTTGCAAGGATAGAGAAAAGATAGGTGCCACCCACGTGGCAAGTGGCATGTGAAAGATTTTAAGCAAAATTGAATTGCCTTTTATGTTCCCTCAGACGAGAGTTTGGGGGAATTTTTAATTTAGGGGTAAGATAGACTCTTCAATATATAAAGATTATGTACTTGTTATTATATTTATTAAATATAAGGCTTAGAGGTTTAAACGAGATCATTGAAGGAATATGAAAATAATTCTTGACCGATCGTTCTCAAAATGTTATTATGCTATTAGCAAGGAGGGAAAGTAATGGGAAGAAGCAAAGAATTCGATGAAAATGTAGTTCTACAGAAGGCAATGGAATTATTTTGGGAACAAGGTTATGAAAAGACATCTTTGAGCGATCTAGTAGAGCATATGGGAATACATCGTAGAAGTTTATATGATACATTCGGTGATAAGCATACATTATTTTTAAAAACAATAGATTGTTACAATGAATTAATAAAAAACAAAATACAAGCTGAAGTTTCACATGCAGAAACGTCAAAACAAGCGATACAATTTATCTTTGATTTTATGATAGAAGGATACGAAGATAGACAATGGGGGTGCTTGATTGTAAATTCAGCAACTGAGATGGCTCTTCGAGATAAAGAAGTAGAAGAAAAGACTGAAGAGGCATTTATGCAAATGGAGCATTTTCTTGCGGATCTTGTTCGTAAAGGGCAGCAAACAGGTGAATTTTCCTGTGATTATGATGCTGAAGTTTTAGCAGAAATCTTGCAAAATACTTTGCTTGGAATTCGTGTGCTTTTAAGAACCACAGCGAGCAAAGAAAAAATGCATCGTATAGCTGATTTTCTCGTGAATCTGTTAAATAAATAATTTTTTTACACTAATTAGAATGAACGTTCTCAAAAAACGTGCTTATCTCCTTTATAACGATAAATTTGATGCGATTTCCTAGATAACTATTTTCTCATGTTTTTGATGTCTTTTAATAGATATTATAAATAAAACAAAAATTGAATATATTCGTATCATATATGAGTATAAAAATTAATAAGGAGTGAATTAAAATGAGTTTAATAACAGTAAATGAAGAAAAATGTATAAAATGTGGATTGTGCGTAGAGGAATGTCCATTAGGAGTATTAAAATTAGAATCCACTGGCCCAAAAGAAGTCCAACCTGATGCATGTTTTGCTTGTGGCCATTGTGTAGCTATATGTCCAAAAGAAGCTATAGATAATAAGAAATCACCATTAGCTATGCAAAGTAATATAGAAGAAGTCCCAAAATTAAATGCAGAAGAAGCAAAGAATTTTATTAGGGCACGAAGATCTATCCGTTCTTATAAGAGTACACCAGTTCCAAGAGAAAAATTAATGCAGCTTGTTGATGTTGCTCATTTAGCTCCAACTGCTAGTAATTCACAAGGTATATCTTATCTAATAATAGATGATAAAAAAACAATTGAATTAGCAGTTGAGGAATGTATCAACTGGTTTGAGAATGATGCAACTTGGAGTAAGATGCTAGCTGGTATGATTAAGGGGTACAGAGAAAATAAAGTTGATACTATTTTAAGAGATGCACCTAGTATAATTTTAACTTTGGCTGATGATGATTTTTATAATGGTAGAGAAAATTCTATTATTTCATTATCTTATCTTGAATTATATGCTCCATCTCTTGACCTTGGATCATGTTGGGCAGGAGTATTTGAGATTTGTGCTCGCAGTGATAATTCACCAATGTACAAGATTTTTAATATTCCAGAAAAAAAGAAAATAACAGGAGCTGTAATGGTAGGATATCCTAAGTATAGTTATAAAAGATTTACAGACAGACAACCATTATCTGCTTCCTTTTATGAAAATTAATGATGGAATAGATCGAAGCAACATAGGGAAAATTTGTACTAGTGATTTTTACTAGAAGGAGGTATATATTATGAAAGCAGCACAGATTAGAAAATATTCAAAAATTATTGCAGCAGAAGTAAATGACATTCCAATTCCAGAAATCGGTGACAATGAAGTTTTAGTTAAGGTTAAAGTTGCGGCAGTCAATCCGTTGGAAATGCTTATTATTACCGGTAGCGTAAAATTGATTCAGGATTATAAGTTCCCATTGACGCTTGGTAACGAACTGACAGGTGTGATTGAAAAAACCGGTAAAAAAGTGCAGGGATTTAAAGTAGGAGATGCAATATATTCACGGCTGCCATTAACAAAAATCGGAGCTTTCGCCGAATATGCGGCAATTGATGCAGGTGCTATCGGGCATTTACCGGCTAATCTTGATTTTGTGACCGGGGCGGCTGCACCATTAACTGGATTGACTGCTTATCAGGGGCTTCATGAAGAATTGGAAGCTAAAGCTGGTGAAACCGTGTTTATCCCTGGCGGTTCCGGATCATTTGGACAAATGGCCATTCCTATCGCCAAGGCAATGGGGCTTAAGGTGATTGTCAGCGGAAATCCCCAGGCACGTGAGCGGACAATTGAGATAGGCGCAGACCAATACCTCGATTATACAACTGAAAATTATTGGGAATTGCTTAGCAACATAGATTATGTGATTGATACCTTGGGACCAGATGAATTCGATCATGAACTTTCGATTATTAAACCAGGCGGCAGGCTTCTTTCTCTGCGGACCAGTCCTAACAAGCGTTTTGCAGAAGATCATGGATTTCCAGGTTGGAAACGAAAACTCTTTGCTTTTGCTGGGTCTAGATATGATAAAAAGGCGAAGAAAAAAGGGGTTCAATATCGTTTCATTTTTGTTCGAAGTGACGGAGCACAATTAGAAAAGATTAAGAAAATTATTGAAGATAAAAAGATCGTACCGGCGGTGGATCAGACAGAATTTCGTATTGAAGACATTGATAAAGCACTTAATCTTGTTGCGCATGGCCATATAAAAGGGAAAGTTGTCATCAAATTTTAAGGAATGATCTGTATAGGTTCGTTTTAAGGTTGTTTTATATTTCAATAAAATCATTTTAGATAAGGAGGGACTTAAATGAGCACACAATATTCATATATAAGACAGCCAAATTTAAGTATTACGGCGGCAGATGGAACAGTATATGCTTACCGTGAGCTAGGTGAGAAAAAAGGTATCCCAGTGATTTTTTTCACTCATCTGTCGGCGAATCTTGACAACTGGGATCCGCGTGTCGTGGATGGCGTTGCCGAAAAGCATTGGGTGATTGCATTTGATAATAAGGGCATCGGACTTTCCAGTGGAACAGTTCCGGATACCATTGAGCAAATGGCAAGAGATGCTTTGACCTTTGTTCATACTCTGGGCTTTGAACAAATCGATATATTATCACTTTCTATGGGTGGCATGGTTGCGCAAGAACTTTTAGCTATTGAACCGAAACTTGTCCGTAAACTTATATTGACTGGAACAGGTCCTCGTGGCGGTGAAGGTATTAAGAACGTTACGAAAATCACTAATTTTGATATGGTACGCGCCATATTTACGCTGAAAGACATAAAAACATATTTGTTTTTTACGCGTACAGATAATGGCAAACAAAAATCAAAGGAGTTTCTGGCTCGTATTAAGGAACGTAAAGAGGCGAGGGATAAGACGATTAGTATCAAGGGATATCGTACACAGCTTAAGGCGATTTACAAATGGGGATTGGCAGAACCTGCTGACTTGTCAAAAATTAAGCAACCTACGCTTGTTGTGAATGGGGACAATGACAGAATGGTACCTACGCTGAATTCCTATGATTTGGCAAAGCGAATTCCGGATAGCAAGTTGATTATTTATAAGGATTCCGGTCATGTTGGGATTTTTCAAAATCATGATGAATTTGTGAAAGCAGTACTAGAATTTCTGACAAAATAATAATATGAAATCAAGACACCTAAAAATGGGCAGTACATTTAAGAAATAAAAGCGGTAGTTGACTTGATTTTATAACAGTGGGATTGTGCTATTAAGATAGTTTGTTATGTAGAGATTTTCACATTCTCAAGCAAGGAGGAATGTTGATTATATCCATCGGACGGCATTGCATAGGATTATGAATTAGAAGAGTGCTTTAATGAGAGTACAGTTTTTATTAAATATAACGAAATGAGGTAGAAAGAATGAAACTTAATATTCCAATAGAAGAAACTATTAAAAAAAGGGTAAGTGTAAGAACCTATGATTCTAAAAGCCTTTCAGAAAAGGATAAAGAAAAATTAGTGAATGAAATTAATAAGTTAACGAATCCATTTGGAGTAAAGGTTCAAATTCATCTAATTGAAAAAGATGCAGTAGCCAATGGAGGAAAATTAGGAACATATGGAGTAATTAAAGGTGCAAAGACATTCTTAGGTGTTTCTGTTGAGAAGAGTGAATATGGACTTGTTGCGGCTGGATATCAATTTGAGAATCTGATTTTATATGCCACCAATATGGGGCTTGCAACTGTCTGGTTGGCAGCGACATTTAGCAGAGAGCAATTTGAAACTGCCATGGATATAAAAAAAGACGAACTGTTTCCGGCAATTTCTCCAATTGGATATGCAGCAGGCAAAAAAAGTGTTACTGAAAGCCTGATGAGAAAAACATTGAAGTCAGATAAACGGAAACCATGGGAAGAGATTTTCTTCCAGGATTCTTTTGAAAATCCACTTTCAAAAGAAGAAGCAAATGAGTATTTAAAACCTTTGGAAATGCTTCGATTAGCACCTTCTGCTACTAATGCACAACCATGGAAAGTAGTGAAAAAACAAGGCTCTTATCATTTTTTTGAGTCACATAAGAAGAATATAAAAGAAGAGGAAATTATGATTAAAAAAGTTGATGTTGGAATTGCTTTAAGTCATTTCCATCAGACAGTACTGGAGAATGGATTAACTGGAAATTTTGAAAAGCAGTCAGATTTTAAAATAGATGTTCCAGATAATACGGACTATATTATTTCCTGGAATATGGATAAGAAATAAAAAATATCTAAGGGGTGATAAATACATGAAATGTAATGTGATTCCTTTTTATTTTTGAGTTAGGCAGAAAGCCCAGCTATTAAAGGTCGATGTCATCAGCAAAATTGAATTGCCTTTTATGTTCCCTCAGACATTAGTTTGGGGGAACTTTTTAATTTAAGGGTAGTTATCTAAAAAAATGTATTCTAGGACAAATGCTTTATTAATAACCATAATAACTAATATATGTATTAATTATGGTATAATAGAATAATATGAATATTCATATTTTGCATAGAAAGGGAGCGATTAAATGCAAAAGATTAATGAAATTAAAGTTGGAATAGGCTTTGCAACTGGAAGAAAAAGCTTCCAAAAGGTACTTAGAACTAACATAAGCAATTGGGAAGAATCTGGTTTGGTGGAAAACAAAAGGATAAGTTTAAATGTTTTTGTGGCATATGATCTTCATTATAATAAAACTAAAGTAACTGATTACACAAACATACATCCAGATTTAGTTAAGAAAATTGATAGTAGCACTTTTATTGGAAGTGTATCAACACAAGAAGAAATTGATTATTTAATTAGAGAAAATGTTCTTACCCTTGAAGAAACTAAAAAGATCTTTGGTAGGGGGTATGCAGCTAAACGTAATGCTGTGCTATATAATGCTATAAAAAAGAATATGGATTATTTAGTATTTCTAGATGATGATGAGTATCCAATGGCAGTAACTAATACACGTGATACTGCAATTTGGGGAGGGCAATTTGTTTTGTCAGAGCATCTTAAAAATATTAAAAATGCTGACATTACCCATGGACATCACTGCGGGTATATATCTCCTATACCGTATATGGAGTTTAATGATATTATGACTGAAAGAGATTTCAGATCATTTATTGAGGCTATAAGTAATGATATTGTTAAGTGGGATAGTTTAAAATCAGTTATGAAAAACGGAGGAATAACTTATGCCGATACAAGTATACTTACTAGCCATGATGCTGTAGAGGTTGTGGAAGAGAATCATTCTAAATTTATATCAGGGGCAAATTTATGCATTAATCTTACAAACCCAAAGCGCGTTTTTCCCTTTTACAATCCACCGGGAGCTAGAGGAGAAGATACTTTCTTAGCTACATGTCTAAGTGATAGAAAAGTTCTACGCGTGCCATGTTACACATTTCATGATGGATTTTCTACATATAATAATCTTTTAGAGGGTGTTCTCCCAATAAGACTTAAGTTTATTAGGGCTGATAATGAGAAGATTACTACACGGTTTTACAATGCGTGTATAGGGTGGATTCGTTATAAACCATTATTGCTATATATAACACATCCAGACCGTTATGAGGAAAAAATTAAAGAAATGAGAGAGGAATTGAAAGTTACGTTGCCTAAAATTTGTGAATATTTTGGAAAACCTGAATTTATGAACATTTTGTCAGAACTTGAAAAATATCATAAAAATGTAGAAAAACATTACGGTGAATTTCTTGAAACACAATGTATTTGGGCGAAGATTATGGACCACTTTGCAAAAAGTGTATGATAATATGTGGATAAACTTAATATATATAAAATTATAAAACTTAAAAAGCTCCTAGGCATAACGTCTAGTGGCTTTTTTTATGATGTTGTAAAAAAGATAGCAAATAAGAGGAAATGAATGACAGTGCATTATTAACGTCAATTGTGAAAAAATTTATAATTGATAAAAATTTACAAATGACATATAATTATAAAATAGTAAAAAGGGGGAATATATATGGAGTCATTTGCAAAACTAATATCTCAAATTGATGGATGGGTATGGGGCATACCACTTATCGCTTTATTATTTGGAACGCATTTATTTTTAACTTTTAGGTTAAGATTTATTCAAAAATATATATTCAAGGCTATAAAAATTTCAGTAACAAAAGATGATTTTGGAGATGGGGATGTAAGTCAATTTAGTGCGTTAACAACAGCGCTTGCTGCAACTATTGGAACTGGAAACATAGTAGGTGTTGCTACGGCAGTTGGACTTGGAGGACCTGGTGCAGTTCTTTGGTGCTGGTTAACAGGTGTTTTTGGAATAGCTACAAAGTATTCTGAGTCTTTATTATCTGTTAAATATCGTGTTAAAACTAAGGATGGAAGCATGGCAGGTGGACCTATGTATGTTCTTGAACATGGGCTTGGACAGAAATGGGCAGGAGTGTTATTTGCATTATTTACAAGCATAGCAGCTTTTGGTATTGGTTGTATGGTACAAGCAAACTCCGTATCATCAATGGTATTTGAAACATTTAAAATTCCAACTTGGATTACTGGAATTGTAATAGCTATGTTAGTAGCAATTGTTATATTGGGTGGAATAAAGAAAATAGCTAAGGTTTGTGATATTCTAGTTCCATTCATGGCTATATTCTATGTTCTTGGATGTATTATAATTTTAATAATAGGGTACAAAACAATTGGTAGTACAATAGCATTAATATTTAAGGATGCATTCTCACCTCAGGCTGCAGTTGGTGGATTTGCTGGAGCAGGAATTATGATGGCAATGAGATATGGTGTCTCAAGGGGTCTTTTCTCAAATGAAGCAGGTCTTGGTAGCGCACCAATAGTTGCAGCTGCAGCAAAGACAAGAAATCCTGTTAAACAAGCTCTTGTTTCTTGCACAGGAACATTTTGGGACACAGTTGTTGTATGTGCAATGACAGGTTTAGTTATTGTAAATTCAGGCTTGTGGCAAGAGGGGTTAAAGGGTGCTGCACTTACTAAAGGAGCATTCGGTGCAATACCAGTTATAGGACCTATAATTTTAACTGTAGGACTTCTTACGTTTGTGTTTTCAACTATACTAGGTTGGTCATATTATGGAGAAAAAGCAATTGAATACTTACTTGGTAAAAAAGCAATTGTTCCTTATAAGATATTTTGGGTTATATTTGTTTTTGTTGGCTCGGTGTTCTCACTTAATCTAGTTTGGGATCTAGCAGATTTGTTTAATGGGTTAATGGCTATTCCAAATTTAATAGCCTTAATATTACTAAGTCCTGTAATTGTTAGTGAAACTAAAAAATATCTATGGAATGATAATCTTGATGGAATAGACAATGATCCAATAAAGGTAATTGATGAAAATGGAAAAGTTATTAATGAAGAAGCAAAAAACATTCAAGCGTAACCGAATTTTATATTTATAAAAATAAGCTCCTGACATATTATAATGTTAGGAGTTTTTACTATTCAATACATACATATTCTTAAACTAAAAGCATTTAAAGTTTATCAAATGTTAACATATAATAAACTTTTAATAGAGACTATATATATATATTGTGATAAAATATTAATGTATAATATTTGAGAGGGGATAAACATGAATTTAGCAAAAAAGATATTTCAAGATTGGATATTACCGATATTAGCAGCAGTTATAATAGCGTTTATTATAAATAAGGTCGTTTTCTTTAATGTAACTGTTCCGACTGGGTCAATGCTGCCAACAATAAAACTAAATGATAAGATTTTAGTGACAAGAGTTCATAACCTAAATAATCTTAAACATGGAGATATAGTAGTATTTCACTCCGATGAACTAGGCGAAGATCTAATAAAGAGACTTATTGGATTGCCAAATGATTTGGTGGAGGTTAAAGAAGATGGATCTGTGTACATAAACAATGAAAAAATAGATCAAAGTTATGTTGTATATCCGGGTGGTAAAACAGGTAAATATAAAGTGCCGGCGAATAGTTACTTCTTTATGGGAGACAATAGAATTAATTCTTTGGATGCAAGGTACTGGGATAAACCTTATATACCTGGGAAAGATATAATGGGTAAGGCAAGAATTAGAATTAGTCCTTTTAGCAAATTTGGGAAATTAAAATAATAAAATAGCGGAGTGTAAATGCAAGTTTATATATCTGCTATTTTAATTTTTTGAAAATTCAGTACTGATCGATTTATACTATAATTTAACTGTTTTTAAATGGTAATTTCATATAAAAAAACCCTTGTAAAAGCCACTGTAGGGTTAAAATAAACTTATGGTATATCTGGAAAAAAACTATTAGTATTTTTATGAGAATTAGGAAACAATATATATACATGACAAAAATCATAAAAACGAATGAGAATATAATTGTACTTTCAAAAGTCATAATATAGTAGTGAATTGACTATGCAACAACGGTATTAAATCGTGATAAATGAAGTATTGTGTAGATATTTGAGTAATAAACAAAGATAATATGGAAATTTCGTAAAAAACAACTAGTTTTATATTTAGACATTTTTATAACATATGGTATTATAAATTGTTAATTGAATTTATTAATTATAAGGGGGAATATTATGGAGAAATCTAAAAAGTTTCTCATATAGCGTATGGTGGAATCAAAGGTGAAGATTATTTGCCATTTGTACCAGCTAGCCAAGCAATTCCAAAAATAATAGCAATATCAATAATACTAGGTAAATTAGGTTATGATTATGGTCAATAAATATAAAGGAGGTACATCTTATGAATAATAAATTGTCAAAGGGTGCATACGGTGGCGTATCTGGTAAAGATTATGTTCCATACGTTTCAACTGGTTCTAAATCTGGTGGAAACGTTGTCGTATTAATAATTGGTATTTTTTTAGCTGCTTTGTTCGCGGCATCAACTGCCTATTCAGGTATGAAATCAGGGCTTACAGTTGCGGCTGGTATACCCGGATCTATAATAGGTTCAGCATTTATAGCTTTATTTGCTAAGCAAAAAGGTATACTTGGGAAGAATTTATTACAAGGCATGTCAAGTGGTGGAGAATCTGTTGCTAGTGGTATAATATTTGTTTTACCTGCAATTCTTTTAATAGGTTCTAAAGTTACTTTCCTCGAAGGTTTGGTTGTTGGTGTGGGCGGAGTTTTATTCGGTATAGGGATAGCTTCTCTTGTTCACAATTACTTAATGATTGAAGAACACGGTAAATTAATGTACCCTGAATCAATGGCTATAGCTGAAACACTTGTTGCTTCAGAAGGAACTGGAGAAACCATGAAGTACATGGGAATAGGGTTCGGAATAGGCGGTATTATAACTGTTGTAACTAGTTCTTTTTTGAATGTAGCTAACAACGTTATAAGTTATGTAAATGAATCTTTCTACAAGTGGAAATTTGAAGTCGAAGTTAATCCTCTATTATTAGGTATAGGATTTATAGTTGGCATAGATGTTTCTTTAACTATGTTTGCTGGTTCTATATTATCTAACTTCGGTATTATGCCTTTAATAGGATATTTCGTTAATCTTGGAAGAAACGGAGCAACTGTATGGAATGATCCTAGTGTTGCTATAAATGCTATGCAAGTTAAAGATATAGCAGGTAGTTATGTGAAATATATCGGTGCTGGTATGATGCTTTCTGGTGGTTTTATAGGTGCTATAAAGCTTATACCTACAATAATATCTTCTATAAAGGAAACTATGAATGCCAAGTCTTCAAATGGTAATGGTAGTTCATCTGCTGGAAACATGATATTGCTTAGTGGTATAGTAATAGCTTTCATAGGAGGATTTTTGATATCTGGTGGTAATATATTAATGGCAATAACTGCTTCTGTATTATCATTATTCTTATCACTCTTATTTGCTATAGTTTCTGGTCGTTTAACAGGTACTATAGGAACTTCAAATCTTCCTGTATCTGGAATGACAATAGCTTCTATAGTTGTTGTAACATTATTATTTGTTGTAATGGGATGGAAAAATCCTGCAAACAACAAATCACTACTTTTATTTGGTACATTTATAGTTACTGTTATATCTGTAGCGGCTGGTTATTGTCAATCTCAAAAAGTTACTTACATAGTAGGTGGCGACAAAAATGAAATGCAAAAATATTATGCTATAGCTGGTATAGTAGGTGTTGTAGTAGTTATTGGTACTATATTATTACTTTCGAGTAAACTTGCAATGACTGGCGATAATGTTCAGTTTGCATTACCTCAAGCTAACTTAATGGCAACGTTAACTGCTGGTATAATGTCAGGCAAATTACCTTGGGTTATGGTAATTGCTGGTATTGTTATGGGAATTGTTTTATATATATTAAAGCTTCCTGTAATGACAATTGCTATAGGATTCTACTTACCGATAGCTACAAATTCTATAATATTAGTAGGCGCGTTAGTTCGTTTATTTATAGAGAAAACTTCTAAATCTAAACAAGATAAAGAAGTTAAAATTGAGAATGGTATAGGATTATCGTCTGGTCTTGTTGCTGGTGGTTCAATAATTGGACTTATAGGTATTGTACTTCAAGTATTGAAAGTTATAAAAGGAAATGGACCAAGCGGTTTTGCTGCTTCTAATGGAATGGCATTCGTAATATTAGCAGTTATGATAATTGCTACTATAATACCTATAATGAGAAGTAAGGTAAGCAATGCTAAAAAATAATGAAGATGTTTTAAATATAATATTTAAAATTTTTGATGATTTAGAGTATGAAATAAATAAAGAAAACATTGTGACTATACTTGAAAAACAAGATCATAAAGTCCAAAAGTTCTTTAGAAAACTTAATTTCAGGATTCCAGAGTATAAAAAGACTTCTTTAGATGAGTATGGAAGTTGTGTGTTTTTACAAATAGATGGCAAGAAAACTGTAAAAGATATTGGAGAAAATCTAGAATTAAAGTATGGAGATAAAGCTCACCCACTTTATGAAAGATTATTGTTGTTCTTAAACCATATCGATGTTAATTGTCACTATATAGAAAAAACGAATTTATAATACAAAAGATGGCACTGTATTGTAGTTGCCATCTTTTGTTATTAGGAAGATAGACAGGACATGTTTGAAAAGACATCTTAAAAGGTTTAAGCTAGAATAAAAGACTTGTATGCTACAAAAATAGACACAAAAACTATTTAATGTTATAATTTAACTACGGAATAAAACATTAGATTAAATAATAAATATAAAAATATAAGTTAAGAGCCGTTATGGCTCTTAACTGTTTTTTAGGAGATATTTATGACAGGTTAGTTATGTTTCTAAGATATTTATCAATGCAAGGATGGATAACTTTTGAAAAATAATAAAAATAATAATAAAACATACAGTAATCTACTTTAAGAGAGGGGAAAGAATATGAAATTAAATAAATTAATTGATGACATGAAAGAGGACATTATTAAATCTACACAAGAAATTATAAAAATAAAAAGTGTAGAAAGTGAACCTAAACCAGGGATGCCGTTTGGTGAAGGCGTAGCTAAATCACTAGAGTGTGCGTTAGGCGTTGCAAAGAGATTAGGACTTCATACAGTTAATGTAGATGGTTATGTAGGGTATGCAGAGTATGGCACGGGTGATGATTATGTTTTAGCATTAGGACATTTAGATATAGTTCCTGAAGGTGATGGATGGATTTACCCACCTTATGGCGCAGAAATTCATGATGGAAAAATGTATGGACGTGGAACTACGGATGATAAAGGACCAATAATGGCAACGCTATTTGGTTTGAAAGCAATAAAAGATGCACAATTACCTGTATCTAAGAGAATTAGAGTTTTATTTGGTACTAATGAAGAAACAGGAAGTAAGGAACTTGATCATTACTTAGAAAAAGAAAAACCGCCAGTTGCTGGTTTTACACCAGATGCTGATTATCCAATAATTAATGGAGAAAAAGGTATAACTATTTTTGATATTGTAAAGGATTTTAATAATATAAATAAAGGTGAAAATATTATAAAATATATCAAGGGTGGTCAAGTTTCTAACATGGTACCTGATTATTGTGAAGCAGGAATTATTTCTACTAATGCTAATGTTATAGTTAAATTATTAAGGACTTTTATAAAAGATACTGATTATAAATTATCAGCAGTGGTTAATACAAATCTTATAATAATTAAATCTATAGGTGAAGCAGCTCATGGAAGCACACCAGAATTTGGTAAAAATGCAATAATGCAATTATTACAATTTCTAGGAACCATAAATCTTGACTCAAATGATGCATCAGAATTAGTGAAATTTTTAAATGAAAATATAGGGACAGAGACGCATGGTGAATCTTTTGGTGTTTGCCTTGAGGATAAGATTTCAGGAAAGTTATCGTTTAATGTTGGAGTTATAAATATGGATAAGAATTCTGCTACGATAACATTGAATTTAAGGTATCCTGTAACAAACAAATTGGAGGATATGATGACTCCATTTAATGAAAAAATAAAAGGTACTGGATTAAGAGTAGAAAAATTTGTACATCAAGAGCCATTATACTTTCCACCAGATAGTCCAATTATAAAAACACTCCAAAAGGTTTATACTGAGCAAACGGGAAAAGAAGCTACATTGGTATCTATAGGTGGAGGCACTTATGCTAAAGAAATGCCTAATATTGTAGCTTTTGGACCAATGTTTCCAGGAGAACCAGATACTATTCATAAACAAAATGAATATATTACAATAGATAATTTAATTAAAAATGCTAAAATATATGCCCATGCATTGTATGAACTTGCAAAATAAATATATACATTATTTCACAAGATATATATCTTAGTAAATAATAAATAACCTTTAGACCTATGTCTTATAAAATAAGATATAGGTTTTAGTATTCTTATGAGGTTGAATTTTATAAAACAAATTAATTGTGAATTTGTGTAAAGCCGTAGAATTAAACTGGACATAGAGGTATAATAGAATATTATACTATAAATAACTTTCATAACATTGTATAAATAAATTAAATAACATAAAAACTATAAAAAATATAGTTCTTTAGCGAGGGATAATTATGAAAATACAAGATATTAAGATGGGTAGAATTAGTACTCCGCTGAAACACGGATATAAAGTAGGAAAGAGAATGCTTACATTTTCCGATGAAATAGTTATAAAAATGATTACAGATACAGGAGAAGTAGGTTATGGTAGCGCTGCACCAACACCGTTTATAACAGGGGAAACAGACAACTCAATAATTGGAGCTATAAATTATATTAAACCTGAAATTATAGGCTTGGATATTGAAAATATTGAAGAAATTATGAAGGTGCTTCATAATTCTATTCATGGTAATAATAGCGCAAAAGCCGCTATTGATATAGCTATATATGATTTGCTTTGCAAGAAATATGGAATACCACTTTATAAATTTTTGGGTGGTTATAAGACTTCATTAACTACAGATCTTACTATAGTAAATGATACAGTAGAGCAAATGGTAGGGAAATCTTTAAAAGCTGTAATGGATGGTTATACTTGTTTAAAGGTCAAAGTTGGGAATCATGTGGATTTTGATATAGAGAAAGTTAAGGCAGTAAGAAAAGCAGTAAGACGTGGAATAAAGATAAGGGTAGACGCTAATCAAGGTTGGAGACCTAAGGAAGCTGTAAGCATTATTAGAAAATTTGAAGATATGGGGCTTGATATTGAGTTTGTTGAGCAACCGGTTAATGCCTGGGATATAGATGGACTAAAATATGTTACAGACAATGTTTCTACAAAGATTCTTGCAGACGAAGCAGTTTTTGGACCATCAGATGCTTTTAAGATAATTGAAAAAAGAGCAGCAGATCTCATAAGTATAAAACTTATGAAATGCGGAGGCATTAATAACGCAATAAAGATATATAACATGGCAGAAAATATGGGTATAAGATGCATGATGGGATGTATGTTAGAAAATAGAATAGGTATAACAGCAGCAGCTAGTTTTGCAGCATCAAAGTCTAACTTGGTTAAAGCAGATTTGGATACTATGTTGTACTTTGATAAGTGTGCAATAGTTGGTGGTGCAGCTGTAGAAGGTAATACTATAACTATTAACGATTCCCCGGGTCTTGGTATTTCAGATATCATTGGATGGAATGAAATTTCTTAGATATATGTATATTTATTTTAGAGTTAAGTAGATCAAAAATAACAAGCAAATGAGGTGGCAGTTTTGAATAATAATGAATATGATATGGAGGCTAGTTCGGTGGAAGTCGAATTAAAGAAGCAGTTAGAGTTTAATATAGAAGAAGATAAATTAAGGTCTGTTGTTGACATCATTAGTGAAGAAATTTTAAAATATATTGAGAAGAGAAAGGAAATTACAAAATATATTTTAGAATATAGAAAAAAAGTAATTGAAGACTATAGAGATGATGAAGATATGGTGATAGAGTATTTTGATCATGAGATATATGTGAAAGAAGAGGCGTTTAAAACTATTGATAGAAGACTTAAGGAGTTAACTGCACTTAAAAGCTCCCCTTATTTTGGAAGAATAGATTTTTCTGAAGAAGATTATGGTATAAATGAAATGTATGTAGGAAGATTTGGGGTTACGCCAGACAATACTTATGAACCTTTAGTAGTAGATTGGAGAGCTCCTGTTGCATCTTTATTTTACACTGGGTCTCTAGGAGAGGCATTTTATGACGCACCAAAAGAAAAAATAGCAGTGAATATTTTAGCTAAAAGGCAATATATAATAAAAAAAGAAAAGCTTAAAGGCATGTTTGACTCAGCACTAGATATAAAGGATGAAATACTACAAATGGTGCTTAGTGGGAATGCGGGTGAAAAGCTCAAAGATATAATAATGACAATACAAAAGGAACAGGATGATTTAATAAGACAACCAAGAACAAAAACTATTGTAGTTGATGGTGTTGCTGGTAGCGGAAAAACAACTATAGCTCTTCATAGGGTTGCATATTTACTTTATAATTATAGGAAAATACTTGAAGATAAGGTTTTAATATTAGGACCTAATAATGTATTTATAGAATATATATCAACAGTCTTACCGAGCCTTGGTGAATCAGGGGTTAAGCAAACAACATTTAGAGACTTTGCTTTTGATATTTTAGAACTTAAAGAAGTAATGAGTCTAAAAGAATACATGGAAAAAGTGCTTAGTGGAGAAAAAGAATTTTCAAAAGACATAACATATAAAAATTCTATAGATTATAAAAACTTCATTGATGAAGCTGTAGAAAAATTGGATATTGAATATTTTAAGATGAAGGACTTATTCTTTATGGATGAATTAGTAATATCTAAAGAAGACATAAAAGAAATGTTCCATAATTATTATAAAACCATGCCTTTATTCAGAAGAAGTAAGAAAATTAGAAGAATTATATTTTCCAAAATTACTGATGCTAGGGATGAAAAAGTTAGAGTTATACAAAAGGAATATGATAAGACCGTTTTTTCTTTATCCGAGGAAGAAAAGGATTTAAAAATAAATGATTTAGATTTTAATAGAAGACTTAATATTAGAGAAGTTATAAGAGCAGTATTGGTGCTGAAAAGAAGCCTTACCTGGCTCGATAATGGAAACTGTGTTGATTTATATAACAAGATCAACGGGTATAAAAGATTAACTGAAAATGATTTAGGTGGTATCTTATATTTTAAGATTAAGCTTGAAGGAACAAAAATATCTGAGCAAATAAAACATGTAGTAATAGATGAAGCTCAGGATTATAATGAACTTCAGTTCTTAGTCATAAAGGAATTAACAGGGTGTAGTTCTTTAACTATAGTTGGGGATAGCAATCAAAGGTTAATACCATACGACGGAGAATTACCTATGCATGATATGAAAAATATACTTCCCAATTGTAATGTTCAGGAGTTTAGATTAAATACTAGTTATAGATCTACAAAAGAAATTATGGAGTATGCTAATAAATATTTAGATGCTGATCCCATTGTTCCAATAGTAAGAAGTGGCGAACCCGTAAGAGAAATGTTAATTTCAAGCAGAGATGAATTTAAGAAATTTGTACTAGATAAAATTGATGATCTTAAAAATAAAACTTACGAAAACATTGCGATTATCTGTAAAGATATAAAAGAATCAGAAGATATATTTACACTAATTAATGGAAATGAAAATGTTAAAATTATAGATAAGGAAAATGACATATATCACAGTGGAATTGTAGTGTTACCATCATATTTTGCTAAAGGACTCGAATTTGATGCAGTTATTATGGTCTTAGATGAGCCTAAAGATGTCAGTGATCATAAATTGGATAATGGTTTAAGTGAATATAAACAAGAAGATAAACTTAGGTACGTGATGGCAACTAGAGCATTACATGAACTTCAAGTGATTAAGAAGAATTTTTAAAAAGTTTGGATAGTAGAACGTTCATTAACAGTTTCTGCTATCCAAACTTTTTTATGTTTTTTTTATTTAGAAAGGGGTTTTAAATGAGTAGACAAAAAAATATGAAAAAGCGAAATGAAATTTTGAGTATTGCCTTTATACTGTTTTCTAAAAAAGAATATAATGAGGTAGCTATGAAGGATATAGCTGATAATGCTCATATAAGCAAATCTTTGTTGCAATATTATTTTCCACAAAAGAAGGATATTGTCGCAATTATGCTTACTGATTTGTTACAAAAATCATTTGAATACATTGATTATAGGTTTGTTAATATAAAAAATATTCATCTAAAACTTTCAGTTTATACAAATTTATTTTTTTCTGCCATTTTTAAACAAGACCATTTAAAAAAATTTATTAATAATGTAATAAGGAATGAAGACTTGCTTGATTTATGGATTAACATAGTTAATGATTGGCTAGATGTTTTAGATGACACAAAGTTGAAAAATGATATAAAAGATCATTATTTAATTGCACTAACTTTTTCTATGTCCGGAGGTAGCAAACTTCTATCCAAAGATAATTTGGAGGTTTCAGGAAAATATATTGCTCGAATTATGATAATCACTTTTATGAATATTTCAGATAATTCTAACAGTGAAATTGGACAAATTATTGAACAAACAGAGGATTTAGTTACGAATACGAATATAAAAGACTTCGAGGAGTATTATCAGAAAAGATTAATTTGGTATGTAAATAAAGAAGAATAATTATTTCTTATATTTTAGTTGACAACATCTCCTTAATTTAATACTATACATGTATAGTATTAAATTAAGGAGATGTTGTTTATGGTTCAGGAAATTATTAAATCTTATACTAATAACCCAAGTTTAGTAATAATATCTGCAATTACGTTTTTAATTGGTTATATAGAGTATATCTATAGTTTTGCTTTAGTAATCAAAGAAAAAAGTGCTCCATTTCCTATTTGGATGCACACGTTCTATTTTGCCCATGATACTACAGGGGCAGTAATATTCTTCTTATTGGCTAAAAATAATCAGTGGTTTTGGTTTTTTACAGTTGCGTCAATTGCATTAGTAATTTGGAATTTATTTGAGGTATTTAACTTATATATGGCTGTAAAAGTTGAACGTCAAGATATTTGGGGCAAATATTATAAAGAACATGTTACTGTAAAACAAGCTATTTTTCGTATCGTTGGACAAATTATGTTAATGTATTGTGTTGTAAATCTTTTTCGTGTATTTATGAATGATGCTGTTATGCTTAAATGGTTTGCATTTACGAACATTCTTATGGCTACAGGTCCTGGATATTTATGGAGTGAACGCCAAGCACGAAAAGGAACTTCAGTCGGTTTAGCTATAACAATTTTAATTGGTACAATAATTACATTCCTTCCTGGTGGGATTGGTATGTGGACAACGGCCTCAACATATTTTGACAAACCATGGTTTTATATTACAGGTATTGTAGTTGTACTTTTCGCACTAAAAAATGTTTTCTTAGTATTAAGTTTTCCACCTAAAAAAAGTGAATCTGGAAAAAGAGTTATATGGTAATATTATTTTGTAAGTTCATCCCAATTTTCAACCATTTCATTTAATTCAATTAATGTACTAGATTTATCTTTACTAGCTATAGATCCACGGAGACTAGCGAGGTTTAAACTTATATTATACATTTCATCTCTTTCAACACTAAGTTGTATGCGGGGTATAACTTTTTTCCATGCAATATCAATACTAGCGATATCTTGTTCAAGTTTATCCCAATTTTCAACTTTTGCATGTTTTATGGATAAATTTACAAAAGCAATTACATCTTCAGAAGGATTATGAGGCTTTTTTAAATAGTTACCCCCAAGCATTATTAATACAAAAACTGTTAAAGTAACTATAGGTATAAAGTAAGTTATAAATTTTTTCATAGTTTAAGTTACTCCTTTATATTTTATTTTTTTGTCTCTTTTATATGATCGTTATAAAGATCTACATGTAAACCACTTGTTTGATTATATATAGCTAAAAATACTTCAGAGACATCAGTAATATTCTGTTTTTTTAGTTTGTTCATTAACCATCTTTCATTCCTATTAATAATTATTAAGTTGTTTTGTACAATGCGGCCGTCATATATAACTTCATAATCAATACAAGCAGTAGAAGTTTTAATATTTAGATCTTTTGGTGTAACTGGATCACTTTCAGTCTTTTTTAAAATGGATAATTGACCATCTTTCTCGAGTACTGCATAAGCAACATCGTTTACGTCAAAAATACCTTTATCTCTTAACTGTGCTAGAAGGTCACCTATGGTATAACGGTATTTTTTCATTGACTCCTCTAGTATTTTTCCATTTGTTATAATAATGGTAGGCTGACCATCTAGAAATTCTTCAGCAGTTTTTGATTTGATGGTTATCAATTGAAGGATAAGGCATAAGACAGTCCATGTAATTAAACCTACCCAGTGAGGCCAAGCTCTACTAGTTAAATCTGTAGTTAAAGTAGAGGCTGTGGAACCTATAGTTATACCAACTACATAATCAAAAAAAGTTAGCTGACTAACTTGTTGTTTTCCGAGAACACGAGTAAATATCAATAACGTAAAAAAGCCGATGACTCCTCTTACAAGAACCATTAGACCTTCATTCATAATAACACCTCCTTTAATAGTAGTATCTCCATATTTATAATTTGTATTTATGTAGAAATGATAATTATTATTGTGATATAAAATTAGAAAGCACGACCAAAAAGGAATATGTTACCAAGCAAAATTATTTTTAAAAAATCATAAAATACTATTGAATTTTAATTTAATTCTGATATAATAAAATTAACAAAACAAATTAAACGTATTCAAATATTTGAAAAATTAGATTTCTGGGGTATTCGTCAAGCTCTTATTTTCAACCTACAATATTTATACGGGAGTTCGAGATCTAGATGTGCATTTGGCTTATAAGACCAATTTTTAATTGGCAAGGACTGTTGAACATCTCTGAGGACACCCACCTATCATAAAGATAGGTGTAAAAATTGGGGCAACGGTATTTTGGATTAACAATTTTAAAATTTTGATTAATTTATAAAGAGATAGAAATATCTCTTTTTTTATTGTGTCTTAAATTATAATTTAATTTTTTTATGTTATAATTAATATAAATTAATAAGACATTTTAAAAAAGCAGTAAGCACATAATGTCTTGCAAAGAGGTGCAATAATATGAGAGAAGATAAAGTTCTTGAGATGATAAAGACTAACCCAATTGTCATAAAAAATATTGAAAATCCTAGTGATGAGATGAAACTTATGGCGATAAAAAAAGACGGTATAATGATACGGTATATAAAAAATCCTACAAGCAAAATGGAGGATTTAGCAATACAAAGCAATCCACGGGTAATTGAGTTTATAAAGGAACCAACTTATGATATGGAAAAATATGTTGTGTCAAAGATATGGAATACTCTAGAATTTATTGAGAATCCTCCAGAAGAATTGATAATAATAGGTATGAAGCAAAAGGGATATGCAATAAAATACGCTAAAAATCCAAGTGAAAAACTTCAAAAAATAGCTATAAAAAAAGATTATGATTCGATAAAATATATGGAAAATCCAAGTGAAGAAATACAATTTTTAGCTGTAAAAGAAAATTATGTTGCTTTAAGGTATATAAAAAATGCAACATTAAGTGTAGAGGTATTGGCAATACGTGAAAATGAATCAGCTATAAGGTTTATTGAAAATATAGATGATAATAAAAAGATATTGTTTTTGAAGAGCAACGCATTGGTAATGAAATATATTATTAATGATCTTTCAATGGAAATTGTAGAGGAGGCTTTTAAAGAGGTATTATCTAAAGAAACTGTACCAGACAAGTATGTGAGAGATTTCATAAATTGTGATAGTATAAATGAGAGATACGGCAATATATCTATGGATAAAATAGTCTTTATTTATAAATATGGTAGTAAAACATGCAAAAAAATAGCAGTTGATGAAAAACTGAATATGATGTAAGAAGGGATGAATTAATGAATTTAAAAGATACAATGTTAAGCGTAGAACTTGTTATAGAAACAAATGAAGTACCTTTAGTTGTAGGTGAGAGTGGTATTGGTAAAACAGCACTCGCGAAAACACTTTCAAAAAATAAAGGTTGGAGCCTGGTTATTATAGATGGCAACCTATTAAAAGAGGGAGAGATAGGTGGACTTCCAACAGTTGAGGATTATAGGTTTAAAGATATAAGTGGGAAGGAAGTTCGATCAAAAAACACTGTTTATGCGGTTCACACAAAACTACAAGAAATAGACAAATTGATAAATGATGGTAAAGAAGTGTTTTTATTTATTGATGAAATAAATCGTTGTGAGCACACAGTGCAACAGGAACTTATGAACCTAATATTAAATAGAGAGATAAATGGATATAAGTTAGACAAAAGAGTGAAAATATTAGCAGCAATGAATCCTTCTAGTAAATATGGTGAAGATTTCGATTATCAAGTAGTTGATATGGATGCAGCACAAGAAAATAGATTTGTTTTATTACATATGGAATGTGACTCAAAAGCTTGGATTTCATGGGCTATAGAAAACAACATAGATCAAAAAGTTATAGAATTTATATCTACATTCCCCGAATATCTACTAAATAATCAAAAGGATGAGCAAATAAGAGCGACACCTAGAAGTTACGAGAGGGTCTCTAAAGCTTATAGAATATACAAGGATAATAAAGATACTATTCCTAAAAGAATATTTCTTAATATAATAAAAGGAAATTTAGGTAATAGAATAGCGAATGAGTTTATGTCATTTACGCAGGAAGATAATGAGCCATTAATTTCTTTTGATGATGTGTTTACAGGTGATATATTATCACAAGAAATAATTGCTAAGGTTAAAAAAGAAACCCACACTAGATTATATTTAACATCAAAGAATATCATTTATACATTGGATAATAAAGTGATTCTAGACAGTGATATAAAGAGGTTTATAGAATTACTGGGTATTTATCCTGTGGATTTAGGCGTAGGAATTATGCAAGATATTAAAGAAAGTAGTAATAATGTTTATAAACTGTGTTTAGAAAATGAAGCCTTCGTTGAAATGTATTTTAAGGCCTATAATCAAATAAAAGGCTAGGTGAAATTATGGGAAAAAAATTTGAAATCCTTAAAAGTGAGCTCTATGATGAAATTTCTAATGTGAAAAGCATAAAGGATATGCCAAGCAATTTTACACAGGATTTCTTGAAACTCATTACAATGGTTAATTTTATGTTAATAGAGGATAAGGACAACTTTTATGGCTATTTTTTGCTTCAAATGTCTAGAGAGATAAAATATGATATAAGCTCTCCAACAGCTGTGAATTTTAAATTATCTAAGTATGTTATTTACTTTAATCCCTATATTTTTTTAAACCTTACAGCAGAGCAGATGAAAAGCAGTATAAAACATGAGATTTATCACATATTATCCTTTCATTTAAAACGTGCAAGAGGCCTTAAAACAAAATATAGCACCTTAGCTATTAATATGGCTATGGATATAGTGGTAAATCAATATTTAGATTATCTTCCACCATTTTCTATAACGATAGACAGTATAAATTCAAAGTATAGATTAAATCTTCAACAATATATGGGCATGGAATATTATGCAAAAGAAATTCAGAAAGCTTTGGATCTTTTAGAGGAAGATGATGAAAGTGGAGTGGATGACTCTAAGGATAAGCATATAGAAAAAGAATATGATGCTAGTAAAACTCATGACTTATGGGAAGAATCTATAGAAGTAGACGAAGAAACTCTAGAAAACTTTACGCAGAAATATGCGATGTTATCAGAAAAAGGCAAAGTACCTCTTTATTTGGAGGGGATTTTGAAGGGACTAAGGAACGAAAAAGGTGAGATTCCTTGGAATTTGTATTTGAAAAAGATTATGGGGACATTAGAAAGTGATAAAAAAAAGACTGTTGCAAGAAGAAGTAGGCGTCAACCTAACAGATTGGATCTGAGAGGAGAACTTAGGGGGCATACTGCTAGAATTACCTTGGCTATAGATGTAAGTGGTAGTATAAGTGATGAGGAGTTTAAGGGAGCAATAAAGGAAGTTTTTAATATAGTGAAAACTTATAAACATGAAATAACTTTGATAGAATGTGATACGCAAATACGGCAGGTATACAAGGTTAAATCTATTAATAGTATAAGAGAGCGATGTACTAGTCGTGGTGGTACGAAATTTACACCTGTGTTTAAGTATGTAAATGCTACAGATACTAATATACTAATATATTTTACAGATGGAAAAGGTGAAACAAAACTAGATGTATTACCAAAGGGTTATAAAACATTGTGGGTTATATCAGGACGTGGTGATAAACTATCATTAAAGGAACCTTTTGGAATAATAAAAAAACTAAAACCTGTAGAGATAATAGAGGATACACAGGAAAGGTTAGATATAATGGTTGATGGGTTTTCTATGCAAAGTCAAGAGCCAATACATTAGCATGATAACCCGTGGTATTTCTCCTATGTTGATTGCAATTAGAGCTCGAAACAGGAAATTTGACTAATAAATAAGGTAAAGGGGGATATATATGAGAAATTTAAAAATGATATTAGAATTTGATGGAAGTAGATATAAGGGATGGCAGAAACAACCAGATAATGATTTAACAGTTGAAGGTAAAATTGAAAATGCTTTATCTAAAATGGTAGGGGAAACTATAGAGGTTACAGGTTGCGAGAGAACAGATATAGGTGTGCATGCCGAGAACTATGTGGCGAATTTTCATACCGACTGTGATTTAAGTATAGAAGCTATTATGGATTATCTTAATGGAGATTTACCAGATGATATAGTAGTGAAGTCTATGGATCGTGCAAGTGAAAAATTTAATTCAGGATATAATATAAAATCAATTACTTATGTGTATAAAATAAGTAATAGTGAATTAAGAGACGTGTTTAATAGAAAATATGTTTATAACTCTGAGGGACTACTTAATTTAGGAGAAATGAGAAATACAGCAGAATATTTAGTTGGTACTCATGACTTTCAGTATTTAGCCACAGCACCTACAAACATTAAGTCTACTATAAGAACTATTAATTATATTAATATAATAGAATTAGAAGAAGGTATTATTGAGATAGAAATTAATGCTGATGATTTTTTGTGGAATATGGTAAGAATTATCGTTGGTAGTCTTTTAGAAGTAGGTAAAGGAAATATAAAACCAATTGATATTGAAAATTTATTAATTGATACAGAAGCATCCGCATATATACCAATGGCTAAATCAAAAGGGTTAGCTTTAAGAGGCGTTGAATACTAAGATAACGAAGCAAGAAACCATCGGAGTGCCTTGCATAAGAACTAAAAATACGATGTGCTACACTGGCATCACCATATGTAAATATAAAAAAGATAATACTAAGGGTTTACCCTAAGGTGTTATCTTTTTTTTCTCTTAGGTGTATTAATAACGCCGAACATAATTAGCAATTATAACATAATCTAGTTTTAGAGGATTAAAACGGAAGATTAAAATAATTATTTATGATTAAAAAATCCCAATTAAAGGTTTGAAAATGTTTACAAAATATAGCTGTAAACCGTTTGATGAGAAGACGTTAGCGTGTGTTCATTTATTTTTTAAAAAAGTATTGACATGAGATATTTATGGGATTATAATATACTTCGCAAGCTAAATAAACGTACACGAAACATTTGCATGCGAAATATATTCAAGGTGGTGATTAAGTGGAAACATTGAATGAAAGTATAGAAGTTGCAAGACTTTTTCAAGAGGTTATGCAGTTATTTAAACATAGCATGTCCAAAGTATTATGTGATACAGGTATGTCTGCACCTCAAGGTATGGTTTTAGGACTTTTAAGTAAAAAAAAGAAGATGAAGATAACTGAACTTAGTAATGAGCTTTGTCTATCAAATAGTACAGTATCTGGAATTATAGACAGGCTTGAGAAGCAGAAAATGGTAGTACGCGAAAGAAGTGAGAAGGACAAGAGAGTAGTTTATGTAAGTATAGCGCCAAATTTTGAAGACATGCATAAAACTTTCCATAAACAATTTGAAAAAAATATTGCAGACGTAATGAGTAAAGGAAATGCACAGGAGATTCATAAAATATTTGAGGGCTTAGACGTACTAAAAAAACTTCTAAAGGACCAAGAAAAATAAAACAATAACAATGAATGGAGATGACACTTTTGATTAAATTATTTAGATTTCTTAAACAATACACAATACACATAATTGCGATAGTTATATTAATTTTTATTCAGGTAATTGCGAATCTTTATTTGCCAACATTAATGGCAGATATAATAGATAAAGGTATAGTTCAAAAAAATGTAGTTCAAAATATTTCATTCCTAGGATATAGTGGAGCTTATAAAGGGATAGATTATATTATGAGAATAGGTGCTATTATGCTGATAATTTCAGCAGGTGGTGTTATATGTTCAATTATAGCTGCATTCCTATCGTCTAAAACTTCTGTTGGACTTGGTAGAATTGTTCGTAATAAATTATTTGCTAAAGTAGAAGGATTTTCGCTACACGAGTTTGATAAGGTTGGTACTGCAACACTTATAACAAGGACTACGAATGATGTTACTCAGGTTCAAACAGCAACTGTAATGATTTTTTCAATCATGCTTTTTGCACCTTTAACTGCCATAGGTGGTATTGTTATGGCTTTAAGAGAAGATGCAACTTTAACTTGGATTTTTGCAGTTGTAATTCCGCTTCTTGGAGTTATTATTGGAATAACTCTTAAATTCGCTATGCCGTTATTTAAATTAATGCAAGTTAAAATAGATAAATTAAATCTTGTATTACGTGAATCACTTACTGGTATTAGAGTTGTACGTGCATTCAATCGTATAAATACTGAAAAGGCTAGATTCGATGATGCTAACACTGATCTTATGAATAATGCTGTAAAAGTAAATAAGATCATGGCTTTTTTATTGCCAATAATGATGTTTATCATGAATGTTACAACAGTTGCTATTATTTGGTTTGGTGCTAAAAGAATAGATACTGGAGGCATGGAAGTTGGTTCATTAATAGCATTTATACAATATGGAATGCAAATTTTATTCGGATTCTTAATGCTTGCTATGGTATTTATAATGATACCAAGGGCGCAAGCATCTGCAATAAGAATTAATGAAGTATTAGATATGGAGCCAGAAATAATTGATTCAAAGAATACTAAATTAGCTGATAAACAAAGTGGATATGTTGACTTTAAGGATGTAACATTTAGTTACCCAGGTGCAGATCAACCAGCCATTAGTAATATAACATTTAGTGCAAGACCAGGTGAAACAACAGCTATTATTGGTGGTACCGGTTCTGGTAAGTCAACTCTTATAAATTTAATACCACGTTTCTATGATGTCACTAGGGGTGCAATATTAGTTGATGGGGTAGATGTTCGCGAAATGAGTCAGGAAAGCCTAAGATCTAAAATAGGTTTTGTTCCTCAAAATACTGTTCTCTTTACTGGGACTATTGCAGAAAATATTAAATATGGTAAAGATAATGCTACTACTCAGGAAATTAAGCATGCAGCCACAGTAGCACAAGCTACTGACTTTATCAATGGAATGAAAGAAGGGTATGATCATCCTATTGCCCAGGGAGGTACAAATGTTTCTGGTGGACAAAAACAACGTCTATCTATAGCACGTGCCTTAGTTAGACAACCTGAAATATATATATTTGATGATAGTTTTTCAGCACTTGATTTTAAAACTGATGCGAAACTACGAGCAGCACTTAAAAAAGAAACATCAAAATCTACTGTAATAATTATTGCACAAAGGGTTGCAACAGTTATGGATGCAGATAGAATTATAGTAATAGATGATGGCTCAATTGCAGGCATCGGAACTCACAAGGAACTTTTAACCAGTTGTAAGATATACCATGAAATTGTATCTTCGCAGCTTTCAGAGGAGGAATTATCATGAGTGAAAAAAATAAGAACAATAAACCAAGCGGGGGTATGGGTGGTGGACCAATGGGATCTTTTGCAGGTCCTAAAGTAAAAGCCAAAGACTTCAAAGGTACATTAAAAAGGCTTTTAAGTTACTTAAAACCACAAAGAACCAATTTTATCTTAGTTTTTATATTTGCAATCTTCAGTACCGTTTTTACAATAGTAGGACCTAAGATTTCAGGAAAAGCTATAACTAGATTAGTTGAAGGTATGATGAATAAATATGGGTTATTACAGTTACATGCACAGCAAGATAAAATAGCGGCTGTAATAAAAGCTAATCCTGCAGCTGCAAACAGTCCAAAAGTAATTGATGGTCTTGATAAAATTAAGGCAGGAGTATCTAAAATAATGGATATAAATGGTGGAATGATAGATTTCACATATATACGAAACATTATTCTTTTATTACTTGGATTATATGTAATAAGTACAATTTTTGGATTTCTTCAACAATATATAATGGCTGAAGTTGCACAAAAAACTGTATATAATTTACGTAAGGAAGTTGAAGATAAGTTATCTAGATTGCCACTTAAATTCTTTGATTCAAAAACTCATGGTGAGATATTAAGCCGTGTAACAAACGATGTTGATAATATATCAACAACTCTCCAACAAAGTCTTACTCAGCTTATTACATCTATTGTCACAATCATTGGTATTGTAGTTATGATGCTCACAATAAGCCCACTTATGACACTAGTTGTAATTTTAACATTACCATTATATATTGTTGTTACAGCATTTGTAGCAAAACGATCACAAAAATATTTTGCAGCGCAACAAAAGGAAATTGGAGAACTTAATGGTCATGTTGAAGAGATGTATACTGGTCATAAGATTGTTAAATCTTTTGGACATGAGAAGGACTCAGTACAGGAGTTTAGAAATATTAATGACAGGTTATACAATGCAGGCTGGAAAGCTCAGTTTATATCTGGGGTAATAATGCCTATGATGAGATTTGTTAGTAATATAGGTTATGTAGTAGTTTGTGTTGTCGGTGGATATTTAGCAACACAAGGAAAAATTACAATAGGTAATATTCAAGCCTTTATTCAATACTCTAATCAATTTACTCAGCCAATAGTTCAAACTGCAAATATTGCTAATATTATTCAATCAACAGTAGCATCCGCTGAACGTATTTTTGAATTATTAGATGAAGTTGAGCAGATTGAAGAAACTGCGGATTCTAAGGTAATTGAACTTCCAAAAGGCGAAGTTAAGTTTGAACATGTTGATTTTAGTTACAAAAAAGAAGAATCTCTTATTAAAGATATGAATATTGATGTAAAGAGGGGTCATACAATTGCAATTGTTGGACCAACTGGTGCTGGTAAAACTACACTTGTTAACTTGCTTATGAGGTTCTATGAGATAGATGCTGGTAAAATTTCAATTGATGGAGTTGACATAAGAGATATAAAACGTGGAGAGTTACGTAGCATGTTTGGTATGGTACTTCAGGATACTTGGTTATTTAATGGGACCATAATGGAGAACATTGCTTATGGTAGAGAGGGAGCAACAGATGAAGAAGCTATGCAGGCAGCAAGAGCTGCTCATGCACATCACTTTATTAAGACTCTTCCGGATGGATATAATACAATACTAAATGAAGAAGCTTCTAATATATCACAAGGTCAAAAACAGCTTCTAACTATAGCTCGAGCAATACTTGCTAATCCAACTATTATGATACTGGATGAGGCTACAAGCAGTGTAGATTCTAGAACAGAAGTTTATATACAAAGGGCTATGACAGAACTTATGCAAAATAGAACAAGTTTTGTAATTGCACATAGACTTTCTACAATTAAAGATGCAGAGTTAATTTTAGTTATGGATAAAGGAAGTATTATTGAGATGGGTAATCATAATGAACTTCTTGCTAAAAATGGATTCTATGCAGATCTTTATAATAGTCAGTTTGCTGGTGCAAACTTAGATAATGAAGTAATGTAAACAAAGACTAATTATATAAGAAATTTAAAGAACACCCTATAAATAGAAATTTAAAAAATCTATTTATAGGGTGTTTTTATGTATTTAAGCATTAACAGAATTGTTTTATTATTGAATTAAAAAAATATTTAGGATAAAATTATTGACAAATAATATAAATAAAGTTATTATATATTTATAGATAAACGATTACATTTAAATATTAGGATTGTTACTGACTAGATCAGGCGAGACCTTAATTAATGCAAAGGGACATGATATGTTTCTTTTAATTAGTTGGGTTTTTTATATTTTATATTAATATAATAGCGTTGGCGGGGGGATAGGGTTGATAATAAAGAAGATATTTAATAACAATGCTATAGTGGTTAAGGAACCAGACAAGCATGAATTTGTTGTTATGGGGTGTGGAATTGCATTTAAAAAGAGTGTAGGGGAAAAAGTGGATGAACATTTAATAGAGAAAACTTTTATTCTTAAACAAAAAGATGCTTCAGAAAAGTTTAAATTATTATTAGAAGATGTTCCCGCGCAGCACGTCTCACTTTGTTATGATATTATTGAATATGCAAAAAACATACTAGGTGTTGAATTGAATGACTATTTATATGTTACTCTTACAGACCATGTTAGTAATGCATTAAAAATATATGATGAAGGATTTAATTGCACAAACCCACTAATTTGGGAAATTAAAAAAATTTATCCAAAAGAATTTAAAGTGGGACTTAAAGCACTAGAGTTTATCGAAAATGAAACAAGTAAAAAATTAACTGAGGATGAGGCAGGTAATATAGCGCTTCATTTAATAAATGCACAATCTAATAGTGCAT